>NZ_BBPH01000205.1 GCF_000787695.1 Paracoccus sp. PAMC 22219 | reverse complement strand
CCTCGGGGGCGGGCTCCTCGACGGGTGCGGGTTCCGGCGCGGGCTCTTCGGCCGGGGCGGCTCTGCCGGGGGCTCGGTTGCCATCTGGTTCAGGTCGGCGCCATCCTGAGGGCCATCCTCGCCGGGTGCTGCGGCCTCTGCCGGGGGCGGAACCTCTCCCTCGGGCGCGGGATCGGCCTGCGCCAGGATCAGGTTCTGGGGGGCGGCCGCCTGATCGGGGCCGGGCATCGCGGTCTGGGCCATCGCAAGATGCGGCGCATCAGCGACAGGCAGGCCGCGATGGCGGTGGTGTTGTGGATAATCCGGCGCATGAGACGCTCCTTGTGGAAAACCGAATGTCTGTCTTTGGTGGTTTAACAGGCACTTGCGCCAAGGGTTCCCAAACTTGCCGTGACCTTTGCGTGATGGGCGGCGTCGCGCCATGCAAAAGGCCGCGCCGATGTGGCGCGGCCCTCGGGGCGGTCCGGGGCGAAGGGCGTCAGACGCCTTCGCCGACAAAGGCCTTTTCGACCACGAATTCGCGGGGTTCTGAATTCGCGCCCTCGTGCAGGCCAAAGCCCTCAAGGACGGCCTTGACGTCGACGTTGAACGCCAGGCTGCCGCAGATCATCGCGCGATCCTCGGCCGGGTCGATGGGCGGCAGGCCCAGATCGGACAGCACCTTGCCCGAGGTCAGGTTGTCGGTGATGCGGCCCATGAAGGGCGACGGTTCGCGGGTCGTGGTCGGATAGTATTTCAGCCGCTGCGCGAAGTCGTCGCCATAGATCTCGGTCAGCAGCGGGTCGTGGCGCAGGTTGTTCACCAGCTCGGCGCCATAGACCAGTTCCTCTCCGGTGCGGCAGGTGTGCATCATGATGACCTGCTCGAACCGCTCATAGGTCTCGGGGTCGCGCATCAGCGACGCGAAGGGCGCAAAGCCGGTGCCGGTGGCCAGGAACCACAGCCGCTTGCCGGGCAGTAGCGCGTCGAGGACCAGCGTGCCCACGGGTTTCGGGCGCAGGATGATCTGGTCGCCCGGCTTGATGTGCTGCAGCCTTGAGGTCAGCGGCCCGTCGGGGACGATGATGGAATAGAATTCCAGCTCGTCGTCCCAGTTGGGCGAGGCGATGGAATAGGCCCGCAGCAGCGGCTTGCCGTTGTCGCCCGGCAGGCCGATCATCACGAATTCGCCCGACCGGAAACGCAGCGAGGCGGGCCGCGTCACCCGGAACGAGAACAGGCTGTCGGTCCATTTCGTGACGGAGGTCACGGTCTGGGCGTCGGGAACGGTAATCTTGGCGGCCTCGGTCACGGGCAGATCCAGCGTCATTGTTGCAATCCTTGTCGTCTAATCGATGGGGCGCGCGGGTGAAAGGGTCACCCGGCCAGCTGCGCCCGATGGTCCCAGGCCTTGAAGTCGGCGCGGGCCAGCCACTGATCCTGCGGTTGGCGGGCGGCGATGTCGGCGGCGACCTCGACCTCGTCGAAGCCCACGCGCCGGGCCATGGCGTATTGATCGGCGATCAGCCGGCCGGTCGCGCGCAGGCGACCGGTATATCCCAGCTCGCGCAGGCGGCGCGCCAGGGTAAATCCGCGCCCGTCGCTGAAGGACGGAAACGCGATCCCGATCAGCGGCTGATCCAGGTGATCGGTCAGCGTCGCGGCTGCGGTGTCGGGGGCCAGCACCACGGCGGGCTGGTCGGTCACCGGGTGAAAGCCGTCATCGCGGGCCAGGACGGGTTCGCTGTTCAACTGCTCGCTCATGCCGAGACCTTTCTGCGGACCATGCGCCCGCCGATGAAGTGGATGCCGCATTCGGATTTCTCCTGTCCGCGCCAGCGGCCGGACCGGGGGTCTTCGCCCGGTGCCACGGGCGAGGTGCAGGGCGCGCAGCCGATCGACGGATAGCCCTGCGCCACCAGCGGATGCCGGGGCAGGCGGTTTTCCACCATGTAGTCCTGCACATCCTCGGGGCGCCAATGCGCCAGCGGGTTCACGCGCAGGCGGGTCGGGGGTTCGGGCTCGAAGAACTCCAGCGCGGCGCGTTGGCCGTTCTGGAACCGCTTGCGGCCCGTGATCCAGGCGTCATAGCCCGACAGGACGCGTTCCAGCGGCACCGTCTTGCGGAAATCGCAGCAGGCGTCCGGGTTCACCTTGTGCAGCGTCCCGTCCGGGTCATGCGACGCGATCTCCGCGTCGCTGGCGGTGATGACCTGCACGTTGGTGAGCGACAGGCGTTCCGCGACCTCCTGCTGATAGGCCAGCGTTTCGGGAAACAGCATCTGCGTGTCGATGAACAGCACCGGCAGGCCAGGAGCCACGCGGCTGACCATGTGCAGCAGCACGACCGATTCCGCGCCGAACGACGACACCAGCGCCACCTGCCCCAGATCGGGGTCAGTGACCGCGCGGCGCAGCACCTCGATGGCGGCATGGTGGCGATAGCGGTCGTTCAGCCGCCCCGCCCGCGTGTCCAGGTTCCCGTCAAGCATCGGCGGCCACGGGATACAGCGCGGCCTTGAACGGGGCCTGACCCAAGCGGCGATAGGCGTCGATGAAGCGTTCGGACGCGTCCTCACGCACCTCAAGATAGGCGCGCAGCAGGCGGTCGATGGCCGGGACCACCTGTTCGGCCGGGAAACCCGCACCGGCGCGTTCGCCGATGGCCGGGATGTCATAGGCATCGCCGCCAAGCGTGATCTGATAGTTCTCCACGCCAGCCCGATCCAGCCCCAGGATGCCGATATGGCCCAGGTGGTGATGTCCGCAGGCATTGATGCAGCCCGAGATGCGGATGTTCAGATTGCCGATCTCCTGCTCCAGCCCCAGGCCGCGGAAGTGGTCGGCGATTTCTTCTGCGATCGGGATCGACCGGGCGGTGGCCAGCGCGCAGTAATCCATGCCGGGGCAGGCGATGATGTCGCTGGTCAGCCCGGCATTGGCGGTGGCAAGGCCCGCCTCGCGCAGCGCCGCATACAGCGCCGGCAGGTCGGATTTGTGCACATGCGGCAGCGCCACGTTCTGGTCATGCATCACGCGCAGGTCGTGGTGGCCATAGCGTTCGGCCAGATCGGCCAGCAGGCGCATCTGGTCCGCGCTGGCGTCGCCCGGCGTCTGGCCCGGCGCCTTGAAGGTCACCACGACGCTGGCATAGCCGTCCACGCGGTGCTGGTGCAGGTTCGTGTCCGACCAGCTGCGGAAGGCGGGGTTCGCCTGACGCTCGGCCTCATAGCCGTCGACGGGCGCATTGCGGAAGGATGGCGCGCGGAAGCGGTCCTTGAAGACCGCCAGCGCATCCCGGTCGGCGCCGTGGAAATCGCGGCGGCGGGCCAGGAATTCCTCTTCGATCTCGGCGCGCATGACGTCCAGGCCACGCTCCAGCACGGTGATCTTGATGCGGGCCTTGTACTTGTTGTCGCGACGGCCGGCCAGGTTGTAGGTCGCGATGATCGCCTCGACGTAAGGAAGCAGGTCCTCCTCGGGCAGAAAGTCGCGGACGACCTGGCCCAGCAGGGGCGTGCGGCCCAGACCGCCACCGATCCAGACCTCGAACCCGGTCTTGCCGTTCTGTTCGGTCAGACGCAGGCCGATGTCATGGGCGGCGATGACCGCACGGTCCTTTTTGCCGCCGGAAATGGCGATCTTGAACTTGCGCGGCAGGAACTGGAATTCGGCGTGATCGGTCGACCAGCTGCGCAGCAGCTCCGCGTAGGGGCGCGGATCGGCGGCCTCGTCAAAGGCGGCGCCGGCAAAGGCATCGGTGGTCACGTTGCGGATCGTGTTGCCGCTGGTCTGGATGGCATGCATGCCGACATCGGCCAGCGCGTCCAGCATGTCCGGGATGTCGACCAGCTTGGGCCAGTTGAACTGGATGTTCTGGCGCGTGGTCCAGTGGCCATAGCCCTTGTCCCATTTCTCGGCCAGCACGGCTAGGGTGCGCATCTGGTCGGGGCTGATCGTGCCATAGGGAATGGCCACGCGCAGCATGTAGGCATGCAGCTGCAGATAGACGCCGTTCATCAGGCGCAGCGGCTTGAACTCGTCCTCAGTCAGGCTGCCGTCCAGGCGGCGGGCGACCTGGGCGCGGAATTCGGCGGCGCGCTGGCGGACATAGTCGGTTTCGACGGGGCGGATATCAAACATGGCTGGCCTCGGCTTGCTGATCGGCCTGGATGCCGTGGAAATAGTTGGACGGTCCGCGCTGGCGGAAGGCCTCGCGGAAATGGACCGGCTCGGGCCCGTCGGGTCCGCGCTTGGCCTCGACCAGATAGGGGGCGACGACAATTTCCGATTGGGCCACGGCCTGCAGCAGGGCCAGATCGGCGATGGCCTCGTCGTCATAGACGGTCGCATGGCGCGGATCGCGGGTCCAGCCGTCGGCGCACATCCACACATTGTGGCCTTCGCGAAGATCGTTCGCGGTGATGACGCCGGGGCGTGCGGCCGACAGGGGGAAGGATTTGCTCATGACTGGACCTCGCGGTTTTGCTGTCCTCTATATAGAATTTCGTTCTGGATTCTGCACAGTGGTCGCGGCAAATAAGGACGATCGACCAAGGAGTGCGCCATGCCGGAACCGATTTCCCCTGATACGGGCGCAGGACAGACGCCTGTCCGCCTGGACGAGGTGGACCGCAAGATCCTGTCCCTGCTGCAGCAGGATGCCAGCCTGTCGCTGGACCAGATCGCGGACCGGGTGGGGGCGTCCAAGACCCCGGTCTGGAACCGCATCCGCAAGCTGCGCGAGGCCGGGGTGATCCGCCGGCAGGTCGCGATCCTGGACCCGGAGGCACTTGGGCTGGAGGCCTGTTTCTTCGTTCTGATCCGCACCAGCGAACATGACCGCGACTGGGCGGCGCGGTTCCTGCGTGCCCTGCGCGAGCGTCCCGAGGTTGTCGAGGCGCACCGGCTGGCGGGCGATATCGACTATATCCTCAAGGTGCAGGTCAAGAACGCGCGCGCCTATGACCGCTTTTATCAGTCGCTGATCGGCGAGGTGAAGATCCACAACGTCACCGCGCTGCTGTCGATGGAGGAGATCAAGGCGACCAGCGCGCTGCCCATTCCGGACGGGGATCGCTAGCGTGGACTGGGTGATCTGGCACAAGCCGACCTGCTCCACGTCCCGCTGGGTGCTGGCGGCGCTGCGCGAGGCGGGGATCCAGCCCGAGGTGCGCGATTATATTGCCGCGCCGCCGTCCGAGGGCGAAGTGCGCGATGCGCTGGCGGTGCTGGGGATCGGTGCGCGGGGGCTGATCCGGCGCAAGGGGACGCCGTTCGTGGAGCTGGGCCTGGGCGATCCGGGGCTGTCGGACGACGCGCTGATCGCGGCGATGGCGGCGCATCCGATCCTGATCGAGCGGCCGGTGGTCTTTGCCCCCCATGGCGCGGTGCTGTGCCGACCCAAGGAGCGCGTCCATGACCTGATCGCGCGCAACGGGGCGGGCGTTGCGCGGTGAGCCGTTGCAGGTCCGGGGCGTGAAACGGTCAGCAAATGCTGGGAAATCGGCGGCACCGGGCGCGCACCGCGGGCGCACCGCGCGGACACAGGGCGTACACCGACAACGCGCGGTGCCTTAGGGATCGATCGGATCGAAGGCCCCGACCGAGATGCCCAGCAGCAGCCAGCGCCGCCCCTCCAGCCCCAGGACCAGGTCGAAGCTGACATGGCGCGGTTGCAGCGGCACATAGCCGGTCAGGCGCAGCTCCTGGCCGGTGTCGGACAGGGCGCTTTCCAGGATGACCGGGTCGATGACCATCGCCTGCAGCAGGTCCAGCCGTTCCTCGCGCAGGGGCGTGAAGAGACCCGCCAGCCGCGTCGGATCGTTGGCCAGCCCGAATTCGGGCGAGGCGATGTCGCGCAGCACGGTATAGTTGCCCGTCCAGTTGCCGTGGTTCACCGCCGCCAGCACGTCGCGGATCAGGGCGGTGGCATAGCTGGGTTCGACCAGCGGCGCCTCGGCCTGCGGTGCGGGCTGGGGGTCGGCGGGGGCGGGGGTGTCCTGCGCATGGGCGCTGGCGCCGACCAAGGCCAGCGCCATCGCGATGGCCAGGGACAGCGCATGCGCCGTCCCCGTCCGTTTTGCGGCGTGGCTTACCACGCGTAGGTCACGCCGATGCGGCCGCCGACCTGATTCTGGTCGAAGCCGTAGGTGATGCCCGCATCGAACTGGGTGTTCGCGTCGAAGCGGTAGCCCATCGAGGCGGCCAGCGCCTGCGAGCCTTCGAAGCTGCCGATGCTGGTCGAGACGGCGTAGGTCTTGTCCTCGGGGACGTAGGGGGTGTTCAGCGCCATCGCCATGGCGATGCCTTCCTTGTTGTTCTCGACCTGCTGGCCCAGCGACCGCACGCTGCCGCCCAGCGACGACATGCTTTCGCCCAGCGACCGGTCGACCGCCAGGTTGCCCTGCGCGTCCGAGGTCACGACGCCGACGGGCGTGCCCTGTGCCGCGGTGCTGGCGTCAGATGCGATGCCCGCCGCGCGATAGGTGTTGGCCCCGTTGCCCAGCACGAATTCGTTCGCGCGGGTCGCGGTCGCACCGTCGCCGATGGCGACCGAGTTGTCGGCCGCGGCGACCGCCTGGTTGCCAAGCGCGATCGAGCCCGAACCCATGGCCATCGCGGCCTCGCCGATGGCGGTCGAGCGCACGCCGCTGGCGACGGCCAGGTGACCGAAGGCATGGGCGCGTTCCGCGGTGGCCTGCGCCTGCCAGCCGAAGGCGGTGGCGGCGGTGCCGTTCGCGACCGATTCACCGCCGACCGCGGTGGTCGAGGTGCCGTTCGCGACCGAGGTGTCGCCGATGGCCAGCGCGTCCACGCCGTTGGCGATGGATTCGTTGCCGATGGCGGTCGAGAAATCCGACTGGGCGTCGGCATTCTCGCCCACGGCCAGGGAGCGGACGCCCTGGGCGGTGGCCAGGTGACCGATGGCCTGGGCGCGTTCGGCGGTGGCCATGGCCTGCCAGCCGATGGCGCTGGCGCCGGGGCCCGTCGCAACCGATTCGCCGCCGATGGCGGTGGTCGA
>NZ_BBPH01000206.1 GCF_000787695.1 Paracoccus sp. PAMC 22219 | reverse complement strand
GCTGCGCCGCCGGGATAATGCAGGGCGATCGGGACGTTATATCCGATCGAACTATGGGGTCGGTCCTCGTTGTAGTGCCTACGCCAAGTCTCCAGTTTTTCCTGCGCGTCTGCAAGGCTCATGAACCAGTGTGCGTTCAGGCATTCAGACCTGAGTTTGCTGTTGAACGCCTCAATGAAGCCATTGTCGGTGGGCTTGCCAGGGCGTGAGAAGTCCAGGGTGATATCGTTGGCGTAGGCCCACAGGTCGAGGTCGCGCGAGATGAACTCGCTGCCATTGTCTACCCGGATTGTCCTGGGATAGCCGACTTGGGCACAGACCCGTTCCAGTGTCCGGACCACATCCTCGCCGCGGTAGGTGAAGCGCGGGTCAGCTGCTGGACAGAAACGGGAATGCGTGTCGACGATCGTCAGGATCCGCAGCTTGTTGCCCAAGGCCAATTGGTCATGAACAAAGTCCATGGCCCAGACATCATTCGGCGCGACAGCCTCCTGGCGATCGTCTCGCAGCTTGGCCTTCACCCGCCGTTTCGGGTTCTTGTTCCTGAGCTGCACACCTAATTCATTGTAAATTCTACGAGTCTTCTTGATGTTCACCTGCCAGCTCTCCCGTCGCAGCAAGACGTGGACACGCCGATATCCATAGCGCACCCGCGTTTCGCAGATCTCCCTGATCCGTCTCTCGACGGCTGCCTGGTCCGTGCGCCGGGACTTGTAGTGGAACGTGGAGGTGTCAAACCGCAGGGCCCCACAAGCCCTGCTTATCGACGCGCCCCAATCGATGCACATCCCGCGAACTAGTTCGCGCATCCGGCCAGGCTTCAGAGCTTTCGCCGGATGACGTCCTGCAGCATTTCCCGATCCAAAGTCAGGTCCGCGACGATCTTTTTCAGGCGGCCGTTCTCGTCCTCCAGCGCCCTCAGCCGACGCATCTCGTCCGGCAGCAGGCCGCCATACCGCTTCTTCCAGTTGAAGTAGGTCGCCTGGCTGATACCCGCCTTGCGGCAGACCTCGGCCACCGGCGTGCCTTCCTCGCCTTGCTTCAGGATGAACGCCTTCTGCGCTTCCGTGAACTTCGATGCCTTCATCGTTCTCCGCTCCTCTCCCAGCCAGGGAAGGTTAGCCGAAAACTCCAGCTTCAAACGGTCCAGTTCTCAGGGGGCAGAGCAA
>NZ_BBPH01000207.1 GCF_000787695.1 Paracoccus sp. PAMC 22219 | reverse complement strand
CCCCCGGCGTCGAGGAGGAAAGATGACCGCGCAACTCTGGTGCTTTGGTGAATCCGGGAATGCCTACAAACCGGCGCTGACGATGCAGCTGGCGGGCTATGACTGGCAGCCCGTCTATGTCGATTTCTTCAACGGAGAGGGGCGCAGCCCCGAGTTCCGGGCGCTTAACCCCATGGGTGAGGTCCCGGTCTTTCGCGAGGGCGACCTGACCCTGACGCAATCCGCCGTGATCCAGTTGCACGTGGCCGAACGGACCGGCAAGTTCCTGGGCAGTGACCGGAACGAGACGCTGCGTTGGCTGATGTTCGACAATCACAAGATGTCGGCCCAAGCGGGCCCGGCGCGGTTCCTGCTGAACTTCCTGCCCGCGGACAAGCGTCCGGTCGGTGCTGCTGAATACCTGCAAGGACGGCTCAAGGCCGCCTACCAGGTGCTGGACGCGCATCTGGCGGGTCGGGACTGGGTTGCGCCCGGCGGTCCGACCATCGCTGACTTCGCGCTGTGCGGCTATCTGTACTATCCCGAGCCTTTCGGTTTCGACCGCAAGGACTGGCCCCATATCGACCGCTGGCTGCAGGCCATTCAAGCTCTGCCCGGCTGGAAACACCCCTATGATCTGATGCCCGGCAACCCATCCGACCGGCGCCCAAGGAGGACACATGACCGACGCATTCATCTATGACGCCGCCCGCACCCCGCGCGGCAAGGGCCGCCCCGATGGCAGCCTGCACGAGGTCACCTCGCTGGCGCTGTCCGCGCGCCTGCTGAACGCCGTCAAGGAACGCAACGGGCTGGAAGGCCACGCGGTCGAGGATGTCATCTGGGGCAACGTCACCCAGGTGAAGGAACAGGGCGGCTGCCTCGCGCGCAGCGCCGTGCTGGCATCGGACCTGGACCAGTCCATTCCGGGCCTGTCGATCAACCGGTTCTGCGCGTCCGGCATGGAGGCCGTGAACCTGGCCGCCAACCAGATCAAGGGTGGCGCGGGCCAAGCCTATATCGCCGGCGGCGTCGAGATGATGGGTCGCGTCGCCATGGGCAGCGACGGGGCGGCCATCGCCGTCGATCCGGGCCTGGCGATGCGGTCGTACTTCGTCCCGCAGGGGATCAGCGCCGACATCATCGCGACCGAATACGGGTT
Organism: Paracoccus sp. PAMC 22219; assembly: GCF_000787695.1. GTDB lineage: Bacteria > Pseudomonadota > Alphaproteobacteria > Rhodobacterales > Rhodobacteraceae > Paracoccus. Next base: position 6,018 of record NZ_BBPH01000207.1, on the reverse strand, counting down.
CAGCCGCGCGGATGCCGATGCGCTGGCCTTGGAAAGCCAGCGCCGCGCCGCGCAGGCGTGGCAGGAAAACCGCTTTGCCAAATCCGTCGTCCCGGTGCTGGACCAGAACGGCCTGACCATCCTGGACCGCGACGAATACATGCGCCCCGGCACCACCGCCGACGATCTGGCCAAACTGCGCCCCGCCTTCAAGGAGATGGGCGAGATGATGCCCGGTTTCGACAAGGTCGCGATGCTGAAATACCCGCACCTGACCCATGTCGATCACATCCACCATGCCGGCAACAGCAGCGGCATCGTCGACGGCGCCGCCGCCGTCCTGATCGGCAGCAAGGAGTTCGGCGAAGCGTATGGTCTGAAACCCCGCGCCCGTATCCGTGCCACCGCCAAGATCGGCACCGACCCCACGATCATGCTGACCGGTCCGGTGCCGGTGACCGAGAAGATCCTCAAGGACAGCGGCCTGTCCATCGGCGACATAGACCTGTTCGAGGTGAACGAGGCCTTTGCCTCGGTCGTGCTGCGCTTCATGCAGGCGTTCGACGTGGACCACTCCAAGGTCAACGTGAACGGCGGCGCCATCGCCATGGGCCACCCCTTGGGCGCGACCGGCGCGATCATCATCGGCACCCTGCTGGACGAGCTTGAGCGGCAGGACAAGACCATGGGTCTGGCGACCCTGTGCATCGCGTCCGGCATGGGCGCGGCCACCATCATCGAACGCGTGTGAGGACCCCGGACATGACCGATTTCACGATGGAAAAGGGCGCCGACGGCGTCGCGGTGATCACCTGGGACGTGCCGGGCAAGTCGATGAACGTGCTGTCGATGGACGGCGCGACCGCCTTGGGCGGGCTGGTCGACGACGCGCTGGCCGACGATGCCGTCAAGGGCATCGTCATCACCAGCGGCAAGAAGGACTTTGCCGCCGGGATGGACCTGAAGGTCATCGCGGGCATGAAGGACGCGAACGGCGCGCAGGGCGTGTTCGACGGCGTGATGACGCTGCATCACCTGCTGCGCAAGATCGAGCTGGCGGGGATGGATCCCAAGACCAAGAAGGGCGGCAAGCCGATCGCCGCCGCCCTGCCCGGCACCGCACTTGGCATCGGGCTGGAACTGCCGTTGGCGACGCATCGCATCTTTGCCGCCGACAACCCCAAGGCCAAGATCGGCCTGCCCGAGATCATGGTCGGCATCTTTCCCGGCGCCGGCGGCACCACCCGCCTGACGCGCAAGCTGGGCGCGATGATGGCCGCACCGTTCCTGCTGGAAGGCAAGCTGTCGGACCCGAAAAAGGCGAAATCCGCCGGGCTGATCGACGAGGTCACAGCCGACCCGGTGGCCGCCGCCAAGGCCTGGGTGCTGGGCGCGACCGACGCCGACATCGTCAAGCCCTGGGATGCCAAGGGCTACAAGATGCCGGGCGGAGAGCCGTTCCACCCGGCGGGTTTCATGACCTTTGTCGGCGCATCGGCGATGGTGCATGGCAAGACGATGGGCGTCTATCCGGCGGCCAAGGCGCTGCTGTCGGCGGTCTATGAGGGGTCGATGGTGCCCTTTGATCAGGCGCTGAAGATCGAGGCGCGCTGGTTCACCAACGTGCTGATGAACCCCAGCAGCACCGCGATGATCCGCAGCCTGTTCATCAACAAGGAAGCCTTGGAAAAGGGCGCGAACCGTCCGGACGCGCCGGACCAGACCGTGCGCAAGGTCGGCATCTTGGGCGCGGGCATGATGGGCGCGGGCATCGCGTATGTCAGCGCCATGGCGGGGATCGAGGTCGTGCTGATCGACGCGGCGCAGGACAGCGCCGACCGCGGAAAGGCCTATTCGACGGGTCTGTTGGACCAGGCCATCAGCCGCAAGAAATCGACCGAGGAGAAGAAGGCCGAGGTTCTGGCACACATCACCGCCACGACCGACTATGCGGCGCTGGACGGGTGCGACCTGATCGTCGAGGCGGTCTTCGAGGACCCGTCCGTCAAGGCCGAGGTCACGAAGAAGGCCGAGGCCGTGATCCCGTCCGGTGCGATCTTTGCCACCAACACCTCGACACTGCCGATCAGCGATCTGGCGCGTGCCAGCGCGCGGCCCGAGCAGTTCATCGGCATCCATTTCTTCAGCCCCGTCGACAAGATGCTGCTGGTCGAGATCATCAAGGGGAAACAGACCGGCCCTGTGGCCGTCGCCAAGGCGCTGGATTTCGTGCGCCAGATCCGCAAGACCCCCATCGTCGTCAATGACGAGCGGTTCTTCTATGCCAACCGGTGCATCATCCCCTACATCAACGAGGGCATCCGCATGGTGGCCGAGGGCGTGAACCCCACGCTGGTGGAAAACGCCGCCAAGATGATGGGCATGCCCCTGGGTCCGCTGCAGCTGGTGGACGAGACCAGCATCGACCTGGGCGTCAAGATCGCCAAGGCCACCAAGGCCGCGATGGGCGATGCCTATCCCGACGGTGCGGTCGACGACGTGCTGTTCTGGATGGCCGATCAGGACCGGATGGGCCGCAAGGGCGGCGCGGGCTTCTATGCCTATGAGGACGGCAAGCGGCAGGGCCTGTGGGAGGGTCTGGACGCGCAATACCCGCGCGCCGACGACCAGCCCGCACTGGAGGACATCCAGCACCGCCTGATGTTCGCGCAAAGCCTGGAGGCCGTGCGCGCGCTGGAGGACGGCGTGCTGGAGGACATCCGCGAAGGCGACGTGGGCGCCATCCTGGGCTGGGGCTTTGCGCCCTGGTCCGGCGGCCCGTTCGGCTGGCTGGACATCCTGGGCGCGCAGACGGCGGTCGAGATCTGCGACCGGCTGGAGGGCCAGCACGGCCCCCGCTTCAAGGCGCCGCAGATGCTGCGCGACATGGCGGCCAAGGGCGACGGCTTCTATGGCCGCAAGGCTGCGGCCTGACACCACCCCGGATGGGCCGCGTTTGTGGCCCATCCGCACCACCGGCTGTGTCCGCCCTGCCATGTCGCGAAACTTTCCGGTCTGCATGTCGTTGATGCCACGGAAATTAGTCATATGCTGAGACACCGGAACCGCCCGACGGGCGGATGGCCGACAAGGGGACATGCCGATGAGTGACGAGACGAAACGCCGCGCCGAAGCTGCTCAGGCCCAGATCGAGGCCGTGGCCTCGGCCCCGCTGCCCGAGCCTGCGCCCGCGGCCCAGTCCCTGTCCGATGCCGACCCCGCCACCCAGGCCCAGATCCGCGCCCGCATGGCCGAGATCGACCTCAAGGACAGCAATTCCATCCTGCGGTTCGGCACCCGCGCCCAGGCAGACCTGCAGCAGATCAGCCAGTCCATGCTGGCCGACGTCAAGACCAAGGAGGTCGGCCCCGCCGGCGACAGCCTGCGCGAGGTCGTGACCACGATCCGCGGGTTTTCCACGACCGAACTGGACATGCGCCGCAGCCGCAGCTGGTGGGAAAAGCTGTTGGGTCGGTCCGCGCCCTTTGCCAAGTTCGTGGCGAATTACGAACAGGTCCAGACCCAGATCGACCGCATCACGGCCGAACTGGAGGGCCACGAACAGAAGCTGCTCAAGGACGTCAAGTCGCTGGATATCCTGTATGACCGCACGCTGACCTTCTATGACGAACTGGCGCTGTACATCGCCGCGGGCACGGAAAAGCTGGCCGAACTGGACCGCGACACGATCCCCGCCAAGGAGGCCGAGCTGGCCGGCAAGGCGCAGCCCGATCAGGTGATCGAGGCGCAGGAACTGCGCGACCTGCGCACGTTGCGCGACGATCTGGAACGGCGCGTCCACGACCTGAAGCTGACGCGGCAGGTCACGATGCAGTCGTTGCCCTCGATCCGGCTGGTGCAGGAAAACGACAAGTCGCTGGTGACCAAGATCAACTCGACCCTGGTGAACACGGTGCCGCTGTGGGAGACCCAGCTGGCCCAGGCCGTCACCATCCAGCGCAGCGCCGAGGCCGCCCGCGCGGTCAAGGAGGCCAGCGACCTGACCAACGAACTGCTGACCCGCAACGCCGACAACCTGCGACAGGCCAACGCCCAGATCCGTGCGGAGACCGAACGCGGTGTCTTTGACATCAAGGCGGTGCAGACCGCCAACGCCCAGCTGATCGCCACCATCGAGGACAGCCTGCGCATCGCCGACGAAGGCCGCTCGCGCCGCCGTTCGGCCGAGGAGGAGTTGACCCGGATGGAGGCCGAACTGCGCGACGCGCTGGCGTCGGCATCGTCGCGCCAACCGTCTGCCGTGACCGGACCCGGCGGGCGGCGCTGATGTTGCGCGCGGCTGTTCCCGCCCTGGGACTGGCGCTGCTGCTGGCTGGCTGCGCCCCCGACCCATTCACGGACACCCCCGGCTCTCCGCGCCCCGAGGCCCGCCCCGAGGCCACCGACGCCGCGCAAAGCCAAGCAGAGCTGCGCCGTGCCCGCGCCGAACGCAACCGCACTGCAAACGCGGTGGCGCGCCAGGCCTCTGCCTCGCCCAGCCAGGCCAGCCAGACGCAGCGCGATTTCTATGCCGCGGCGGAACGGCGCCTGGTGGCCCAAGGGCGCCTGCGCCGCGAGCGCACTCCGCTGGACGCCCCGATCGACGCCGAGATCCTGACCCGCAATTTCATCGAGATCGCGCTGCGCGACGAATACAGCCAGACCGACGGCGGGTTGGTGTCGCAGGCCCGCGCAGCACCGGTGCGCCGCTGGCAGGGCCCGGTGCGGATGCAGCTGGAATTCGGCGCATCCACCGACATGGCGGCCCGCCCCGCCTGGCGGTCCGAGGTTGCCGATTTCGCGGCCCGCCTGTCGGACGCTGCGCGCCATCCCGTGTCGCTGACCGCCGAGGGCGGCAACTTCACCATCCTGGTCCTGACCGAGGATGAACGGCGCGCCATCGGCCCACGGCTGGCCCAGCTGGTGCCGGGCATCCCGGCGCAGGACGTGTCCATCGTGACCGAACTGCCCGCCGCGATCAGCTGTGCGGTCTTTGCCTATTCGCGTGGCGCGGCCGCCGATTACGCCCGTGCCGTGGCGGTGATCCGGGCCGAACTGCCGCCTTTGCTGCGCACGTCCTGCATCCACGAGGAGCTGGCGCAGGGCATGGGCCTGGCCAATGACAGCCCCGGCGCACGTCCGTCGATCTTCAACGACGACGAGGAATTCGCCCTTCTAACCCGCCATGACGAACTGCTGCTGCGGATCCTGTACGATCCCCGCCTGCGCCCCGGCATGTCCGAGGCCGAGGCCGCCCCCATCGTCCGGCGCATCGCCGCCGAACTGCTGGGCGAGAATGCTTGATCCTGCCCCCGGCCCGCCCCTAGAAAGGGGCGAGGTCAGCGGGAGGCACCTATGTCCATCTTCGACATCCTGGGCGGCGAGTTCATCGAGATCATCGAATGGACGGCCGACAGCCGCGACACGATGGTCTGGCGGTTCGACACCGTCGGCCACGCGATCAAGTACGGCGCGAAACTGACCGTCCGCGAGGGACAGGCCGCGGTCTTTGTCCACGAAGGTCAGCTGGCCGACGTGTTCGGCCCCGGCCTCTACCTGCTGGAGACGAACAACCTGCCGGTGATGACCCGCCTGCAGCATTGGGACCACGGTTTCCGCAGCCCGTTCAAGTCCGAGGTCTATTTCGTCAACAAGACCCGTTTCAACGACCTGAAATGGGGCACCAAGAACCCGATCATCGCGCGCGACCCGGAATTCGGCCCCGTGCGCCTGCGCGCCTTCGGCACCTATGCGATGCGGGTCAGCGACCCCGCGCGCTTCATGTCCGAGATCGTCGGCACCGACGGCGATTTCACCCGCGACGAGATCACCTTCCAGATCCGCAACGTGATCGTGCAGGAGTTTTCCCGTGCCATCGCCGCGTCGAACATCCCCGTTCTGGACATGGCCGCCAACACCGACCAGCTGAGCGCACTGGTCGCCAAGGCGATCGCCCCGGTGATCGAGGCTTACGGCCTGGTCCTGCCCGAGTTCTATGTCGAGAACATCAGCCTCCCCGCCGAGGTCGAGGCGATGCTG
>NZ_BBPH01000208.1 GCF_000787695.1 Paracoccus sp. PAMC 22219 | reverse complement strand
CCCGCCGACGGCCGGGGGGCCAGCCCCCCGGACCCCCCGCCCCCCCGAGCCCTTGGAAGGTATGCCATGAAGCTGGTCGATCCCGATGCGCCGTTCTTTCGCCCGCTGTGGGTGCGGGTGATCTGCGTGATCCTGCCGCTGGTCTGGGCGGGGGTGGAGCTGTGGTCGGGCAGCCCGGCCTGGGCCATGCTGTTCGGGGCCGCGGGGATCTATCTCGGGCTGGCCCTGTTCGTGTGGCGGCAGCCGGAGCCCTGAGGCCCCGGCCACCCGGTCTCAGGCGGTCAGCGTCGGCGCACCGGTCAGCCAGGCGAACCCGTTCGCCGGCAGGTGCAGCGCGCCCCTGTCCAGCGTGGCGTGGACCGGGCCGCTGAGGGCGGTGTCGCCCGCGACGGTCACGGACTGCGGCGTCGTCGACAGGTTGAACACCGCCGTCAGCGCCTGACCGTCATGGTCGCGGCGGAAGGCCAGGATCGGTTCGGGCATGTCCAGGAAGGCGGTCTTGCCGAAACGCAGCGCATCGGACGCCTTGCGGAACGCGATGGTGCCCCGATAGGCGGCCAGCACGCTGTCGTTGCGGTCCTGTTGATGGGCCACGGCGCGGATCGCCTGATCGTCCTTGACCGGCAGCCAGGGCGTCGTGTCCGAGAACCCGGCATGCGGTTCGCCCTGGTCCCAGACCATCGGCGTGCGGCAGCCGTCGCGGCCCTTGACCTCGGGCCAGAAGCGCAGGGCGGGGGGGTCGGTCAGTTCCTCATAGACCAGAGCGGTCTCGGTCTGGCCCAGCTCCTCTCCCTGATAGAGGCAGATCGTGCCGGGAAAGGACAGCAGCATCGCCGCGCCCTGCCGGGCCAGCGCCTCGGGTGATTCCGCATGGTCGCCCCAACGGGACACGTGCCGGATCACGTCGTGGTTCGAGAAGGACCAGCAGGAATGGCTGTCAGGGGCATGGTCGTGCACCCCCTCGATCGTGTGCCGGAAATGGCGCGCGGTGAAGTCGGGGCTGAGCATCTCGAAGCTGTAGCACATGTGCAGGCGGTCATCGCCCTTGGTGTAATCGCCCATGATGTCGATGGCGGTCTGGCCGCCGTCGCCGACCTCTCCGACCATCATGCGGGCGTCGTATTCGTCGGTCAGTGCGCGCATGCGCTCCAGGAAGGCGATGTTCTCGGCCTGGTTCTTGGAATGGATGTGGCGCTGGAAACCATAGGTTTCCGGGCCCTTGTGGTCGGGATTGGGCGGGTTGTCGCGCAGCTTGGCGTCGTGGAAGTAGTAGTTGACCGTGTCCAGGCGGAACCCGTCCACACCGCGTTCCAGCCAGAAGCGCATCGTGTCCAGCAGGGCGTCTTGGACCGCGGGGTTCCACATGTTCAGGTCGGGCTGCTCGATCAGGAAGTTGTGCAGGTAGTACTGGCGGCGGCGCGGCTCCCACTCCCACGCGGGGCCGCCGAAGACGGAGGGCCAGTTGCTGGGCGGCGTGCCGTCGGGCTTGGGGTCGGCCCAGACATACCAGTCGGCCTTGGGGTTGGTGCGGTCCCGGCGGCTTTCCTCGAACCAGGGGTGCTTGTCGCTGGAATGGCTGATGACCTGGTCGATGATGACCTTCAGGCCCAATTCATGCGCGCGGGCGACCATGGCGTCAAAATCGGCCATGCTGCCGAACAGCGGGTCGACGCCGGTATAGTCGGACACGTCATAGCCCATGTCCTTTTGCGGAGAGGTGAAGAACGGCGACAGCCAGATCGCGTCCACCCCCAGGCCCGCCACATGGTCCAGCCGGCGCGTGATGCCCGGCAGGTCGCCGATGCCGTCACCGTCACTGTCCTGAAAACTGCGGGGATAGATCTGATAGATCACCGCGTCGCGCCACCATTCCGCCATCGTCGTCACCTCGTTCGATCATTCTGCCTTCATGCATGACTATAGCGGGATCAAAAAGGAGGTGTTAGCGTTAACCAGATGATTGCCCGAATCTGTGATCGGGCTAAGGTGAGCGACATGAACAAAAGCAAGACTCCCCCGCATGTTAGCCCCGAAGATCAGGCCCTGCTGGCCCAAGGGCAATGTTCGCAACCGTTTTCAATTCTGGGTCCGCGCGCGTTCGGCGACGGCCAGTGGCTGACCGTCTATCACCCCGACCTGGCCGCGCTGTCGGCGGTGGGGCCGGACGGCGAGGTGGATCTGCCGCGCGTGGCGGGCGACCTGTTCGCCGGTCCGATCCCGGCGGGCCCCTATCGGCTCAAGGCGCGGTCGGGCGGCGGCGTCGAATGGACGTTCGACGACCCCTATCGCTTTACGCCCGTGCTGGGCGAGATGGACCTGCACCTGCTGGCCGAGGGCACGCACAAGCGGTTGTGGCAGGTGCTGGGCGCGCATGTGACCACCCATCAGGGCGTCGCGGGGACGCGCTTTGCGGTCTGGGCGCCCAATGCCCGGCGCGTGTCGGTCGTGGGACAGTTCAACGGATGGGACGGCAGGCGCCACCCGATGCGCCGCGTGGGCCAGGGGTTCTGGGAGATCTTCTTGCCCGACCTGGGCGAAGGCACGCTGTACAAGTACGAGATCCTGGATGCCCAGGGCGGGGTCATGCTGAAGGCCGACCCGGTGGGTTTCGGCAGCCAGCATCCGCCCGAAAAGGCCAGCGTGGTGCGCGACATCGCGGGATATGGCTGGAAGGACGCGGAGTGGATGGCGACCCGTGCCAAGGCGCAGGACCGCCGCGCGCCCATCAGCATCTATGAGGTCCATCCGGGCAGCTGGCGGCGCAAGTACGACGATGGCGGGCGCCCGCTGTCCTATCAGGAGATGGCGCGCGATCTGGTGTCCTATGCCAAGGACATGGGGTTCACCCATCTGGAGCTGATGCCGGTCAGCGAGTTTCCGTTCGACGGGTCATGGGGCTATCAGCCGGTGGGTCTCTATGCGCCGACGATCCGGTTCGGCCCGCCGCATGAATTCCGCGACCTGGTCGATGCGGCGCATCAGGCGGGGCTGGGGGTGTTGCTGGATTGGGTGCCGGGGCATTTTCCGTCGGACGCGCATGGCCTGGCCCGGTTCGATGGCACGTCGCTGTATGAACATGCCGACCCGCGCGAGGGGTTCCACCAGGACTGGAACACGCTGATCTACAATTACGGCCGGATCGAGGTGCAGAATTTCCTGACTGCGAATGCCGTCTATTGGCTGGACGAATATCATGTCGACGGGCTGCGCGTGGATGCGGTGGCGTCGATGCTGTACCGGGACTATTCCCGCAAGGCCGGCGAATGGGTGCCCAACAAGGATGGCGGGCGCGAGAACTACGAGGCGATCGCGTTCCTGCAGCAGATGAACATCGAGGCCTATGGCGAACAGCCCGGCATCATGACCGTGGCCGAGGAGAGCACCTCGTTTCCCAAGGTCTCGGCCCCGGTCGATGCGGGGGGCCTGGGGTTCGGGTTCAAGTGGAACATGGGGTGGATGAACGACACCCTGCGCTACATGAGCCGCGATCCGGTGCATCGCCGCTATCACCACGACCTGATGAGTTTCGGGCTGATGTATGCGTTCACCGAGAACTTCATCCTGCCGATCAGCCATGACGAGGTCGTCCACGGCAAGGGCAGCCTGCTGCACAAGATGCCGGGCGACGACTGGCAGCAA
>NZ_BBPH01000209.1 GCF_000787695.1 Paracoccus sp. PAMC 22219 | reverse complement strand
GGGCGAACAGCCGCCCCCCGGCGGCCCGCGCCGTCCGAACAACGATCCGCAGCGCCCCGAGATCGAGGATCTGATGAAGAAGGGCCAGGAGCGCCTGCGCGTCCTGATGGGCGGTCGTGGCACCGGCGGCGGCACGGGCGGGGGCGGCGGCGGTCGCAGCCCGATGGGCCCGAACTTTGGCCTGAACCGGTCCACGCTGGTCGTGGCGGGTCTGGCGGCGGTCGGCCTGTGGGCCTTTGCCAGCTTCTATCGCGTCCAGACCAACGAGCAGTCGGTCGAGTTCCTGTTCGGTCGTGCCGTTGCCGTGGGGACCGAGGGTCTGAACTTTGCCCCCTGGCCCGTCGTGACCGCCGAAGTGGTGCCCGTCACCAACGAACGCGTGACCGAGATCGGCACCGGCCAGGCCGGCCCGATGGACAGCGGCCTGATGCTGACCAGCGACCAGAACATCGTGAACATGGAATACCAGGTCGTCTGGAACATCCGTGACCCGCAGGCGTACCTGTTCAACCTGGCCGACCCGTCCGACACCATCCGCGCGGTCTCCGAGGCCGCGATGCGCGACATCATCGCGCGCAGCGAGCTGGCCCCGATCCTGAACCGCGACCGCGGCGTGATCGCCAGCGACCTGCGCACCGCCGTCCAGACCACGCTGGACAGCTATCAGTCAGGCATCAACGTCATCCGCGTCAACCTGGACCGTGCCGACCCGCCCGAGGAGGTCATCGACGCCTTCCGCGAGGTTCAGGCCGCCCAGCAGGAGCGTGACCGCCTGCAGAACGAGGCAGACGCCTATGCCAACCGCGAACTGGCCGCAGCCCGCGGTCAGGCAGCCCAGATCCTGGAACAGGCCGAGGGCTATCGCGCCGAGGCGGTCAACACCGCCGCGGGTGAGGCCGCGCGCTTCAACTCGATCTACGAGGAATACGTGAACGCGCCCGACGTGACCCGTCGCCGGATGTATCTGGAAACGATGGAACAGGTCCTGGGCGGCGTGAACAAGATCATCATCGGCGAGGGTATCGGCGGTGGCGAGGGTGGTTCGGGCGTCGTGCCCTATCTGCCGCTGGACCAGCTGCGCGGCACCGGGGAGGGCACCACGCCCGCAGCCCCGACCGCCGGTCAGAACGCCGGCCAGAATGTGGGTCAGACCACCGGCACGCCGGCGGGCTCCCAGCCCGGCACCACCACGACCAGCGGAGGAACGAACTGATGGCTGCGCGCAAGAACCTGCTGACCGCCCTGGCCCTGCCGGCCCTGGTCGTCGTCGCCGTGCTGGCCGGATCGGCCCTGTTCATCGTGGACGAGCGCGAAAAGGCGCTGGTGCTGCGGCTTGGCCGGGTCGTCGACGTCCAGGAGACGCCGGGCCTGAACTTCAAGCTGCCCTTCATCGACAACGTGGTCAAATACGACGGGCGCATCTTGGGCCTGCCGACCAGCCCGCTGGAGGTCACGCCGCTGGACGACCGCCGCCTGGTGGTCGACGCATTCGCCCGCTGGCGCATCACCGATCCGGTCCGCTTCCGCCAGGCGGTCGGCGTGCAGGGCATCCAGGCGGCCGAGATGCGGCTGGAGCCGATCGTGATCGACGCCATCCGCGGTGTGCTGGGTACTGTGCCCTCGACCTCGGTGCTGTCGGATGACCGGACCAGCCTGATGAACCAGATCCGCGACGAGGCCCGTTCGAATTCGGGCGGCCTGGGGATCGAGATCATCGACGTGCGCCTGACCCGGACCGACCTGCCCGAGCAGAACCTGAACGCGACCTATGCCCGGATGCGGGCCGAACGCGCCCGGGAGGCCGCAGACGAGGTGGCGCGCGGTAACGAGGCCGCCCAACGCGTCCGCGCCGCCGCCGACCGGACCGTGGTGGAGCTGACCTCCGAGGCCGGTCGCCGGTCCGAGATCGTCCGAGGCGAGGCCGATGCGCAGCGCAACGCGATCTATGCCGATGCCTATGGCCGCGACCCCGAGTTCTTTGCCTTCACCCGCTCGCTGACCTCGTATCAGCGCGCGCTGCAGGGCAGCAACAGCTCGATGGTGATGCAGCCGGACAGCGAGTTCTTCAGCTATCTGTCCAGCGACGGGGCCGCGAACGCGAACCCGGCATCGACCCCGGTGCCGCCGGGCAATTCGGCCGAACGCTTGGTCTGTCCAGCGCCGCCGAGACCCCTGAGGGCGAGGACCTGGTCGTCCCCGAGGTGGTCGACCGCGACGGCAACCGTCTGGGCGAATCCGCCGGGATCGAGCTGACCCCGGTGCCCGAGAACCTGACCACGCCGCCGCAGCAGCCGTCCGAGATCCTGTCGCCCGACGCCCCGGTCGACGGCGCCGCCCCGGTGGAGGAAGCGCCCGCACCGGAGGCCCCTGCGGAAGACGCCCCGGCAGAGCCCGCGCCGGCCAACTGACGATCAGGACACGGGCGGAGGGAAACCTCCGCCCGTTTCTGCAACGAAAATCACGATCTGTTCACAAGTCGAGAGCGTGGTTTATTTGCCACGGCACCCTACATTGACGTCATATCCATCAGGCAGCCTGGGCAACCGCCCCTGAACGCTGCCGTCGAGAGATGAGGACATCCCGCATGAAACCGCTTTTCCCTCGCCATATCCTGACCGCGTCGGCGCTGGCGCTGGCGGTGGGGCTCGGCCAAGCCGGCGCGCAGGCCGTCGACCCGGCCAATGACGACGTGCCCCCCGAGGTCAGCCAGCAGGCCCAGGAGGCCGCCGAGGCCAACCAGCCCCTGGGGGCAGAGGCCGCGACCGCAGACACGTCCCAGGTGATGCCGGGCAGCTTTGCCGACCTGGCGCAGCAGGTTTCGCCCGCGGTGGTGAACATCACCACGACCTCGGTCGTGTCGCAGCCGACCGGCGGGCCCGCGTTCCCCGAGGGCAGCCCCTTTGCCGACCTGTTCCGCGATTTTGGCATGCCCGGCGGCCCCGGTGCCCCCGAAGGCATGCCGATGCCCCGTAATCCGCAGCGGTCGAACGCGCTTGGGTCGGGCTTTGTCATCTCGGCCGACGGGTTCATCGTCACGAACAACCACGTCATCGAGGGTGCCGACCAGATCGAGGTCGAGTTCTATTCCGGCGAGACTCTGCCTGCCGAGGTCGTGGGCACCGACCCGAACACCGACGTGGCCCTGCTGAAGGTGACCAGCGACGAGCCGATCCCCTTCGTCAATTTCGGGGACAGCGACAGTGCCCGCGTGGGTGACTGGGTGCTGGCGCTTGGCAACCCGTTGGGGCAGGGCTTTTCGGCCAGCTCCGGGATCGTGTCGGCGCGCAACCGCGAGCTGTCGGGGACCTATGACGACTATCTGCAGACCGACGCGGCGATCAACCGCGGCAACTCTGGCGGGCCGCTGTTCAACCTGAACGGCGAAGTCATCGGCGTGAACACCGCGATCCTGTCGCCCAACGGCGGATCGATCGGCATCGGCTTCTCGATGGCGTCGAATGTCGTGTCGCAAGTCGTTGAACAGCTGCAGGAATTTGGTGAAACGCGCCGCGGCTGGCTGGGCGTAATGATCCAGGATGTCACCCCTGAGATGTCCGAAGCGATGGGCCTGAACGTCGCCGGCGGCGCGATGATCACCGACGTTCCCGAAGGTCCGGCCCGTGACGCCGGTCTGCAGACGGGCGACGTCATCACCAGCTTTGCCGGCACAGAGGTCGAGGATACCCGTGGCCTGGTGCGCCGCGTGGCCGAGGCTCCGGCCGGAGAGACCGCGCAGGTCGTGGTGATGCGCGACGGAGACGAGGTGACGCTGGACGTGACCCTGGGCCGTCGTGAGACCGCGCAGAACGGCGCCGAAGAATCGCCCGCCGCGGCAGAGCCTTCGGAAAGCGACGTTCTGGGCATGACCGTGACCGTGCTGACGCCGGAGATGGCCGCCGAACTTGGCGCGCCCCGCGATGCCAGCGGTCTGGCGATCACCGGCATCGACCCCGAAGGTCCGGCTGCGGAAAAGGGTCTGGCCCCCGGTGACATCATTACCGACGTCAACCAGCAGACCGTGACCAGCGTGTCCGACCTGAACGCCCGCATCGACGAGGCCCGCGAGGCCGGTCGCCGGTCGGTCCTGATGCTGATCCGTCGTGGCGGAGAGCCGCTGTTCGTGGCGCTGCCCCTGGCAGACGCCGCCCCTGCGGATGAGGACGCGGCACCCGCGGAGTAGGCCGCGCCAAGTGGCAAAAGGGGGGTGGCCTTTCGGGGCTGCCCCTTTTCAATGGCCGTCCGATCCCGTAATTCCGGTGCGACACAAGGGAACAAGCACTCATGGCGAAGATTACCTACATCGAACATAACGGCACCCGCCACCAGGTCGAGGTCCGCCCCGGCATGACCGTCATGGAGGGCGCGCGCGACAATGGCATCCCCGGCATCGACGCCGATTGCGGCGGCGCCTGCGCCTGTTCGACCTGCCATGTCTATGTGGCACCGGAATGGACGGACAAGCTGCCGCCGCTGGACCCGATGGAACAGGACATGCTGGATTTCGCCTACAAGCCCGACCCCGAACGGTCGCGCCTGACCTGCCAGATCAAGGTGACCGAGGCGCTGGACGGTCTGGTCGTGCAGATGCCCGAACGCCAGATCTGATCACGGCTCACGATGACTTGTGGATGGCCGCGCCCGGAAAGGCGCGGCATCGGCATGTCTGCCCCGGGCGGCGGTTGTTCCGGGGGACGTTTCGTGGTGACCTGCGCACCGGATCGTGTCGGGGTCGCAGGAGGGAACGGATGCAGCATCGTGGAAGGATCGGGGTCGTGGCGCTGATCGCAGTCGGTGCGCTGTCCATGCCCGCTGTTGCCGAGACCATCCAGGTGGTCGTATCCGGCATGCCCGATGACCGCGGCGTTCTGGCCTGCAGCCTGCATTCCGATCCGGCGGGATTTCCCGACGGGGCGAGTGCGGTTCACGCGACGGTCGCGCCGCAGGGCGGGCAGGGTGTCTGCACCTTCGGGGGGGTGGCGCCCGGACGCTATGCGGTCGCGGTGCTGCATGACGCGAATGCCAACGGGCGGTTGGACACCAACGTGCTGGGCATGCCGCAGGAACGGTGGGGCATTTCCATAGGCCCTGCCCCACGCCTGCGCGCGCCGCGTTTCGACGAAGCGGCGTTCGACATGGGTGCCGACCCGCTGCAGCTGCGGATCGATTTGAACCCCTGACCGCGACCCATTGATCGACAAGGATTTTCACGCATGACATTCCGGTTCCTGCACGCCTCGGACCTGCATCTGGGCAAGCCGTTCGGCGGCTATCCCGAAGGGATCCGCAACCGCCTGCGCGAGGCGCGCCATGCCGCGATCGGGCGGCTGGCGCAGGCCGCGCGTCAGGGCGGCGCGCAGGTCGTGCTGTTGGCCGGCGACAGTTTCGATGCCGAAACCCCGGCACCCGACACCCTGCGCCAGGCCCTGCGCGCGATGGCGGACGAGGGCGACATCCGCTGGATCATGCTGCCCGGCAACCACGACAGCCTGGCCGCGACAGAGCTGTGGCGGCGCATCGCGACCGATGGCCCGGCGAACCTGCAGCCGCTGCTGGACGACAGCCCCGTGGCGCTGGCTGGCGACGTCTGGCTGCTGCCCGCGCCCTGCACGCAGCGGCGCGCCGGGCGCGACCTGACGCAGGCGATGGACGCGCCCACGCCGCAGGGCGCGCGGCGCATCGGGCTGGGCCACGGCCCCGTGACCGATTTCGACGAAGGCGATGGCCGCACGGGCATCATCCCGCCCGACCGCGCGGCGCGGTCGGGGCTGGATTACCTGGCGCTTGGCGACTGGCACGGCCAGCGCCAGATCGACCCTGCGACGTGGTATTCCGGCGCGCCCGAGGCCGACAGCTTCAAGCATGACGGCTCGGCGGGGGCGCTGCTGGTCGATCTGGGCGCGACAGTCACCGCGCAGCCGGTGCCCATCGGGCAGTTCCGCTGGACGCGCCCGCATCTGGACCTGCTGCCCGGCGCGGACGCGCAGGCGGCGCTGGCCCGTGCGCTGCCCGCCGAACGGGCGCGCGATCATCTGGTCAGCGTGACCGCGGGCGGCAGGCTGGCCCTGTCCGACCGTGCCGCGCTGGACGCCGCCCTGCAGGCCATCGCCCCCGATTACGGCTGGTTCGCCGCCGACCTGTCCGCCCTGCAGGTCGAGGCGCGGCCCGACGATCTGGACCTGATCGACCGCGCGGGCGCGCTGCGCCATGCCGCCGACGCGCTGCTGGCCGACACGACCGACCCGCAGCGGTCGCAGGCCGATCGCGACATCTCGGCCGCGGCGCTGTCGCGGCTGTACAGCTTTGCGCAGGAGGTTCAGGCATGAAGCTGCGCGGGATCGAGCTGACCAACATCCGCCGCTTTGCCGGGCGCCGGGCGGTGCTGTCGGATCTGGGCGACGGCATCACGGTGCTGTCCGAGCCGAACGAATTCGGCAAGTCCACCTTCTTCGACGCGCTGCACGCGTTGTTTTTCGAACGCCATCGCAGCAGCCGCGCCCCCGTCAAGGCTTTGCAGCCCCATGCCGGCGGCGCGCCGGAGGTGGCGGTCGACATCGACCTCCCGCAGGGGCGGTTCCGCATCCATAAACGGTTCCTGTCGCGGGCGCAGGCGCGGATCACCGATGCCCAAGGCCGCCTGATCGCGCAGGAGGACGAGGCCGAGGCCTGGATCGACCGCCTGCTGGACGGGGGGCTGGCGGGACCATCGGGCTGCTGTGGGTGCGCCAGGGCCTGCTGGGACTGGAGCCGGAGGGCAACAGCGCGGCCGACAGGCAGGATCGCGACCGCAACCTGGGGACGCGGCGCGACCTGCTGTCGTCGGTTGCCGGAGAGATCGACATGATGACCGGGGGGCGGCGCATGGACGCGGTGCTGGACCGCGTGGGCCAAGAGATGGCACGGCTGGCCACCGCCACCGGGCGGCCCAGGGCGGGCGGCGAATGGCACCGCGCCATCGACGACGCCGAGCGCCTGTCCCGCGCCGAGGCCGAGGCCCGCGACAAGGCTGCGCGCCTGTCCGGCGATCTGGCTCGGCGGTCCGAGGTGACGCGCATGCTGGCCCGCCTGACCGACCCGGACGCCGCCCGTGCCCGTCAGGCCGCCGTCGCGCAGGCCGAGGAGGCGCGCCAGGCGGCCCGCAAGCATGCCGACCGCCTGGCGCAGGCGGAACAGGACCTGACGCTGGCCCGCATGGCCGAAACGACGGCCCGTCAGCAGATCGACCAGACCCGCCACCTGTCCGACCGCGTGACCCTAGGCCCGCGAGACGCTGGCGCCTGGCCGAGGCGCGTGCGCTGGCCGCCCGCGACCG
>NZ_BBPH01000210.1 GCF_000787695.1 Paracoccus sp. PAMC 22219 | reverse complement strand
ATGCTGCGACCGGGCGCCGCGACCGGGACGGCGGCGGTGCTTGTCTCGACGGTGGCGGTCGCGTGGTACCTGCTGGGCGGGGCGGTCGCGGTGGGCCATCTGGCCCGCGGCGTTGCGGCCCGCAAGGCCCTGCGCGCCATCCGGGGCGAGGTGGCGACAGCCGCCGACCCGATCTGGATGTGCGATGCCCGCGGCCAGGTGCTGTTCCAGAACGACGCCGCCCGGACGCAATTCGAGGATTTGACCGGACGCCCGGTCCTGTCGCTGATCGCCCGTCTGCGCGCCGATGCCGAGGGGCAGCTGGCCGATCTGACCTCCCGCGCGCTGCGGGTGGGCAATGCCGATCTTGAACTGGCCGAAGGAGAGATCCTGTCCCTGTCCTGCCTGCCCGACGCACCGCTGCAGATCTGGTCGCTGCACCGCGCGGGCGTCCAGCCCGACGGGTTCGAGCTTGCCTTGGCGATGGAGGATGACCAGCCCCCCGCGGATGATTTCGACGCCATTCCCGTGGCGCTGCTGCGTCTGGCGACCGATGGCCGCATCTGCCGAGCCAACGCCGCCGCGCGCCACCTGCTGGACGGGATGCTGGCGGACGAGGGCCAGAACCTGGCCGAGCTGCTGGAAGGGCCGGGGCGCCCGCTGGCGGACTGGCTTTCCGACATGTGCGCCGGGCGCGCCACCAACGGAACGGAGATGCTGCGCCTGCGCCACCCCGACAGCCGTCAGGGAGAGATGCGTGACCGCCATTTCCAACTGTCCCTGGCACGCGATCCGGTCGAGGCCGGACGCATGATCGCCGTGCTGACCGACGCCAGCGCCCTCAAGACGCTGGAGGCGCAGTTCGTGCAAAGCCAGAAGATGCAGGCCATCGGCCAGCTGGCCGGCGGTGTCGCGCATGATTTCAACAACCTGCTGACCGCGATCAGCGGGCATTGCGACCTGCTGATGCTCAAGCGCGACAAGGGCGATCCGGACTATGCCGATCTGGACCAGATCAGCCAGAACGCCAACCGCGCGGCGGCCCTGGTCGGGCAGCTGCTGGCCTTTTCGCGCAAGCAGACGCTGCGGCTGGAAACGCTGGACCTGCGCGACACCCTGGCCGACCTGACCCATCTGCTGAACCGGCTGGTCGGCGAACGGGTGGGCCTGACCATCACCTACGATCCGGCGCTGCGCGCCATCCGCGCCGACAAGCGGCAACTGGAGCAGGTCATCATGAACCTTGTCGTCAACGCCCGCGATGCCATGCCCAGTGGCGGCGACATCACCGTGCGCACCGAGAACCTGCACCTGGCCGAGGCGATGACCCGCGACCAGGTCACCCTGCCCAAGGGCGACTATGTCCGCATCCTGGTCCGCGACCACGGCTGCGGCATCGCCCCCGACCACCTGGGCAAGATCTTTGAGCCGTTCTTCACCACCAAGCGCACGGGTGAGGGGACGGGCTTGGGCCTGTCCACCGCCTATGGCATCGTCAAGCAGACCGGCGGCTTTATCTTCTGCGACAGCGTGCTGGCCGAAGGGACGACCTTCTCGATCTATTTCCCGGCCCATGCCCGCGCCCTGATCGCGGCGGTGCCGGCCGCGCGTCCGGCACCGCGCCCCGCCCCGCAGCTGCAGACCGGCCCCCGCGCCACCGTGCTGCTGGTCGAGGACGAGGCGCCGGTCCGCGCCTTTGCCGCCCGCGCGCTGAAGCTCAAGGGCTACGACGTGCTGGAGGCCGGATCGGGAGAGGCCGCGCTGACCCTGCTGCAGGGGCGCGACGGTCCGGTCGACATCTTCGTCACCGACGTGGTGATGCCCGGCATGGACGGCCCCACCTGGGTCCGCGAGGGTCGCCGCATGCTGCCCGCCGCCAAGGTGATTTTCATGTCCGGCTATACCGAGGACATCTTCGTCGACGGGCAGGTGCCCATCGCCGACGCGTCATTCCTGGCCAAGCCGTTCACGCTGACCGAGCTGACCCAGCTGGTCGAGATGCAGCTGACGCGTCCGGCAGGCGGCGACCGCCTGCACTGATGCGTCAGTCCCGCGCCTGCAGCGATGCATAGACCTGCAGGTCGCGCGCCATCGCGTGACGAAGCTGCGCCTCGGCCGGTTCGGGCAGGTGAACGTCGACACTGGGCGGGACGTTGATCCGTGGCAGCTCGATCGCGCAATCCAGCCGTGATTCGAGGAAGTCGACGAAGCTGGTGATGTCTTCGTACCGGAAGATGCGGTCGACGCGCTGGTCGCCGTCGGTCAGGAAATCGCTCTGGCTGCCGATCTCGGGGTGCTGGCCTGCGGCATAACGCCCGGCGAAATCCGCAAAGGTGATGCCGTCCATTGCATGGCGCGGATCGTCGTGATCATCGCGCAGCTTGAAGCGATACCAGCTGCGCAGCCAATCTACTGGTTCCCGCATCAGGGCGACGGTGGTGAACGCGGCACCAGTCTGGGCGGAAAGCCAGGGACCGACGAAACGGCGATAGGTCGCGATGTCGGTGTGTTTCAGTGCCGCGGGGCGCAGCAGCGACGCCGATGCCAGCGAGTCCAGCGCCATTTCGATCGCCGTGGAGCCGGCCTTGGGCGTCGCAAGGAACACCAGCTTCTGGTCCCAGAATATCAGCATGCCTGTCGTCCGATCGTGGTATTGCAGGTGCACGGATGGGTTGGATAGCGGGCTGACCTAGGGCTGTAAACGCTTTGTTAACCGTCCTTGGACGATGCTGGCACAGGCGAATCGCCAATCGACCACAACATCCTTGAAAACTGGTTAAGGATGGCGCATCTAGTGGTGAACAAGACAAGAACATCCGGTCGGTCGAATTGATTGCCCCGCCCGGAGGGCTGTGAAATAACGTGGGGATCACATGGCACAGGCGAGCATCTTCGACATGACGGACAAACGCGCAGCGGACAAGCAGAAGGCGCTGGACAGCGCCCTGGCCCAGATCGAACGGCAGTTCGGCAAGGGCTCTATCATGAAGCTGGGCAAGGACAATCCGGTGACCGAGATCGAGTCGACCTCGACCGGGTCGCTTGGTCTGGACATCGCGCTTGGCATCGGCGGCCTGCCCAAGGGCCGCATCATCGAGATCTTCGGGCCCGAAAGCTCGGGCAAGACGACGCTGACCCTGCATGTCGTGGCCGAGGAACAGAAGAAGGGCGGCGTCTGCGCCTTTGTGGACGCCGAACACGCGCTGGACCCGCTTTATGCCCGCAAGCTGGGCGTGAACCTGGACGAGCTGCTGATCAGCCAGCCCGACACGGGCGAGCAGGCGCTGGAGATCGTCGACACGCTGGTGCGGTCGGGCGCCGTCAGCCTGGTCGTGATCGATTCGGTCGCGGCGCTGACGCCCAAGTCCGAGATCGAGGGCGACATGGGCGACATGCAGATGGGCAGCCAGGCCCGCCTGATGAGCCAGGCCATGCGCAAGCTGACGGCCAGCATCGGTCGCAGCAATTGCATGGTGATCTTCATCAACCAGATCCGCATGAAGATCGGCGTGATGTTCGGCAACCCGGAGACCACCACGGGCGGCAACGCGCTGAAGTTCTATGCCTCGGTCCGTCTGGACATCCGCCGCACCGGCGCCGTCAAGGATCGCGACGAGGTCGTGGGCAACGCCACCCGCGTCAAGGTGGTCAAGAACAAGGTCGCGCCGCCGTTCCGGCAGGTCGAATTCGACATCATGTACGGTGAGGGCATCAGCAAGGTCGGCGAATTGATCGACCTTGGCGTCAAGGCCGGCGTGGTCGAGAAGTCGGGCGCCTGGTACTCCTATGGCGACGAGCGCATCGGCCAGGGCCGCGAGAATGCCAAGCAGTTCCTGCGCGACCGTCCCGAGGTGGCCTTTGCCATCGAGGACAAGATCCGCGCCAGCCACGGCCTGGAATTCGGCGTCGGCGAAGGCTCTGACAGCAGCGAGGATGAATCGCTGACCGAATAAGGTCGCGGCCATCACGACGGGCGGGCGCAGGGGAAACCCTGCGCCTTTTCACATGCCGGTTGCTGGACAGGGCTGCGGGCGGGCGATAGACCATCCGCAGCCCGGCTTGGCCGGAGACACTTTTGCGATGAAGGCCCGCCATGCCCAGTCTGAATGACATCCGCTCGACTTTCCTTGGCTATTTCGAAAGGAACGGCCACCGGGTCGTGGACAGCAGCCCGCTGGTCCCCCGCAACGACCCCACGCTGATGTTCGCCAATTCCGGCATGGTGCAGTTCAAGAACCTGTTCACCGGGGTCGAGACGCGTGATTACAACCGCGCCACCAGCGCGCAGAAATGCGTGCGCGCGGGCGGCAAGCACAACGATCTGGACAATGTCGGCTATACCGCGCGGCATCATACGTTCTTTGAAATGCTGGGCAACTTCAGCTTTGGCGACTATTTCAAGGAACAGGCGATCGCGCATGCCTGGGAACTGCTGACCCACGATTTCGCGATCGCCAAGGACCGGTTGCTGGTCACCGTCTATCACACCGACGACGAGGCCGTGCAGATCTGGAAGAAGGTCGCGGGCCTGTCCGACGACCGGATCATCCGCATCCCGACATCCGACAATTTCTGGCAGATGGGCCCGACCGGTCCCTGCGGCCCCTGCACCGAGATCTTCTTCGACCATGGCGACAAGATCCCCGGCGGCCCTCCGGGCAGCCCGGACGAGGATGGCGACCGCTTCATCGAGATCTGGAACCTGGTCTTCATGCAGAACGAGCAGTTCGAGGACGGCTCCATGCGCGCGCTGGACATGCAGTCCATCGATACCGGCATGGGGCTGGAGCGGATCGGCGCGTTGCTGCAGGGCAAGCACGACAACTATGACACCGACCTGATGCGGTCGCTGATCGAGGCGTCGGCGCATGCGACCAGCGCGGACCCCGACGGGCCGGGCAAGGTGCATCACCGGGTGATCGCCGATCACCTGCGGTCGACCAGCTTCCTGATCGCGGATGGCGTCATGCCATCGAACGAGGGTCGCGGCTATGTGCTGCGCCGAATCATGCGCCGCGCGATGCGCCATGCGCACATGCTGGGTGCGCAGGATCCGGTCATGCACAAGCTGGTGCCCGCGCTGGTGCGCCAGATGGGGGCGGCCTATCCCGAACTGACCCGCGCGCAGGCGATGATCGAGGAGACCCTGCGGTCAGAGGAGACGCGGTTCCGCCAGACGCTGGACCGCGGTCTGCGCCTGCTGGACGACGAACTGGCGCGCCTGCCCGAAGGCGCCGACCTGCCGGGCGAGGCGGCGTTCAAGCTGTATGACACGTTCGGCTTTCCGCTGGACCTCACACAGGACGCGCTGCGCGAAAAGAGTCGCGCGGTGCAGACCGAAGGCTTTGACGCGGCCATGGCCGAGCAGAAGCGCATGGCGCGCGCTGCATGGTCGGGATCGGGCGAGGCTGCGGATGCGACCATCTGGTTTGAACTGGCGGAAAAGCACGGCGTCACCGAATTCCTGGGCTATGACACCGAGGAGGCCGAGGGCCAGATCACCGCACTGGTGATCGACGGCGCCGACACGGCCGAGGCGGGCGAGGGCACCAAGGTCGCCATCGTGGTGAACCAGTCGCCCTTCTATGCCGAAAGCGGCGGGCAGGTCGGCGATCACGGGTTGATCCGGACCGAGACGGGCGCGGCGCGCGTCACCGACACCAAGAGGGTGGCGGGCGTCTTCATCCATCAGGCCGAGGTCACGATGGGCACGATCAGCCGCGGCCAGGGCGCGCAGCTGTCGGTCGATCACGACCGCCGGTCGGCGATCCGGGCGAACCACTCGGCGACGCACCTGCTGCACGAGGCGCTGCGCGGCGCCTTGGGCGATCACGTCGCGCAGCGGGGCAGCCTGAACGCGCCCGACCGCCTGCGGTTCGATTTCAGCCACAACCATGCGGTGACCGCAGAGCAACTGGCGACGATCGAGGCCGAGGTGAACGGCTATGTGCGTCAGAACAGCCCGGTCGACACGCGGATCATGACGCCAGACGATGCCCGCGCCCTGGGCGCGCAGGCGCTGTTCGGCGAGAAATACGGGGACGAAGTCCGGGTCGTGTCGATGGGCGCGCAGCCCGGCAGCGGCAAGGGCGCGGATGGCGCGACCTATTCGCTGGAGCTGTGCGGCGGCACGCATGTGGCGCGGACGGGCGATATCGGGGCGTTCGTGCTGCTGGGCGATGCGGCCTCCAGCGCAGGTGTGCGGCGGATCGAGGCGTTGACCGGACAGGCGGCGCTAGCCCATCTGCGCGACGCGGACAGCCGTCTGGCGGAGATCGCGGGCATCCTCAAGGCGCAGTCCGCCGAGGTCGTCACTCGCGTCCGCGCGCTGGCCGACGAACGCAAGGCGCTGGCCAACGAGGTCGCGCAGCTAAAGCGTCAGCTGGCCATGGGCGGCGGTGATGAGGCCGAGGAGATCGCAGGCGTCAAGTTCATCGCCCGCAAGGTCGAGGGCGTCGGCGGCAAGGAGCTGGGCGCGCTGGTCGACGAGATGAAGGCATCCTTGGGCAGCGGCGCCGTGCTGGTGCTGGCCGAGGATGGTGGCAAGGCCACCGTTGCCGCGGGCGTCACGCCCGACCTGACCGGCCGCATCAGCGCCGTGGCTTTGGTGCAGGCAGCGACCGCCGCACTGGGCGGCAAGGGCGGTGGCGGCCGCCCGGACCGGGCACAGGGGGGCGCCCCCTCGCTCGCGGCCGCGGAAACGGCGTTCCAAGACGCCCGCAAGATCATCGAGGACAGCAAATGACAGCGCTTTGGATTGCCCATGTGACCGTGACGGACCCGGACGCCTATGGCCTGTACGCCAAGGCGGCGGGGCCCGCGATTGCCGCGCATGGCGGCGTGTTCCTGGCCCGCGCCGGCCGGTATCACGTGCTGGAGGGCGCGGATCGCGCCCGCCACGTGGTTGCGCGGTTCCCGTCGCTTGATGCGGCGGTTGCCTGTTATCGCAGCACCGAATACCAGGCGGCCCTTGCGCATGCCAAAGGCGCCAGCGAACGCGATCTTGTCATCGTGGAAGAGGCCGCGCCCCCCACGGAATAGATGAAACCTTCAGACTTTCGTGCTAATCCTGTCACAAAAGAGACGTGAAGGGGCAGGGCATGTGTCGTTGGGCCGCCTATCTGGGCGCACCGATCTTTCTGGAAGACATCGTCAGCCGGCCGGCGCATTCGCTGATCCGGCAAAGCCAGGGCGCGATGCGATGCCATACGCCGGTGAATGCCGACGGGTTCGGCATCGCGTGGTATGGCGAACGGCCCGAACCGGGGCTGTATCGCGACGTGATGCCGGCATGGTCCGACCCGAACCTGCGCAGCCTTGTGGCACAGGTGCGTTCTGGTCTGTTCATGGCGCATGTGCGTGCGTCCACCGGCACGGCGACCAGCCGCAACAACTGCCATCCCTTTGCGGTCGGTCGGTGGAGCTTCATGCATAACGGCCAGTTCGGAGGTTATGATGGGTTCCGGCGGCATGCCGACGTGCTGATCCCCGACGAATACTATCCCCACCGCAAGGGTGCGACCGACAGCGAGGCGCTGTTCCTGGTGGCATTGGGCTGCGGGTTGGACCAAAATCCCAAGGCGGCGATGGAGCGGGCGCTTGGCCTGCTGGGGACGTTGGCCCGCCAGCGTGGCTGCGCGCCGTATGTCCGCGCGGCCTGTGCCTTGTCGGACGGAGAGCGGCTGTACGCACTGCGCTACAGCAGCGACGATCAGGCGCCGTCGCTGTACCATCGCTGGTCGGAAAGCCGTCAGGGCTGGGCCGTCGTGTCCGAACCGCTGGAGAGTGACGAGGCCGACTGGACGGAGGTTCCCCCCGGCAGCTTCTGCACGTTCGAACGCGACCGGGTCGAGATCGTGCCGTTTTGCCCCGTACCCCTCAGCGCTGCCGCCTGACGCTCAGGGGCGGTCGGTCATCGCGTCCGGGGCCGCCGGGGCGGCATCCGGGACGTCGGGCTGGGGCAGGCGTCGAACCTCGGGGTCGACCGACTGTGGACGGCGGAACACCAGCACGTTGTGATAGACCGTCGTGCGCCCTGTCAGGCCGCTGCGCTCCTCGCTCGGCAGGACGTCGGCGCGCACGTATTCCCAGCCCTCGGCCGACATGCGGTTCAGCTCTGCCGTCAGCGACAGCGCGAACCGGTCGGTGGGCGTCTTGGCCTCGCGGGCCTTTTCGGCCTTGGTCGGCGCGGGAATGACGGAATACTCAAAGCGCATGGCAGCGTCCTGTCGCGAGGGGGTGGGGGTCACAGGGCCAGTTTCCGGGCGACCATCTCGTTGACGGCGGCGGGGTTCGCCTTGCCGCCGGTGGCCTTCAGCACCTGCCCCACGAACCAGCCGGCCAGCTTGGGGTTGGCGCGGGCCTTTTCGACCTGGGCGGGGTTGTCGGCGATGATCTGGTCGACCGCGGCCTCGATCGCGCCAAGGTCGGTGACCTGCTTCATGCCGCGATCCTCGACGATCCGGGCCGGGTCGCCGCCCTCGGTCCACAGGATCTCGAACAGGTCCTTGGCGATTTTCCCCGAGATCGCGTCGGATGCGATCAGGTCGATCACGCCGCCTAGCTGGGCTGCCGACACGGGCGATGTCGCGACCGACAGCCCTTCCTTGTTCAGGCGGCCAAACAGCTCGTTGATGACCCAGTTCGCGGCCATCTTGCCGTCGCGGCCGGATGCCACGGCCTCGAAATAGTCCGCGTTCTCGACCTCGGCGGTCAGGACGCCCGCATCGTATTCCGACAGACCCATGTCGCGCACGAACCGGGCCTTCTTCTCATCGGGCAGTTCGGGCATGGATGCCGCGATGTCGTCCACCCAAGCCTGCTCGATCTCCAGCGGCAGCAGATCGGGGTCGGGGAAGTAGCGGTAATCATGCGCCTCCTCCTTCGACCGCATCGACCGGGTCTCTCCCTTGTCGGGATCGTACAGCCGCGTCTCCTGCACGATCGAGCCGCCATCCTCCAGGATCGCGATCTGGCGGCGGGCCTCATAGTCGATGGCGGCCTGGATGAAGCGCATGGAGTTCATGTTCTTGATTTCGCAGCGCGTGCCCAGATGGCCGAAATCACCGGTTTCCTGGAACCGCTCGTAATCGCCGGGCTTGCAGACGCTGACGTTCACGTCGGCGCGCAGGTTGCCGTTCTGCATGTTGCCGTCGCAGGTGCCCAGATAGCGCAGGATCTGGCGCAGTTTCACGACATATGCGGCGGCTTCTTCGGGGCCGCGGATGTCGGGGCGGCTGACGATCTCCATCAGGGCCACGCCGGTGCGGTTCAGGTCGACAAAGGACATGGTCGGGTCCATGTCATGGATCGACTTGCCCGCGTCCTGTTCCAGGTGGATGCGCTCGACGCGGACGCGGCGGGCGATGCCGGGGCCCATGTCGACGATGATCTCTCCCTCGCCCACGATGGGGTGGTACAGTTGGCTGATCTGATAGCCCTGCGGCAGGTCGGGATAGAAATAGTTCTTGCGATCGAATGCGCTGCGCAGGTTGATTTCGGCCTTCAGGCCCAGGCCGGTGCGCACCGCCTGCGCCACGCAGAATTCGTTGATGACCGGCAGCATGCCCGGCATGGCCGCGTCGACGAAGGCCACGTTGCTGTTGGGCTCGGAGCCAAAGCGTGTCGACGCCCCGGAAAACAGCTTGGCATTC
This sequence comes from Paracoccus sp. PAMC 22219, assembly GCF_000787695.1. GTDB lineage: Bacteria > Pseudomonadota > Alphaproteobacteria > Rhodobacterales > Rhodobacteraceae > Paracoccus. Next base: position 12,573 of record NZ_BBPH01000210.1, on the reverse strand, counting down.
GATGCGACCTGGGCGTGAACCTCCAGCCCGATCACCAGCTCCCAATCGCCTTGCGCGCCTTGGATCACTTTGGGCTGCGGGGCGGTGAAGGTCAGGTCAAGCATGGCGGGCCTCTTTGGCGGCGAACGGTCTGGCGGCGGTTTAGGGCAAGGCCGCGCCATTGTCACGGCCCCGCCCGCCACTGCCGCGCGAATCATCACGCACGCCGTGCAATGCGTAAAATCCGAATGAATGCCGGGCTAGCTGGATCGCCGTCGGCGGATTTCCGACCATGCAATCGACGCGTCGCGGCAGGTTCCCGCCGAGGCAAATCCTTCTTCTTGCAGGATATTCGACACACGCTATGGCAGAGGACGACGAAACCACCCTTTGAGGTCCCCATGCGCGCTGCGCTTTCCCTTGCCGCCCTAGCCCTGGTGGCCGCCTGTTCCACGACCCCGTCGGCCCCGACCGACACCCAGGTCGAGGCGCAGGAAATGGCCCTGACCCAGGTGCCCCCGATGCGGTGGGGAGAGCGCAACGGCTCTGACGAATGGACCCGCGCCACAATGGAGGCGCTTGACCGCGAGGGGGTGACGATGCTGTCGAACGTCCCCCATGACATCGCGGAATTCTGCCCCAACTATCGCCAGCTGGCGCCCACGGGCCGCAAGGCGTTCTGGGCGGGGCTGCTGTCGGCGGTCGCGCGGCATGAAAGCACCTTCAACCCGCAGGCTGCGGGTGGCGGCGGTCGCTGGATCGGGCTGATGCAGATCGCACCGGCGACGTGGCGGAACTACGATTGCACCGGCGACATCCGCAATGGCGCCGACAACATGGCCTGTGCGGTCAAGATCACAGCGCAGCAGGTCGGCCGCGACAATGCTGTCGCCCGCGACGACAGCGGCTGGCGCGGCGTGGCGCGGGACTGGGCGCCGATGCGCAGCAGCAAGAAGCGCGCCGACATCGCCGCCTGGACCTCCAGCCAAAGCTACTGCAGCGCGCAGGGCTGAAGACGGATCGAATTGGGGAAAGGGGGCCGGACCGGCCCCCTTTTTCATGTCAGCGCAGCGCCGCCAGAATGCGCGCCCAGGACCGTGCGCCCTTGGCAAAGCTTTCGACGTCGTATTTCTCGTTCGGGGAATGGATGCGGTCGTCGTCGCGGGCAAAGCCCACCAGCATCGAATCCATGCCCAGCAGCTCCTTGAAATCGCCCGCGATGGGGATCGACCCGCCGCCACCGATATAGGCAGCCTCCTGGCCCCATTCCTGCGTCAGCGCGTCCTTGGCCTGACCAAAGGCCGGGTCACTGATGTCCATCACGCTGGCGGGGCTGGCCCCGTGGTCGTGGAACTCGACCCGGCAATCGGCGGGGACGAAACGGCGGACATGGTTCTGGAACGCGGCGCGCACGGCCTGCGGGTCCTGCGTGCCGGTCAGGCGAAAGCTGACCTTGGCGCGGGCCGTGCCCGGCAGCACCGTCTTGAACCCGTCGCCCGCATAGCCGCCGGCGATGCCGTTGATCTCGGCCGTGGGCTGGTTCCACACCATCTCCAGCGCCGTGCGGCCCTGTTCGCCGATGGGCTGCGACAGCCCGACCCGCGACAGATAGTCGGCGCCGTCAAAGTCCAGCGCCTGCCAATCGCGGGCCAGTTCCGGCGACAGGTCGGCCACGCCGTCATAAAAGCCGGGCAGGGTGACGCGACCCGTGTCGTCCTTCAGCGCAGCCAGCGCCTGCGCCAGGATCATGATCGGGTTCGCCGCCAGCCCGCCGAAGCTGCCCGAATGCAGGTCGCGGTCGGCGGCGTGAATGACGACCTCCTGTCCCACCAGCCCGCGCAGCTGCGTGGTGATGGCGGGCCGCCCGTCGGCATAGCGCGCCGTATCGCAGATCATCGCCAGATCGGCGCGCAGGCTGTCCGCATGCGCGGTCAGGAACGGCCGCAGCGACGGAGAGCCCGACTCCTCCTCTCCCTCGAACAGCAGGATCAGGTCGGTGGGCAGGGTGCCGTGCACGGCCTTCCAGGCGCGGAACGCCTCGACAAAGGTCATCAGCTGGCCCTTGTCGTCGGATGCGCCGCGGGCGCGGATGACGCGGCCCTGGGGTGTGTCCTCGATCGCGGGCTCGAAGGGCGGACGGTCCCACAGGGTCAACGGGTCGACCGGCTGCACGTCATAGTGGCCATAGAACAGCAGCGGGCGCGCATCCCCCTTGGGGCTGCGGGCGGTGACCATCGGATGGCCCGGCGTGTCGTGGATCTGGGTGTCGAATCCCAGGTCCCGCAATTCCCCGGCCAGCCAGTCTGCGGCCGTGCGCACGTCGCCCGCATGCGCCGGATCGGTCGAGATCGACGGGATCGCCAGAAACCGCATCAGCCGTGCCAGCGCATCCTCCAGCCCTTGGTCCAGATGCGTCAGGATGTCCTGCAGCCTTGCGTGTTCGCCCATGATTCCTACCTCTTGCGGTGTCGATTTCAGGTTTCTGCCTGCGCCTTTCGTCGAATTGCGACGTTTTCGGCCTGTTTTTTTCGCGCCTTGACCTCTATCAAGGCAGAAAGCGCGCGGTCGGAGAATGATCGCACCCAGCCAGCTATGCAAGGGATCGCCCGCCATGAAATATGATGTCGCCTTGGACAACGCCCTGGCACGTCTGCACGAGGAAGGTCGCTATCGCACCTTCATCGACATCGAACGCGCGCAGGGCCGGTTCCCGCAGGCGGTCTGGAATCGCCCCGACGGCGAACGCCAGGAGATCACCGTCTGGTGCGGAAACGACTATCTGGGCATGGGTCAGCACCCCACCGTCCTTGCCGCCATGCACGAGGCGCTGGACGCCACCGGCGCCGGGTCTGGCGGTACGCGCAACATCAGCGGCACCACAGTCTATCACAAGCGGCTGGAATCCGAGCTGGCGGACCTGCACGGCAAGCAGGCGGCGCTGGTCTTCTCCAGCGCCTACATCGCCAATGACGCGACGCTGTCGACGCTGCCCAAGCTGTTTCCCGGCCTGATCATCTATTCGGACGAGCTGAACCACGCGTCCATGATCGAGGGGATCAAGCGTAACGGCGGCGCCAAGCGGATCTTCCGCCACAATGACCTGGCGCATCTGCGCGAGCTGCTGGCCGCCGACGACCCGGACGCGCCCAAGCTGATCGCGTTCGAATCGATCTATTCGATGGACGGCGATTTCGGCCCGATCGAAGGGTTCTGCGACCTTGCCGACGAATTCGGCGCGCTGACCTATCTGGACGAGGTTCACGCCGTGGGCATGTACGGCAAGCGCGGCGGCGGCGTTGCGGAACGCGACGGGCTTTCGGGGCGGATCGACATCATCAACGGCACCCTGGGCAAGGCGTTCGGCGTGTTCGGCGGCTATATCGCCGCCAGCGACAAGATGTGCGACGCGATCCGGTCCTATGCGCCGGGGTTCATCTTCACGACATCGCTGCCACCGGCGGTGGCGGCGGGCGCTGCGGCATCCATCGCGCTGCTGAAGACGCCCGAGGGGCAGAAACTGCGCGATGCGCAGCAGCTGCACGCCCGCATCCTGAAGATGCGCCTGAAGTCGCTTGGCATGCCGATCATCGATCATGGCAGCCACATCGTGCCCGTCCATGTCGGCCACCCGGTGCATTGCAAGGCGCTGTCGGACATGCTGCTGCGCGACTATGGCATCTATGTCCAGCCGATCAACTTCCCCACGGTCCGCGCGGGACAGAGCGGTTGCGGTTCACCCCGTCGCCGGTTCACGACCCCAAGCAGATCGATCATCTGGTCCGGGCGATGGATGCACTGTGGTCGCACTGCGCCCTGAATCGCGCGGAATTGAGCGCGTAATGCAATCCAAGGGTGAACTGCTCTCGCCTGCGTGATAACCTTTGGCTAAAGAAGCTTTGGTAGCCTTCGATTCGGAGGCAGCCTATAACAAGCGGATGGGGCATAGGCGATGAGCAGGCTGCGGGTACCTGACCCGGCAGAGGATTTCGTGCAAGTCGGGGATACCGCGGTGTTCCTTGACGATGACACGCGTTTGGGCGATCTGATGCGCGGAGAGCGGGCGACGTTGGGCAAGTCCCTTCTGGACGTCCAGCGCGAGCTGCGTATCCGCGCCTCCTATGTCGCGGCGATCGAGAATTGCGACATTTCGGCTTTTGACACGCCCAGCTTCATCTCGGGCTATGTGCGGTCCTATGCCCGCTATCTGAACATGGACCCTGATTGGGTCTTCCGCCGCTTCTGCAAGGAATCGGGATTCCTGCCGACGCACGGCATGGCCCCCGCCGCCGCGGGGCCCAAGCCGGCCCGCCGCCCGTCCGACTCGGCCGAGGCGCTGGCCAATCCCCGCGCGCTGTTCATCCCCCAGGAACGCGGTCTGCTGTCCGAGGTTGAACCGCGGGCCATCGGCGCGATCTTTGTCCTGATGGCATTGATCGGTGGGCTGGGCTACGGCGGTTGGGCCGTCCTGCAGGAGGTCCAGCGCGTTACTTTGACCCCGGGCGACGACCTGCCGACGGTCGTGGCCGAACTGGACCCTACCCAGGGTGCCGGCCTGTCCGACCCCGCCATCGACGGCGCGCAGGGCAGCGACATCGCGCAAAGCCTGCCCCAGCCTGAGGCGCTGGACCGCCTGTACCGCCCCCAGATCCTCGAGGCGCCGGTCCTGACCGCGCGCGACGGCCCCATCGCGGCCATCGATCCAGGACTGCTGGACAGCTCTGCCACGGTCGAGGATGTGATCGCCTCGGCCGGTCAGATCGCACAGGTGCCGCTGCCGCAGAATACGTTGGCGCAGCAGGCGGGCGTGGCCCAGGTGCCGACAGGTGCCCCCGGTGCCGTCGGCCCGTTGCAGACCGCCCAGAACGGCGCCCCCGAAACGGCGGTGCGCACGCTGGCACCCGATGCCCCCGGGTTGGAACTGATGGCGGCGCGTCCGGCTTGGGTCCGCGTGACCTCGGCCGACGGGACGGTCCTGCTGGAAAAGATCATGGATGCGGGCGAACGCTTTGCGCTGCCGCCGCTGGAACAGCCGCCGGTGCTGCGGACCGGGAACTCGGGCGCGATCTATTTCGCGGTCAGCGGCCAGACCTATGGTCCGGCAGCCCCCGGCGCGCAGGTCATCAGCGGGGTCGAACTGTCGCCCGCCAGTCTGACCGAACGGTTCGCGCTGGCCGATCCGGGCGCAGACCCGGAACTGGCCCAGATGATCGCTGTCGCGCAGATCGCGACGCCGGGTCAGACCGAAACCGAATAGGCCCGGTGGGACCGGGCCTTAGCGCCAGGTCCGTTCCAGCAGCCCGATCCAGTTGTCACAGGCGATCTTGCGGATCAGATCGGCGCCGTAACCCGCATCCTCCATCGCCTTGATCAGCGCGGGCAGGGCAGCGGCATCGGGCAGGTCGCGGGGCATCAGTGCGCCGTCGAAGTCGGACCCGAGGGCCACGCCATCCTCTCCCAGGATCCCCAGCAGGTGATCCAGGTGCCGGATCATCATGCCCAGATCCTCCAGCGGTTGGCGCCTCCCGTCAGGGCGCAGGAAGCTGGAGGCGAAGTTCAGCCCCACCAAGCCGCCGCTGTCGGCGATCTGGCGCAGCTGCCGATCGGTCAGGTTGCGGCTGCTTTCGCAGATGGCATGGACCGCGCTGTGGCTGGCAACCAGCGGCGCGTCCGAAATGCGGGCGACGTCGTCGAACCCGGCCTGGTTCAGGTGCGACAGGTCCAGCATGATGCCAAGCGCATTGCAGTCCGCGACCAGCGCGTGGCCTTCCGGCGTCAGCGGACCGCCCATGTCCGGACTGGCGGGAAAGGCGAATGGCACGCCTTCGCCGAACTGGGTGGGCCGCGACCAGACCGGGCCAATCGAGCGCAGGCCCGCCGCGTACCACAGGTGCAGCGCGTCGCGATCGCGGATCGCTTCGGCCCCCTCCATGTGCATGATCGCAGCGATCCGCCCCGCCGCGATCGTGGCGCGCAGACCCGCGGCATCGCGCACGATGTCCAGCGTTCCGGTGCGTTCCAACGCCATCAGCGCCGCCGCCTGCGCAAAGGCCTGGGGCAGGGCCACGTCGGACGCGATCTGTGCGGGCAGGGGCAGCTCAAACGGCGGATTCTCCATCGCGTCCATGAAGTGGTCGTCGCCCAGGCCCGCGGGCGTCGGAATCCAGATGGCGAAAAAGCCGCCGACCATGCCGCCCGCCTGCATCCGGGGCAGGTCCAGATGACCGGTGCCGTCGCCGTGCAGCCAAAGCTGGTCGGCATCCGCGCCCGCCGCCACGACGCGCTGCAGGAAATCGTTGTGGCCGTCGAATACCGGGGTCATGGCTGGTCCTTGCTGTTCCGTCCCGGCAGGATGCACATCGTGCAGCGCCCTGCAATGGCGCTTTGCGCGCAGCCGCCTTGGCGGTTACGCTGGTGGCAGGACCATGCCCACGAAAGGCCAGCCCATGCCCCGCATCACGCCCGATTTCGACGGCCAGACCGTCATCACCACCTTCGAGGTGACCCCCGGCACCGCCCATGACGTGCTGGACCTGCTGACCGAGGCCTGGGCGCAGGTCATCAGCGTGCAGCCCGGCTGCCTGGGCGGGGCGATCCATCTGAACGACGCGCAGACCCGTATCGCCACCTATTCGCAGTGGCGCGATCGCCGCGATTACCAGGCGATGCTGCGCAATCCCGAGATGCGCCGTCGCAACCGGGAAATCCATGGCATGTGCAAATCGTTCGAGCCGGTGATGTACGAGGTCCAGTCCGTCCACCCCTGATGCTGCAGGCGCAGAAACTTGATGCAATCGCCTGCGTTGGTCCCTAGGCTGGGCCAAACGCAGGGGAATATCACAATGTCAGGTCGGATCATCACGGTGGCTCAGCAAAAGGGCGGATCGGGCAAGACGACGCTGGCCGTCAATCTGGCGGTCTGCCTGCACGCACGGGGCCATTCGGTCGCGCTGGTGGACACCGATCCGCAAGGCAGCATGGGCCGGTGGTTCATGGAACGCATGTCCGCCATCGGAGAGGACGAGGCGCTGGATTTCTCGACCTCGTCGGCCTGGGGGGCAAGCTACGAATCGGAGAAGCTGAAGAAGCGGTTCGATTATGTCATCATCGACACGCCGCCCAAGATCGACAGCGACCTGCGACCCGCGCTGCGCGTGGCCGATCTGGTGGTGGTGCCGGTGGCGACCAGCCATGTCGATCTGTGGGCGACCGAGGGCGTTCTGGACCTGGCCCGCCGCGACAAGGCCGAGGTGCTGGTCGTGCTGAACCGCACCCGCCCCAACACCCGCCTGTCGGTCGAGGTCGCGCAAAAGGCCGCGGAACTGGGCGCGCAGGTGGCGGACACGCAGGTGTCGAACCGCGTCGTCTATGCCGAAAGCCTGGGGTTGGGGCTGGGGGCGATCGAACGCCCCAAGGGTCCAGCAGTCGCTGAGATGACCGCCCTGACGGACGAGATCCTGGCCCGCATCGGCTGACCCGTCGGGCCAGCCCTGCGGATCAGGTCAGCGGCACAGCCGTTCGGATTGCGCCGCAAAATTGCGATAGCGCGCCCAGAAGGCGTTGTCGGCATCGCTTTTTGAGGTGCGGACCTCTTGCGCGCGATGCGGCTCGCGGAAGAACTGGGCTGCCTGGCGCTGGTCCGACCGCGACAGGGTCTGGTTCGCGACCTGCTGGATGCAGCCGCAGAGCGGAGCGTTGCCGCGTGCCCGGTCCGAACGGACGCAGGCGCTGTCGATGGGTCCGGCCATGGCCAGGGGCGTCGTCATGACGATCGCGGCGGCCGCGATCACGAAACGGTTCAGCATGGGACTGTCTCCTCGAAATGCCTCGGACGGCCGCGCGCCGGTTGATCCGGTTCTTACCCGCTATGGCCGATCGGGCGATCCTAGCATCAAGCGGGCCGCCGCTCAATCGCGGCGATGCCTGCAATGCGCATCAGGCGGCAGGAAGCGGCCGCGGGGTGAAGCCTGCGGCGATCAGGGCCGATTCCGCGGTGGCGGGGTCCAGCCCCTCGACGGTGACACGCTTTTCGGGCAGATCGACGGTGGCGCGGCCGCCAGCCCCGGTGACGGCCGCTTCGATGGCGGCCTTGCAGTGGTCGCAGCTCATGTCGGGGACGGAATAGATCATCGGGCGCTCCTTGGCTGGGTCGCACGATCCTGAAACAGAGCGGCGCCGCCCGCAAGAGGACGACATGACCCTGTTTGACGCCATCGGGCTGGATGCCGACGACACGCTTTGGGAAAACGAGACGTTCTTTCGCGTGACCGAGGCCGAATTCTGCGCTCTGCTGGCCGATCACGGCGACCCCGAGAGCATCGCCGCGCGGCTGTACGACACGGAAAGCGCGAACCTTGCGCGCTATGGATACGGCATCAAGGGTTTCATGCTGTCGATGGTCCAGACCGCGATCGAGCTGACCGACGGGCGCATCGAGGGCCGCCAGATCGCCCGCATCCTGGATCTGGGCGCCGAGATGCTGGCCCATCCCGTGACGCTGCTGCCGGGGGTGGAACGGGCGCTGGACGCGCTGCTGGGGCGGCGGCTGATCCTGATCACCAAGGGCGACCTGATGGATCAGGAGCGCAAGATCGCCGCGTCCGGCCTGGCCGAGCGATTCGCCGCGGTGCAGATCCTGGCCGACAAGACACCCGAGGCCTATGCCCGCGTCCTGATGGGGCAGGGGATTGAGCCGGCGCGGTTCCTGATGGCAGGGAATTCGATGCGCAGCGACGTGATCCCGGTTCTGGATCTGGGCGGGACGGCGGTGTTCATCCCGCACGACCTGACCTGGAGCCATGAACATGCCGACGCCCCCGACCATCCGCGCCTGCACCAGCTGACCGATATGGGCGGGCTGCCGGCGCTGATCGCCGCGCTGGAGGGGGCCGCGTGACCGACAACGGGCGCGCCGCGCTGTTCATGTCGGCGTCGATGGCGATGTTCGCGGTCGAGGATGCGTTTCTCAAGGTGCTGACCCGGACGATGCCGGTCTGGCAGCTGTTGGCCACGGTCGGGGTGATCGCGGGCGCGGTCTTCTGGCTGCGGCTTGTGCGCCGGGGCGGGCGTCTGTGGACGCGCGACCTGCTGCATCCGATGGCGTTGTTGCGCAACGCCGGAGAGATCGTGGGCGCCATCTGTCTGGTGACCGCGCTGGCGGTGGGCGATCTGGCGGTGACATCGGCGATTCTGCAGGTGCTGCCGCTGACGCTGGTACTGGGGGCGGCGCTGTTTCTGGGCGAGAAGGTCGGCTGGCGGCGATGGATGTCGGTCGCGGTAGGGTTCGCGGGGGTGCTGCTGATCCTGCGGCCGGGGACGGCGGCGTTCCAGCCGGCGATGCTGTGGGCGGTGGCGGGGGTCGCGGGGCTGACGCTGCGCGATCTGGCCACGCGGCGCATTCCGGCAGGGGTTGCGTCGGACCAGCTGTCGGCATCCGCCTATGGCGCGATGATCCCGGCGGGTGTGGTTCTGGGCATGCTGGCGGGGCCTGCGCCGATGATGCCGGGCGCGGTCGAGGTCACGTTGTTGGCGGGGACGGTCGTGTTCGGCGTGGTGGGCTATGCGACCTTGGTCGCGGCCTCGCGCTTGGGCGAGCGTCGGTGGTCGCGCCGTTCCGCTATACGCGGCTGGCCTTTGCGCTGGTGGTGGCGGCGGTGATCTTCGGCGAGCGGCCCGATGCGGCGACGCTGGCGGGAGCGGCGCTGATCGCGCTGGCGGGCGGTTACGCGATGTGGCGCGAGGCGGGGCTGCGGCGCAGGCGGCCCGTCGACAGCCTGGTGCGGCCCGGTCCGGGTTAGCATCTGCCCGCGCGTGGCTTGGGCGGTCGAGGCCGCCCGCGGCCCCATCGAGGGGCCTTGGCGGCCGCGCGACCCTTTGGGATCGCGCCGGTGCGACATGGCGACCGGGAACCGGGACGCGTCGGGGAACATTAAAGTGCCGAACGCCATGGCGCCATTCCGGCACTGTGGCGATACCTGCATTTCTCAAGGAGGCTTTCCATGCCCAAGGCCCTGTTCATCCTGACCTCTCATGACAAGCTTGGCGACACCGGCAAACCGACGGGATTCTATTGGGAGGAGCTGGCAGCCCCCTATTGGATCCTGTCCGATGCGGGCTGGCAGATCGAGCTGGCCAGCATCCAGGGTGGCAAGCCCCCCGCCGATCCGTCCTCTGCCGAAGGCGACGCGATGACCGACGAGGTCCGCCGCCTGCTGGCCGACGAGGCGGTCATGAACAAGCTGGAGAACACCACCAAGATCGACGACGTCGAAGTGTCCGGTTGCGACATCGTGTTCCTGCCGGGCGGTCACGGCACCATGTGGGACCTGCCTGAATCGAAGGCCCTGGGCGACCTGCTGGGCCAGGCCTTCGACAAGGGTGCCGTTGTCGGCGCGGTCTGCCACGGACCTGCGGGCCTGTTGTCGGCGCGCCTGCCGTCGGGCGATCCGCTGGTCCACGGCCGCCGCGTCGCGGGGTTCACCAACAGCGAGGAAGACGCGGTCGGCCTGTCCGACGTCGTTCCCTTCATGTTGGAGGACCAGCTGAAGGCCCAAGGCGGCAAGCACCAGAAGGGTCCGGACTGGCAGCCCTTTGCGGTTGCGACGGCAAGCTGGTGACCGGCCAGAACCCGGCATCGTCGGCAGAGGTGGCGCGGCTGATGCTGCAGGCGGCCGACCTGCCCGCCGCGCCCTGACACCAAATAACGCAGGGCCGCGATACCCTCTTTTCGCGGCCTTTGCGGGGCTGTATAGCCCGGCCATGACCGACCTTGACCTCATCCGCAATTTTTCGATCGTGGCGCATATCGACCACGGAAAATCCACATTGGCCGATCGGCTGATCCAGTCCACGGGCACTGTCGCGGATCGCGACATGAAGGCCCAGATGCTGGACAGCATGGATATCGAGCGCGAGCGCGGTATCACCATCAAGGCCAACACGGTGCGGATCAGCTATCCGGCCAAGGACGGCAAGACCTATATCCTGAACCTGATCGACACGCCGGGTCACGTCGACTTTGCTTATGAGGTCAGCCGGTCGATGCGCGCGGTCGAGGGGTCGCTGCTGGTTGTGGATGCCAGCCAGGGGGTCGAGGCGCAGACGTTGGCCAACGTCTATCAGGCCATCGACGCGGGCCACGAGATCGTGCCCGTCCTGAACAAGATCGACCTGCCCGCGGCCGAGCCCGAGCGCGTCAAGGAGAACATCGAGGAAGTCATCGGCATCGACGCCCAGGACGCGATCCCTATTTCGGCCAAGACCGGGTTGGGCATCCCCGACGTGCTGGAGGCCATCGTCACGCGCCTTCCTGCGCCCAAGGGCGACCGTGACGCGCCGCTCAAGGCGATGCTGGTCGACAGCTGGTACGACGCCTATCTGGGCGTGGTCGTGATGATCCGCGTCATGGACGGTGTGATCCGCAAGGGCGATCAGATCAAGATGATCCAGACCGCCGCCACCCATCGCATCGACAAGCTGGCGGTGCTGACGCCGCAGATGGTCGACATCGACGAACTGGGGCCGGGAGAGATCGGGGTCTTTACCGGCTCGATCAAGCAGGTGCGCGATACGCGCGTCGGCGACACCATCACGCATGAACGCAAGCCCTGCACGACGGCGCTGCCCGGCTTCAAGCCTGCGCAGCCGGTGGTGTTCTGCGGACTGTTCCCGGTGGATGCCAACGATTTCGAACCCCTGCGCGACGCCATCGAAAAGCTGGCCCTGAACGACGCCAGCTTCAGCTATGAGATGGAGACGTCGGCGGCCCTGGGCTTTGGCTTTCGCTGCGGGTTCCTGGGGCTTTTGCACCTGGAGGTCATCCGCGACCGTCTGGAACGCGAATACGATCTGGACCTGATCACCACCGCGCCATCGGTGGTCTTCAGGCTGCACATGCGCGACGGCGAAGTGCGCGAGTTGCACAACCCCGCCGACATGCCCGACCTGACCCATGTCGACCACATCGAAGAGCCGCGCATCAAGGCCACGATCATGGTGCCCGATGAGTATCTGGGCGACGTGCTGAAGCTGTGTCAGGACCGCCGCGGCATCCAGCTGGACCTGACCTATGCCGGTGCGCGTGCCATGGTCGTCTATGACCTGCCGCTGGCCGAGGTGGTGTTCGATTTCTATGACCGGTTGAAATCGGTGACCAAGGGCTATGCCAGCTTTGACTATCAGATCAGCGAATACCGCGAGGATTTCCTAGTCAAGATGTCGATCCTGGTGAACGACGAACCCGTCGATGCGCTGTCGATCATGGTCCATCGCGACCGTGCCGAAAGCCGGGGCCGCGCCATGGTCGAAAAGCTCAAGGACCTGATCCCGCGGCACATGTTCAAGATCCCGATCCAGGCCGCCATCGGTGCTCGCGTGATCGCACGCGAGACGCTGTCGGCGATGCGCAAGGACGTGACGGCCAAGTGCTATGGCGGCGACGCTACGCGGAAAAAGAAGCTGCTGGAGAAGCAGAAGGCCGGCAAGAAGAAGATGCGTCAGTTCGGCAAGGTCGAGATCCCGCAGACCGCCTTTATCCAGGCGCTGAAGATGGACAACTGACGGTCAGTCCCTGAACAGGGGAATGACCACACGACAGTG
>NZ_BBPH01000211.1 GCF_000787695.1 Paracoccus sp. PAMC 22219 | reverse complement strand
CCCCGCAGAGGCCCCGGCCGACGCGCCTGAGGCGGCCCGTGCAGCGGAGGACGCGCAGCCGCCCCTGCGCCTGCGTCTGCCGCGGAACCCGCGCCAGCAGCCGAGCCCGAGCCCGCAGCCGGAGCCTGCCGCAGAACCCGAGCCTGCTGCGGAACCGGCGCCCCCGGCTGCGGAACCGGAAGCTGCTGCACCGGCCGCCGATGCCGAGCCTCAGCCCGCACCGGACGGCACCCCGCCACCGCCGGCACCCGAAGCGATGCCGGACCAGGCCCCCGAGGCCCGTCCCGCGCCTCAGGCAGAAGCTGCGCCCGCGCCGAACCCCGCCCGTGCCGCCGAGCCTGCACCGGCAGCGCCTGTGGCTGGCGACGTGGCTCCGCCCGCCAATCCGCAACGTGACGCACCGCCCGCCGCGGATGCCCCGGCCGAGCAACGCCCGGCTGCGCGCCCCGCAGCCCAGAACAACCAGCAGCCTGCCGAGGCACCCATTGGCGAGGACGCGGACGCGCTGGCCGAGGAACTGCGCGCCCTGGAACAGGCCGAACAGCCTGCCGATCCGGCAGCGACGGCTGACGCACCCGCAGCACCTGCAGCACCTGCCGCCCCTGCAGCACAGGGCCGCCTCTCCGTGGCGACGGGGGCAACCCAGGTCGAACGCGCGGCCGCCCTGCCCGGACTGGCCGGCGTCCTGACGCAGGAGGTCGAGGGTGGTCTGGACACCTCGTCCCTGGAATGTCTGAACGGCGGCAGCTTCCCCTGCGCCGATGGCGGTCGTGCGATGACCCCGAGCGGTGTCGTCGTCGAGACGAACGAGGCCGGAGAGCTGCGCTTGGCCCCGACCGAGGCACAGATGTACCGCGTCGGCGAGAATGGCGAGTTGATCCAGCGCGCCGCCGAGGAGGACACCGTCGAGACCGAGGCCTCGCGTGAGGCGGCGGAAGCCGTCGCACCGTCCACTGCCGCGGCACTGGACGCGGCCGATGGATCGGGCGAGATCACCGAACAGCAGGTGACCGAGGACAGCACCCGGTCGTCGTCCGAGGACTTCACCACCAGCCTGCGCGACGCGCTGGCAGGGGCCACCGGCCAGCCTGCACCGCAGGCCGAGGAGGAGGATGACGACAACCGCCTGCGTAACGCCCTGCTGCTGGGTCTGGGCGCCGTTGCCGTCGGGTCGTACCTGAACAACAACCGCCAGGTTGCCCTGTCCGCCCCCGACCGCGTCGTCGTGACGCGCGCCGATGGCAGCCAGGAGGTGATCAAGGACGAGGTCGCCCTGCTGCGTCAGCCCGGCTCGACCGTGCAAACCGAGAACTTTGACGACGGCTCGTCGCGGACCATCGTGACGCGTCAGGACGGCAGCCGCGTGGTGACCATCCGTGACGTGAACCTGCAGGTTCTGCGCCGCACGCTGGTCAGCGCCGATGGCACGACCACGCAGCTGATCGACGACACCATGGACGTGCAGCCCGTCGATATCGGCGCCCTGCCCGCCCCGGCCCCCGTCCAGACCGGCAACACGCCCCTGAACGAGGACCAGCTGCGCGAGGCCCTGCAGCGCGAGGCGAATGTCGACCGTCGCTTTACCTTGTCCCAGATCCGCAACATCCCCGAGGTGCGTGCGCTGGTGGCCCCGGTCAACATCGACGCGATCACCTTCGACACCGGATCGGCCGCGATCCGGTCCGATCAGGCCCAGCAGCTGCAGGGTCTGGGTCGCGCGATCCAGGACCAGATCACCCAGAACCCGCGCGAGATCTTCATGATCGAGGGTCACACCGACACCGTCGGATCGGACGCCGCCAACCTGGCGCTGTCGGACCGTCGCGCGGAATCGGTGGCGTTGGCGCTGACCGAATACTTCGACGTGCCGCCGGAGAACCTGGTCACCCAGGGCTATGGCGAACAGTTCCTGCGCATCCGTTCGGAAGGCGACATCCGCGACAACCGTCGCGCATCCGTCCGCCGGATCACCGACCTGCTGGCGCAGTAAGCACCCGCCCGAAAACGAAAAGGCCCCGGCATCGCGCCGGGGCCTTTTTCATGTTGGCCGCTCAGTCCGCGGCCAGGAACCCACCGGACTGGCGATGCCACAGCCGCGCATATAGCCCGTCGCGCGCCAGCAGTTCGGCATGGCTGCCCTGTTCGACGATGCGGCCCTGATCCATGACCACCAGCCGGTCCATGGCCGCGATGGTGGACAGGCGATGCGCGATGGCGATGACGGTCTTGCCCTGCATCAGCGCCTCCAGCCGGGACTGGATCGCGGCCTCGACCTCGCTGTCCAGGGCGCTGGTGGCCTCGTCCAGGATCAGGATCGGCGCGTTCTTCAGCGCGACCCGCGCGATGGCGATGCGTTGGCGCTGACCGCCCGACAGCTTGACCCCGCGTTCGCCCACATGCGCCTCCAGCCCCCGGCGGCCTTGGCTGTCGGACAAAGACGGCACGAATCCGTCCGCCTCGGCCATGCGCAAGGCGTGGTCGATCTGATCCTCGGTCGCATCGGGGCGGCCATAGGCGATGTTCTCACGCACCGAGCGATGCAGAAGGGAACTGTCCTGCGTGACCACGCCGATGGCCGCGCGCAGGCTGTCCTGTGTCACCTGGGCGATGTCCTGACCGTCGATGGTGATGCGGCCGGCGTCGATGTCGTGGAACCGCAGCAGCAGGTTGATCAGCGTCGATTTGCCCGCGCCCGACCGTCCCACCAGCCCGACCCGTTCCCCGGGCCGCAAATGCAGCGTCAGGTCGTCCAGCACCGCCATCGGCTGCGCCCCCGCCGCGCCGCCATAGCGGAAGGTGACGTTGTCGAACCGCACCGCCGCGGGACCGGGCAGCAGCGGCTGCGCGCCCGGTGCGTCACGCACCTCTCGTGGCAGGGACAGGCTGGTGATGCCGTCGCGCACGGTGCCGATATTCTCGAACAGGGCGGCGAATTCCCACATGATCCAATGCGACATGTTGTTCAGCCGCAGGGCCAGCGGCACCGCGATGGCCACCGCCCCGACCGCGATCTGGTCTTGCGTCCACAGCCACAGCCCCAGCCCGGCCACGGACGCGACCAGCCAGACGTTCAGCAGGTTCAGCACCATGTCCTGCAGGCTGGACAGCCGCATCTGCGCGTGGACGGTGCCCAGGAACCGGTCCATGCCCTGATGCATCCACCGCTCCTCTCGGTCGGAATGAGAGAACAGCTTGACCGTCGCGATGTTGGTATAGCTGTCGACGATGCGCCCGGTCATCGCACTGCGCGCATCGGCCTGTTCCTGCGCCACCCGGCCAAGGCGCGGCACGACGTACCACAGCAGCATGCCATAGGCCGCGGCCCAGACCAGGAACGGCATCGCCAGACGCCAATCCTGGCTGGCCGCCAACGCCATGGCACCCAGGAAATAGATCAGGACATAGCTGCCGACATCCATGATCTTCATGGACACCTCGCGCACGGCCAGTGCGGTCTGCATCAGGCGCTGTGCGATGCGGCCCGCGAATTCGTCCTGGAAATAGCCGACCGACTGGCGCAGCAGCCAGCGATGGGCCTGCCAGCGGATACGCTGCGGGAAATTGCCCATCAGCGACTGGTGCAGCACCAGCGACGTCACCACGTTCAGCGCCGGCATGACGACCAGCAGCACCACCGCCATCATCGCGATGCTGCCACCGTGGCGGTCCCAGAACAGTTCACGCGGCGTGTCCGCCAGCTGGTCGATCAGTTGGCCCAGCCAGCCGAACAGCGCGACCTCGATCAGCGCGATCAGGCCGGAGCCCACGGCCAGCAGCACCAGCCACGGCAGCGTGCCCCGGCTGTAATGCAGCACGAACCGCCACAAGCCCGACGGGGGCATGGTGGGGGTCTGGTCGGGATAGGGGTCGATGCGTCGTTCGAACCAGGCGAACATGGGGATGTCTTCCTCTGACGGAACGGGCCGCAGTGCTGGCCCGGACCGACCGCAAAGTCAAGCGCGCAGGGTTGATCTTTGGCATGCCGATGGAACAGGGCGGGCTGGGGATCGTTGGTCACCCAGCACCATCAGAAAGGCCGCATCATGACCATGAATTCCCTCAAGGACCTGTATCTGGACCAGCTGCAGGACCTGTATTCCGCCTGCAAGCAGTCCATGCCCGTCGTGACCGAGATGGGTCGCGTCGCCACGTCGCGCGAACTGGCCGAGGCGCTGATCGCCGGCAACGAAGGCATCGCCCGCGGGATGGATCACCTGGCCACCCTGTGCAGCCAGCACGGCGTCGACCCGACCGGAGAGCACTGCAAGGGCATGGAGGGTCTGGTGACCGAGGCCCGCAAGCATGCGCTGCAGGCTGATTTCGGCGATGACGACGTGCGCGACGCGGCGATCATCACCCAGTACCAGCGCCTGACGCATTACGCGATCGCGGGCTATGGCTGCGTTCGCAGCTTTGCGAACCGGCTGGACCTGGATGCCGATGGCGGCGTGCTGCAGGAATGCCTGGACAGCACCCGCGACGGCGACAAGCACATGACCCGCATCGCCGAAGGCGGCGTCAACCAGAAGGCCGCCGACGCCTGATTGATCCGACCGCCCGGATACTCTCCGGGCGGTCGTTTCTCCTTAGATCGTGCCCGCGGCCATTTCCTTGGCGATATGGTCGGCCTGACGGATCGCCAGCGCGACGATGGTCAGGGTCGGGTTCTCGGCCGCGCCGGTCGTGAATTGGCTTCCGTCCGACACGAACAGGTTCGCGATGTCGTGCGTCTGGCCCCATTTGTTCACGACCCCATCTTCGGGCCGTTCCGACATGCGGTTAGTCCCCAGGTTGTGCGTCGACGGATAAGGCGGCGTCGGCAGAGTCCGCGTGGCCCCCATTGCCCGATATATCGCCTGTCCACGCTCATAGGCGTGATTGCGCATCGCCACGTCATTGGGGTGGTCGCTGAAGTTCACATTGGCGACCTTCAGCCCGAACTTGTCGACGGTATCCGACAGGGTGACGCGGTTGGTCTCCTGCGGCATGTCCTCCCCGACGATCCACAGCCCGGCCATGTATTCATACTGGTCCAGCGCGGTGGTGAACTCTCGCCCCCACCGTCCCGGATCCAGGAAGGCCGCCATGAAGGGCAGGCCCAGGGCCAGCGTCTCCAACTCATAGCCGCCGACAAAGCCGCGTTCGGGGTCGTGATGCGCCTCGTCCTGCATGATCCCCGCCATGGTCGTGCCCCGCCACATCCGCACCGGCTTTTCGAAGATGCCATAGACCGACCCGGTCGTGTGCCGCATATAGTTGCGGCCGACCTGACCGCTGCTGTTGGCAAGCCCGTCGGGGAACATCTCGCTGGCCGAATTTAGCAGCAGGCGCGGGCTTTCAAAGCTGTTGCCCGCCACGGCCACGATGCGTGCGGCCTGAAACTGCAGGGCGCCGTCCTTGTCGAAATACTCGACCCCGGTCACGCGGCCTTCATCGTTGTGCAGGATGCGGGCCACGTGGGCGTGGTCGCGCACCTCCAGGTTGCCGGTCGCCTCTCCCTTGGGGATGTCGGTATAGGCCGACGACCACTTGGCGCCCCATTTGCAGCCCTGGAAACAGAACCCCGTCTGCTGACAGGCCGGGCGATCGTCGTAATCGGCGCTGTTGATCGCCATCCGGCCGGTGTTCACTTCGGTATAGCCGAGCGCCTTGGCACCCGCCTCGAACACCTTGAAGTTGTTGTTGCCGGGCAGCCCCTCGCGGTCGCCGGTGCGGGTGACGCCCAGCTTGGCCTCGGCCAGATCGTACCAGGGGGCCATTTCGGCGGCGTCAATGGGCCAGTCCAGCAGGTTCGCCCCCTCGACCGCGCCATAGGTGGTCAGGGCCTTCCATTCGTGGTCCTGGAACCGGATGGAGGCGCCCGCCCAGTGGGTCGTCGTGCCGCCCACCGCCTTGACGATCCAGGCGGGCAGGCCGCTGAAATCCTTGGCCACGCGCCAGTCGCCGCTGGTGGTTCGCGCGTCCGTCCAGGCCAGCTGGCCAAAGCTGTCCCATTCGTCGTTGATGTAATCCTCGGGCAGGTAACGCCCGCCGGCCTCCAGGGCCACGACCTTGACGCCCTTCTGCGCCAGTTCGTTGGCCAGCACCCCGCCGCCCGCGCCGGTGCCGATGATGACGACCACGCTGTCGTCGGTCAGTTCGAATTTTGCTGCCGTTGCCATGATCCGCCTCCCTTACAGCCAGTCGATGTCGTCAAAACCGCGATAGATGTAGCCGCCCTGCGAGAAGCTTTCGCCCTCGTATCCAAAGATCGGCCAGACCTCCTTCTGGTTATAGAGACCCGTCACCAGTCCGCCGCGGACGGTCTGGAAGAACGCGCTGTCCTCCATCCCGCGCAGGATCGCGACCCGGTCCTGCTCCCACCCGATCGAGACATAGTCGTCGTGCCCTGCCGCCTGCGCGGCGGCATCCAGCGCGGTGATGCCCTCGGCCACCATCGCCTGGTTCTCGGGGGTGTCGTAGCCCTTGATGGCGATCGCATAGAACCGGTCGCGACGCGGTCATGCGGATAGATGTCGCGCGCCATCTGCAGCAGCGTGGCCATCTGGTGCTCGCTGATCGCGGTCACCTGAACGGCCCAGGCCGCGTCGGGGGCCGCGATGAAGCCTGCGCCGGTCACCGCCAGCGCGCCGACCGCAACGGCCCGCGACAGCAACGCCCGACGGGTCAGGCCCTTGGTCACTTGTTCAGACATGGGTTCCTCCTCCCTTGATGTGGTCTCGCGCCCCCTCCCAAGGGCGCGGCAGGCCGGTCAGCTGTAGCGGCCGCCCCGCTGCAGGACCTCGATCTCGTATCCGTCAGGGTCCTTGATGAAGAAAAAGCGCGCGATCACCGTGCCGCCCGGTGCGAAATCGACCAGCTTGCGCGGCGCGAACCCCTCGGCCACCAGCCGGGCGTGGGTGGCGTCGACATCATCGACCGAAAACGCCACGTGGCCATAGCCGTCGCCCAGGTCATACGGCTCGGTGCGGTCCTTGTTGACGGTCAGCTCCAATTCCGTCCCGCTTTCGCCGTTGGACAGATAGATCAGCGTGAATTTTTCGAAATCCAGCCGCTCGGCCACGGTCAGTCCAAAGCAGCGGTCATAGAAATCGACCGTGGCCGCCTCGTCCAGAACGCGGATCATCGAGTGGATGTACTTGGCCATCTGGCCCTCCCTGCACGTGTCTTGTCAGATCAGGCTAGGGGCTGGGCAGGTGGCCGGGTAGTATCGGATTACTACAGCGAAAATATTCGCGTCACTCGGCCGCGATAGCCGGCGCGATGTCATCTTCGCCCAGATAGATCGTGCAGGCGCAGCGCAGCAGCGAGGTGAAGTTCCGCGCCTCTCCGTGCAGCTCAAGAACCTCTGCATGCAGCTTGGAGATGAAGGCGGGCGTGGTCACCCCCTCGCGCGCGGCGATGCGGTCCAGAATGCGCCAGAACGCGCGCTCCAGCCGGATCGAGGTCGATTGGCCGTTCAGGCGCAAGCGGCGGGTGACGGTCTCATAGCGGTCCGGGTGCTGCCCGGCAAAGATCTGGCACATCAGCTTGATCTGTCCTGTTCCTGACCCTCACTTTCGCGCGCGGCCGCCCGGCGGTCAACGCGACTTTTTGGTCATGTCGCCGCCGCAAACGACAAGGGCCACCCCGAAGGGTGGCCCTGTCCGCCGCGATATCCCCGAAGGGATCATCCGGCGGCATCAGCAGTCCGCGGCCCTTGCGGGCCATGGATCACTTGATGATCTTGGA
>NZ_BBPH01000212.1 GCF_000787695.1 Paracoccus sp. PAMC 22219 | reverse complement strand
GCGAGGCCGAGGCGGCCCGCGCCGGCGTCCTCGCCCGGATCGACGGGATCCGCAGCGCCGCGGTGATGCGCCCCGAGGACCGGCCCCTGCGGCACATGGCGTTGATCTGCTACCTGCTGATGCAGGCCGCACGAATGCCGAGTTCCGCGAGGCCCGGCAGGTCCTGGACCAGGCGCCTGGTCTCTTCACCTGCCCGGGTCATGGCGCCGTGGCCTGGCGGTGCCGGCAGATGCTGCGCAGCATGCGCGTGGCGGTCGGGGAGATGGCCTCCCTGCCCTGCCATTTCGATCCCGTTGAGATCGAGCCGGAGACGGCCTCGCTCGCGACGCCGGTCCCGGCCTGACCCTTCCCCCTTCCTGACCGGCGCTGCCGCCTGCTACGACCCCGCCATTCCGGGGTGGTCCGATGCTGCACGCGCGCGCGTCCTGCACATTCCTCGCGCGGACGGGTCGCGCGAGGGCGGGTTTTCCCTATCTCAGCATCTGGAGGCATCCATGCCCCGCAAACCCCGTTCCGCCGCATCCGACCCGGCGACGATCTCGTCCTGCCCGACCGCCGATCCTGCGGCTCCCGCCGACCCGGGCACCCCGGGCACTCTCCTCGTGGACGGGACGCCCCTGGCTGTCCATCCCGGCCCCCTCTCCCCCGGCTGGATCGCCGCCGCCGAGGCCAAGGGCTTCGACATCGCCGGCCGGGTCATCGACCGGCTGCACCTGGCGCTGCGCTGCCGGACCTGCGGGCGTGTCTTCACCTGCCGGATCTTCACGCTGATGGCGGGCCGTCCGATCTGCCATGCCTGCCTGGAGGCCCGCCGGGCGGAGACTGCGGCCCGCGCGGCGCTGGTCTACCTGGGCCGCGACCCGGAGGAGACCGCCTACGGGCTCTACCGCGCCCGCTGCGGCCACGTCCAGCGCCGCCAGTTCGACTATGTCCGCCGGATGGCCGAGGGCACCGCGGGTCTGCGCTGCGAGACCTGCTTTGCCGCGGAAGAGGCAGCCATCGCCGCGCGGCGCGGCTGGACGCGGATCGGCCCGGACCCCGAGCGCAATCCGAACTACCATCTCTACCACCATGCCTGCGGGGCCGAGCGCCGCATCGCCCGGGCGAACCTCTTCTGGGGGCAGGTCGACTGCCCGGGCTGCAGCAAGGGCTGGAGCGCGCGGGAGAGCCGCATCTACCTGCTGGACCTGCGCCATGGGGATCGCCACTTCCTGAAGCTGGGCTACTCCGCTCATCCGGAGAAGCGGCACCGCCATCAGCTGGGCCTGCCTACCGAGGCCCGCGTGCGGGTCCTGCGCGAGCTGGTGGTGCCCACCGGGGCCGCGGCCTGCGCGGCCGAGCAGCGGATGCATGGCGATCTGCGGCGGGGCTTTCCGGAAGCGGTCGTCCCGCGGGGGGAGTTCGCCGACATGCTCAACGTCACCCGCGAGATCTACCGCCCCGCGCTCCGGGCCGAGATCGAGGCCCGGCTGGACGCGCTGGCCGTGACGCTGGAGGCGTCTGATCCGACCGCACCCGACCCGACCGCGGCGGACGAGACCCCGCCCGAGGACCCCGGGACCGACGCACCGTCCGGCCGCTGAGCCCCGGCTTTCTTTCCTGAACCCGTCGCGGGGCGCGCACGCTCGCACAGGCTCGTGCCGGCGCCGCCCCGTCCCTTTCCCCCGATCACGGGAGGTCCCGCCATGTCCGATTGGCTGACCCGCTTCCACACCGCCGCCCGCCGCATCGATGCGGCACCCCTGCCTCCGCCCGAGATGCCCGACGCCGTCTTCGACGCCCTGGTCGAGGGGCGCATCGGCGAGATCGACGATCTCGAGACCATGACGCCGCTAGACGAGGAGATCTCGTTTGCCGGGACCCGCCAGCCCCTCGCGCAGCGCCCGCTGATGGCGCTGGCGCTGGCG
>NZ_BBPH01000213.1 GCF_000787695.1 Paracoccus sp. PAMC 22219 | reverse complement strand
AGCGGAGCGATCCTGCGTTTGTTGAGCGGGCGTCTGGCGCGATCATTGTTCTGCTGATCTTCCTTCTGTGCATGAACCTGCTGGCGATCTTTCTGCGCCGCAAGTTCGAGCGCCGCTGGTGATCGGCCCACAGGAGAGCCACCATGTATGACATCACCCGATCGGAGAGCGCCGTGAGCCAGCAGGACATCAAGATTTCCGCACGCAACGTGCAGGTCTTCTACGGCGACAAGCAGGCCATCCGGGACCTGAACGTCGAGATCCTGGACAAGACCGTCACCGCCTTCATCGGCCCGTCGGGCTGCGGCAAGTCGACCTTCCTGCGCTGCATCAACCGCATGAACGACACCATCGACAGCGCCCGGATCGAGGGCGAGATCACCATCGACGGCGAGAACATCTATGACCGCCGCATCGACCCGGTGCAGCTGCGCGCCAAGGTCGGCATGGTGTTCCAGAAGCCCAACCCGTTCCCCAAGTCGATCTATGACAACGTGGCCTATGGCCCGCGCATCCACGGCCTGTCGCGCAACAAGGCCGAGCTGGACGAGATCGTGGAGCGGTCCCTGCGGGGCGCCGCGCTGTGGAACGAGGTCAAGGACCGCCTGTCGGAACCCGGCACCGGCCTGTCGGGCGGCCAGCAGCAGCGCCTGTGCATCGCCCGCGCGGTCGCCACATCCCCCGAGGTCCTGCTGATGGACGAGCCCTGCAGCGCGCTGGACCCCATCGCCACCAGCCAGGTCGAGGAGCTGATCGAACAGCTGCGCACGCAGTTCTCCGTGGTCATCGTGACCCATTCGATGCAGCAGGCCGCCCGCGTCAGCCAGAAGACCGCCTTCTTCCACCTGGGCAACCTGGTCGAATACGGCGACACCGACGACATCTTCACGAAGCCCCGGGACAGCCGGACCGAGGCCTATATCTCGGGCCGGATCGGCTGATCGAAAGGATCTGACATGAACCGCGACAAGCATATCTCCTCGGCCTTCGACCGCGACCTGGAGACGATCCAGGCGATGGTCGTGAAGATGGGCGGCATGGTCGAGGCCGCGATCACCGACGCCTCGACCGCGCTGGACACCCGCGACCAGGAGCTGGCCGACCAGGTCCGCCGCCGCGACCGCGCCATCGACGCGATGGAGATCCAGATCAACGAGGACGCCGCCCGCCTGATCGCGCTGCGCGCCCCCACCGCGACCGACCTGCGCATGGTGCTGGCGGTGATGAAGATCTCGGCCTCGCTGGAGCGGGTGGGCGATTACGCCAAGAACATGGCCAAGCGCACCGAGGTCCTGTCCCAGATGCCCGCCATCGCCGGGTCCGGCATGGCCCTGCGCCGGATGAGCCAGGCGGTGAACAAGATGCTGCAGGACGCGCTGGACAGCTATATCCGCCGCGATGCCGATCTGGCCCATGACGTGCGCCAGCGCGACCTAGAGGTGGACCAGATGTACAACGCGCTGTTCCGCGAGTTCCTGACCCA
>NZ_BBPH01000214.1 GCF_000787695.1 Paracoccus sp. PAMC 22219 | reverse complement strand
GCGGGTCTGGACGGCGTGCCGCGCAGGCGCACCGGCAGGTCCAGCCGCCCGTCACTGCCCGCGAGAACCCGGCCAGCGCGGCCTGGGCCCGGTCGGTCACCGCCGTCCGGCCCAGCCCGATCCGCCCGCCCGCCATCACCGACAGCCGCCGCAGCCCTTGGGGCAGCGCCTTGCGGTCGGTGAACTCCAGCAGGTGCAGGGCCTCGTCATCGGCGATCGCGATCATCCCGCCCAGGGGCGTGTCGATCCAGTCCGCGCGCAGGTCGGCGGCCCCCCGCATCCGGTGCGGGGCATGCCCGAACAGGCGCGCGAAGGCCTGCCGGAACCCCGATGCCGAATCGAATCCCGCGTCCAGCTGTGCGTCGATCATCCTGCCTCCTTGCGTCAATGTGGTCAGGCCCGCGCGCAGGCGGGCCGCGCGCGCCAGTTGCAAAAAGCTGGTGCCCAGATGCTGGCGGAACAGCCGCCGCACGGTCGAGGGGTCGTGCCCCAGGGCGGTCAGGTCCGCCTCGGACCAGCGGCGGGCGGGATCGGCCGCCAGCGCCGCGCCCAACGTGGCGACCAACGGCGGCACCTGCCTTCGGGGCGGCAGCGCAGGCAGGGGCGGAACCCCGCGGCCCGCGCGGCGGCCGCATTCGCGAACCAGCGGCAGTTGTCGCGCCGCGGCTTGCGCGCCGGGCAGGTCAGCCGGCAAAAGATCCCGGTCGAGGTGACGCCGACCAGCGCCCGCCCCTCATATCCCGGATCGCGCGCCAGCAGCGCGCTGTACAGATCGTCATGGTCCGGCATCGCACCCTCCTGTCCGGATCGGTCTAGCCGATTCGCGGACAGGCCGGGGCGCGTTTTCGGGCAGTTCATCGCGGCGCCCGCAGCCAATCCAGCATCTGTCGCGCGGCCTCGACCGGGGGCAGCGCGCCTTGGGTGACGCGGGCGCCCAGATCGCTGATGCGGGCGCGGGCGGCCGGGGCGTCCAGCTGTGCCAGCAATCCGCCCTGCAGTTCGGCCATGAACCAGTCGCGCGCCTGTTCGGCGCGGATGCGGTCGAAATGACCCGTCTCGCGGCGCCAGTCGGCCAGATGGCGCATGCAGGACCACGCCTCGTCTAGGCCCGCGCCGGTGGTCGCGCTGACCGGCATGGCCTTGGGAAAGCCGTCCGGGTCCTGCGCCCGCTTGCGCAGCAGACGCAGCGCGCCCGCGTAATCGGCGACCGTGCGGCGGGCGGGGGACAGAAGGTCGCCATCGGCCTTGTTCACCAGGATCAGGTCGGCCATCTCCATGATGCCGCGTTTCACGCCCTGCAGCTCGTCGCCGCCCGCGGGGGCCAGCAGCAGGACGAACAGGTCCGACATCTGGGCGACCAGGGTTTCCGACTGGCCGACGCCCACCGTCTCGATCAGGACGACATCATGGCCCGCGGCCTCGCACAGGCGGATCGCCTCGCGCGTGCGGCGGGCGACGCCGCCAAGATGGGCGCTGGACGGGCTGGGCCGGATGAAGGCGCGGGGGTTGCGCGACAGCAGCTCCATCCGCGTCTTGTCACCCAGGATCGAACCGCCCGACCGGGTCGAGGACGGATCAACCGCCAGAACCGCGACGCGCAGGCCCTGTTCGGTCAGCATCGTGCCGAACGCCTCGATGAAGGTCGATTTGCCCACCCCCGGCGTGCCCGACAACCCGATGCGCAGCGCGGTGCTGTCGGGCAGCGCCGCGATCAGGCGGCCTGCACGGTCGCGATGGTCGGGGCGGGTCGATTCGACCAGCGTGATCGCGCGCGACAGCGCCCGCCGATCGCCCCGCAGCAAGGGTGTCAGAAGATCGTCCGTCATCGCCGCCTTGTCCCGCTTTGCCCGAAACACTGGACCAGCCACCGCCGGGGGGCAATCCCCCGTCAACCTTGTGCGACGGGGGGCAAGGGCGTAATCTTTCGCCATCCCGCGCGGAGGTCCCGTCATGCCCATCCTGTCCCGCCGCACCGTCCTGATGGGCGCCGCGGTCGTGCTGCTGCCCGTCGCGGGCCGGGCCGCCCCGCCGTCCGGCTGGCGGCTGATGATGGTCGAATCGCCCGCCTGTCACCATTGCCGCGCGTGGCACGCGCAGATCGGGCCGGGCTATGCGGCCTCTGCCGCGGGGCGGACCGCGCCCATGCTGCATGTCGACGTGGACGGCCCCTATCCCGACGGGCTGGCGCTGGCGCGGCGTCCGTGGATCACGCCGACCTTCGTGCTGCTGTCGGACGGCGCCGAAGCGGGCCGGATCGAGGGCTATGTCGGCGAACGCCATTTCTATCCCGTGCTGGAGGAGATGATGCGCGGTGCGGGGCTGACACTGCACGCGTGATATTCGGGCGGCGGCGGCGGGCCGGGCTTTCTGTCGCGGTCGGCATGCGCTAGTCAGGCACCCAGACAATTTGCGAAGGTGCCGCCATGCATGACATCCGTGCGATCCGTGACAATCCCGACGCCTTCGAGGCGGCGCTGAACCGCCGCGGGCTGACCGGCCTGACCGCGCAGATCCTGTCGCTGGACGAGGCGCGCCGCGGCCGCATCGCCGCCGCGGAAACTGCGCAGGCGGACCAGAACAAGGCCAGCAAGGACGTGGGCGCCGCCAAGGCGCGGGGCGACGACGCCGAATTCGAACGCCTGCGCGCGCTGGTCGCCACAACCAAGGCCGACATCGCCCGCATGCAGGCCGAGGCCACCGATCTGGACGCGCAACTGCGCGACCTGCTGCTGGGCATTCCGAACCTGCCGCTGGACCGCGTCCCCGAGGGCCGGGACGAGGCCGACAATGTCGAGCTGCGCCGGTGGGGCACGCCAGCCACGCTTGATTTCACCCCTGTCGAGCATTTCCAGATCGCGGGCGTCGTGCCGGGCATGGATTTCCAGACCGGCGCGAAACTGTCCGGCAGCCGCTTTGTCGTGCTGAAGGGCGCGGTCGCGCGCCTTCACCGGGCGCTGGCGCAGTTCATGATCGACCTGCATATCGACCAGCACGGCTTGGAGGAGACCTGGACCCCGGTCCTGGTGCTGGAACAGATGATGCTGGGCACCGGCCAGCTGCCCAAGTTCGGCGAGGACAGCTATCTGACCCGCGAGGGGTACTGGCTGATCCCGACATCCGAGGTCACGCTGACCAACACCGTGCACGGCGACCTGCTGGATCAGTCCGCCCTGCCCCGCCGCATGGTCGCGCACAGCCAGTGCTTCCGGTCTGAGGCCGGCAGCGCAGGCCGCGACACCACCGGCATGCTGCGCCAGCACCAGTTCGAGAAGGTCGAGATGGTGTCCATCACCGACGCCGAGACGGGCCTTGCCGAACATGACCGCATGACCCGCTGCGCCGAAGCCGTGCTTGAGGCGCTGGAGCTGCCCTATCGCACGATGATCCTGTGCACCGGCGACATGGGCGCGGGCGCGCGCATCACCCACGACCTGGAGGTCTGGCTGCCCGGCCAGGACCGCTATCGCGAGATCAGCAGCGTCAGCTATTGCGGCGATTACCAGGGGCGGCGGATGAACGCGCGCTATCGCCCGGCGGGCGGGGGCAAGCCGGAATTCGTGCACAGCCTGAACGGATCGGGCCTGGCGGTCGGGCGCGCGCTGATCGCGGTGCTGGAAAACGGCCAGCAGGCCGACGGATCGGTCCGCCTGCCCGCTGTCCTGCATCCCTATCTGAAGGGTGCGACCACGCTGACGGCCCAAGGCACGCTGGCCTGACCCCACGATTGCGCGGGCGGCGAAACTGCCGTCGCCCGACGCGCGTTGGCCTGCATGACACGGATCGGTTCAGTCTTGCATCTGGTGGTCGCGGCGATCTTCGTGATCTGCGGCGTGGCTTTCGCCATGATGCCCGATCCGCGCATCATCTCGGACGCGGCGCGTCTGGCGGCGCCGCTGCTGCCGCCCGTCGCTCCCACCAGCATCGCCATTCCGCACCTGTATCTGAACCCCGACAACCTGCTGATGTGGCTGCTGCTGATCGCCGTCTGGATGATGGTGATGCTGGACGCGGTCGGACAATGGATCGACCCGTCGGATGACGAACCCATCCGCGCCGGTCGCCCGCGCGTCTGGCCGATGGTGATGGGCGCGCTGGTGCTGGGGGCGGCATGGCCATCGCTGATCGACCATCCGGCGGTGCTGACGCTGGCAACCGTGGCGGGGGCTGTCGCGGCCACCGTGGGCGCGCGCCGCGCGGCCGGGCGGCACCGCCCCGCGATCGGTTTTCTTGCGGGATGGGCCACGGCGCTGGCATCCGCCGCGCTGGCCGAGCTGGCATCCGACCGGTTCGGGCTGTCCGCACAGGCGGTGTCGGCCGTGGCGATTCTGCCCGCGGCAGCCTTTGGAACCGCCGCCCAGATGTGGATCGGGCCAAGCGTTGGCTATTCCGTCGCTCTGATCTGGGCGTTCTGCGGGCTGGCGCTGTCCACCATGGGCAGCGATCCGATGATCGCGCTGGCCGCGATCATCGGGATCAGCGCGATGGCCACGGTCCTGATCCGCGCCGCCAGCTAAGCCGCGTCAGCTGCCCTTGGGCTTCTGACGGTGCTTGTGCTTGGACAGCGCGCCCGATTGCACGATCTTGCTGGCCTTTGCCTTGAACGGGTTTTCCCCGCCCTGGTCGCGGAAGAACAGCCGGATCGGCGTGCCGGGCATGTCGAAATCGGTCCGCAGACCGTTGATCAGATACCGCTGATAGCTGGTGGGGATCTGGTCGGTATGGGTCGATTTCACGATGAACGCGGGCGGACGCGTCTTGACCTGCGTCATGTAGCGC
Source organism: Paracoccus sp. PAMC 22219 (assembly GCF_000787695.1). Lineage (GTDB taxonomy): Bacteria > Pseudomonadota > Alphaproteobacteria > Rhodobacterales > Rhodobacteraceae > Paracoccus. Next base: position 1,864 of record NZ_BBPH01000214.1, on the reverse strand, counting down.
AGGCGGATGCGGCGGCCACCGGGTGCCGGGGGCGGGTGGCTTTCGGTCATCGCGCCCAGCCACTGGTTCAGGCGGGCGGTCGGCACGCGACGGTTCCAGACCTCGTGCGCCTTGATCACGGCGTTGTGCAGGCGGTCCAGACCCTTGCCGGTCTTGGCCGACACGGTGATCAGCGGCGCGCCGCGCAGCTGCGGCAGCAGCTTTTCGAAACTGGCGCGCATCTCGTTCAGCTTGTGGGACTTGTCGTCTTCGGTGTCCCACTTGTTCACGGCGATGACGACGGCGCGGCCCTCGGTCTCGGCGAAATCGGCGATGCGCAGGTCCTGCGTCTCGAACGGGATCTCGACATCCAGCAGGACAACCACGACCTCGGCAAAGCGCACGGCGCGCAGACCGTCCGCCACCGACAGCTTTTCCAGCTTTTCGGTCACGCGGGCGCGCTTGCGCATGCCCGCCGTGTCAAAGATGCGCATGGGCGTGCCCATGAAATTGGTCGTCACGCTGATGGAATCGCGGGTGATCCCGGCCTCGGGGCCGGTCAGCAGGCGGTCCTGACCCAGGATCTTGTTGATCAGCGTCGATTTGCCCGCATTGGGGCGGCCGATCACGGCGATCTGCAGGGGACGAGCCTCGGACGGGCGCCAATCCTCGGCGCCCTCGCCCGATTCGGCGTCCTCTTCGGACAGGTCCAGATCGGTCACGGCCTCGATCGGCGCGGGACGTTCGGCCTCAAGCTGGTCGGACAGCGGCATCAGGACGCGGTACAGATCGTCCATCCCCTCGCCATGTTCGGCCGAGATGCGCAGCGGTTCGCCCAGGCCCAAGGCATAGGCCTCCAGCGCGCCGGATTCGCCCGCGCGGCCTTCGGACTTGTTGGCGGCGACGATGACGTGCTTGGCCCGGCGGCGCAGGATCTCGGCGAAATACTCGTCGGCGGCGGTGATGCCGATCCGGGCATCGACCACGAACAGGCAGATGTCGGCCTCGTCCACGGCGCGTTCGGTCAGGCGCCGCATGCGGCCCTGCAGGCTGTCATCCTCGGCCATTTCCAGGCCGGCGCTGTCGATCACCACGAACCGCAGGTCGCCAAGGCGACCCGCACCCTCGCGGATGTCGCGGGTGACGCCGGGCTGGTCATCGACCAACGCAAGTTTCTTGCCAACCAGACGGTTGAACAGGGTGGACTTGCCCACATTGGGCCGCCCGACGATCGCAAGGGTGAATGTCATCTGTACGCGTGCAACTGGCCGTTGCGTGCAACGACGTAAAGGGTTTGACCGGCAACCACCGGGGCCGATGCCGCCCCACCGGGAATCGCCACCTGACCGACCAGCGCGCCGGAGGCGGGATCGAAGCTGCGCAACATGCCATCGCTGGAGGCGACATGCAACCTCCCCCCGGCCAGCACGGGTCCGTAATGCGCATGGACCGCATCCTGACGCCGCACACGATCGGTGGTGTAATACGGCAGCGGCTGGCGCCAGATGACGCCGCCGGTCGCCGCGTCCAGCCGTACCAGCTGTGCTTGGTCGTTCACGGAAAAGACCGATCCGCCCGCCACGACGACGGGACTGTTGGCGCCTTCGTCCGCGGTCCAGTCGCCCAGCCCGGTCGCAAGGTCGACCGCGCTGGTCCGCCCGGAGGAGGTACCCGCATAGACACGCCCGCCCGAAATCACCGGATCGCCGGTCACGTCGCGGACGACCGCGATGGCGCGTCCCGGTCGGGTGCCCGCGATCTGCGAGGTCCAGTTGGTCAGGCCCGACTGGCGGTCCACCGCCACGATCTGCCCGGAGGAGAACGGGAACACCACCGTGTCGCCCTGCACCGCGGGGACCGACACGCCCATGACGCCCGATCCCGA
>NZ_BBPH01000215.1 GCF_000787695.1 Paracoccus sp. PAMC 22219 | reverse complement strand
CCGCTTCCGACGCAGGCTGGCCGCGCGGCCGCTGGCGGGCTGGGCGATGGCCGCGTCGCTGGTGCTGGCCGTGGGTCTGGGCGGGTTTCTGGCCGGTCGCGGGACGTCGCCGACGGGCGGCACGTTGCAGCAGGCGGCGGTCGCGCTGGCGCAGGTGCCGACCGGGGGGCGATGCCACCCTGTCCGGCGGGGCGGTCGCGCGGGCGCTGGCCAGCTATGACACCGATCTGGGTCTGTGCCGCCTGATCGAGGCGGGGGCCGAACGCGCGCTGATGTGCCGCGACCAGGACGGCTGGTCGGTGGCGCTGGCGGTGCCAGGTGCGGGGCAGGACGCCTATCTTCCCGCATCCGATCTGGGCACCGGCCTGATCGACGCAGCCTTGGACGAGATCGGCGCAGGGCCGGCCCTGGACCCCACGGCCGAGGCTGACGCGCTGGCGGAGTGACCCCGCCATGGAACATCCGGACCGCGGGCCGTGTTGGGGGGCCTTGAGGAAAGGCCGGGTTGCGCATGTGGGACTGGATATCTGAGAACAGCGGCCTGGTTCAGGCCGGAATGGCGGCGGTCACGGCGCTGGTCTGGATGGTCTATCTGCACGTCATCGTGTCGGGCCTGCGCCGTCAGCGCCGGACCGAGATCCTGATCCACCTGGGCGGGGCGCGCAATCTGTCCGCCCGCATCCTGGTCAGCAACCTGGGCTTTGAGCCGATCTATGTGCTGGAGATCATGCTGACCGTCTGGACCGCCAGCGGCGAACGCGTGTCTTCGGTCGCCGACCGGACCGAAATCGCGCAGGGCCAGCACGCCACCCCGCGCGAGGCGACGCTGCAGGGGCCACTGAAAAGCGGCGATCACGTCGATATCGGCAGCGTGCTGGACCTGCTGGACCGCGCCCGCCATCACAGCTTTGACGCGCTGGAACCCGGCGACATTCGCGAGGTCGAGGTGACGGTGGCCGCGATCACCGCCGCAGACAGCCGCATCGCCGCCGCCGCCCGTCGGTTTTCGATGAAGGGGCAGGGCGATGACATGTCGCTGTGCCCGCAGAATCTGTACGCGCGCCAGATCCGGTCGCGCTGGCGTCGCCGCCAGATCGAGGCGACGCTGCGCGACAGGCTGTGATCAGTCGGCGCCGAACAGGTCGCGGGTGAACACCCGTTCGGCCACGTCCTGAAGGTCCGGGACTAGGCGGTTCGCCACAATCACGTCGGCGCGTGCCTTGAAGTCGGCCAGATCGCGGATCACCTCGGACCCGAAGAAGCGGGCGTCGGGCAGGGCGGGTTCAAAGACCACGACCTCGATCCCCTTGGCCTTCAGCCGCTTCATGATGCCTTGGACCGCGGATTGGCGGAAATTGTCGGACCCGGCCTTCATCACCAGCCGATGGATGCCCACGACCTGCGGCTTGCGCGCCAGGATCGCGTCGGCGATCACGTCCTTGCGGGTGCGGTTCGCATCGACCACGGCGGCGATCAGGTTCTGGGGCACGTCGTTGTAATTGGCCAACAGCTGCTTGCTGTCCTTGGGCAGGCAATACCCGCCATAGCCAAAGGACGGGTTGTTGTAATGCGCACCGATGCGCGGGTCCAGGCCGACGCCCTGGATGATCTGGCGGCTGTCGAGGCCAAGCGACATCGCATAGCTGTCCAACTCGTTGAAATAAGCCACGCGCAGGGCAAGATAGGTGTTCGCGAACAGCTTGATCGCCTCGGCCTCGGTGGATCCCGTCAGCAGGACCGGGACGTCGGTGTCCAGCGCGGCCTCGGCCAGCAGGTCGGCAAAGGCGCGGCCGCGGGGGCTGTCCTCTCCGACCACGATGCGGGACGGGTGCAGGTTGTCGTGCAGGGCCCGGCCTTCGCGCAGGAATTCGGGGCTGAAGATCACCTGCTGGGTGCCAAGTCGCGCGCGGACGTCCCGGGTGAAGCCCACCGGCACGGTCGACTTGACCACGATCACGGCCTGCGGGGCCAGCCGCGTCACGTCGCGGATCACCGCCTCGACGCTGGAGGTGTTGAAGTAGTTCGTGACCGGGTCGTAATCGGTGGGCGTCGCGACGATGACGAAATCGGCGCCCGCATAGGCCGTGGCCGAGTCGGTCGTGGCGGTCAGGTCCAGCATCTGCGTGGCCAGGTGGCGCGCGATGTCGTCATCGATGATCGGGCATTTGCGGTCGTTCAGCATGGCCACCCGGCCCGCATCCACGTCCAGCGCGCGCACGGTATTGCGCGCGGCCAGCAGGACCGCGTTGGACAGGCCGACATAGCCGATGCCTGCGACGGCGATGATCTTACCCGACATGGCGGTTCCCCTTTGATGCGGGTCGCACGATAGCGCGCGGCGGCGGCGTTGCAACCGCCGCCGCGCTGATGCGATCAGACCGCCTTGGCTTCGGCCCGGCGGGCATGCAGCGCCGGTTCGGTATAGCCCGACGGTTGCTGCGTGCCGGTCAGGATCAGGTCGCGCGCGGCCAAAAAGGCCGGCCCGTCAAAACCGGGGGCCATGGCGCGATAGGCCGGATCGCCCGCGTTCTGGCCGTCGACCTTGGCGGCCATGCGGCGCAGCGCGTCCTCGACCTGATCCACGGTGATCAGCCCGTGCTCCAGCCAGTTGGCCAGATATTGCGCGCTGATCCGGCAGGTGGCGCGGTCTTCCATCAGCTGCACGTCATCGATGTCGGGCACCTTGGAACAGCCGATGCCCTGATCGACCCACCGCACCACATAGCCCAAGATGCCCTGTGCGCTGTTGTCCAGTTCCCGCAGCACCTGGTCCTGCGGGATCGGCCCGTCGGCCAGCGCCGGGGTCAGCAGCAGGTCCAGATCGGGGATCGGCTGACCCTGCAGCTCGTCCTGGCGGGCGGCCACGTCGATTTGGTGATAGTGCAGCGCATGCAGCGTCGCCGCCGTGGGCGAGGGGACCCAGGCCGTGCTGGCGCCCGATTTCGGGTGGCCGATCTTGACCTCCAGCATCTCGGCCAGGGCATCGGGCTTGGCCCACATGCCCTTGCCGATCTGCGCGCGTCCCCGCATGCCCGATGCCAGGCCGACCAGGACGTTGCGATCCTCGTATGCCTTCAGCCAGGTCGCGGTCTTCATCCCGTCGCGCCCGACGAACGCGCCCGCCTGCATCGAGGTGTGGATCTCGTCCCCGGTGCGGTCCAGAAAGCCCGTGTTCACAAAGAAGATCCGGTTGCGGATCGCGTGGATGCAGGCGGCCAGGTTTGCGCTGGTGCGGCGCTCCTCGTCCATCAGGCCCAGCTTGACGGTGTTGGGTGACAGCCCCAGAGCGGTCTCGACATGGGCAAAGACGCGGTCGGCAAAGGCGGCCTCGTCGGGGCCATGCATCTTCGGCTTGACGATATAGATCGCACCGGCGCGGCTGTTGCGCGGACCTTCGGTCTTCTTCAGGTCGTGGATCGCACAGGCGACGGTGACCATCGCGTCCATCAGACCCTCGGGGGTCGATTGACCGCCCTTGCGGACCACGTCGGTGGTCATCAGGTGGCCCACATTGCGCACCAGCAGCAGGGCGCGACCCTGCAGCGTCACGGTGCTGCCGTCGGGCCGGGTGACCGTGCGGTCGTCCTGCAGGCGGCGGGTCATCGGCTTGCCGCCCTTGTCGAAGGTCTCGACCAGGTCGCCCTTCATCAGGCCCAGCCAGTTGCCATAGACGCCGATCTTGTCCTCGGCATCGACGGCGGCGACGCTGTCCTCGCAATCCTGGATGGCCGACAGCGCGGCCTCCAGCACCACGTCGCGCAGCCCGCTTGCCGATGCCGCGCCGATCGGATGATCGCCGTTGATCACCAACTCGACATGCAGCCCGTTGTGCCGCAGGACATAGCCGGTATCGGCGCCGTCGCGGCGGGTGCCCACGAAGGCCGCCGGATCGGCCATCCGCACGGCCTGACCCGACACAGTCGCCACCAGGCCCTGCGCGTCGGCGTCATAGGCGGTGACATCGGCATGGCTGCCCTGCGCCAGCGGCAGCGCCTGGTCCAGGAACGCGGCCGCCTTGGCCACGACCGCATCGCGGCGCGCGGGGTCGAACCCGCCCGCGGGCACCGGGCCCATCACGTCCGATCCGTATATCGCATCATACAGCGACCCCCACCGCGCATTGGCGGCGTTCAGCGCAAAGCGGGCATTGCTGACCGGCACGACCAGCTGCGGCCCGGCCAGGGTGGCGATCTCGGGGTCGATATCACCGTTCTCGACGGCAAAGGGCGCGGGTTCGGGGACCAGATAGCCGATCTCGGTCAGGAACGCGCGATAGGCGGCGGCATCCCAGGGCTGGTTGCCGCGGGCCTTGTGCCAGGCGTCGATCTGCCCCTGCAGCTCGGCGCGACGCTCCAGCAGGGCGGCGTTCTCGGCCGCGAACCCGTCCAGCAGCCCGGCATAGCCCTGCCAGAAGGCATCCGCCGTCACGCCGGTTCCGGGCAGCACCTGCGCCTCGATGAACTGCGCAAAGTCGGCATCGACCTCAAGGCCGTGGCGGGGGGTGGCGGAACGGGTCATGGGGCTCTCCTCGGATGGCGGGGATTCGGCATCGGGCCATACCCCAACGGTGGGATACGTCACCCCGGCGGGTTTGCCAAGGGTTTTGGAACGATTTTCCATTGTGTCGGCAAACGCCCCCTGCGGCCCGGCGCCGCGGGGGTCCGGGGGCCCCGCAGCCTCGCTGCCCCCCTCGATGGGGGGTGGCGAGGCTTCCTTCCCTCAACAGCACGCGCATGATGCCGATGTCCGTTTCCGCTGGCAGAATGTCGCAATTCTGCCGCCTTGTCGTTTGCCTGCGACTAGTTTGGGACGAAAGCCACCCCGGACCCCCGAGCAGCGCCATGACCCAGACCTCCGACTTGACCACAGCCCAGCTGATCGCCGCACGTCTTCCCGATCACGCGCTGCCCCGCGATCTGTATTGCGGCCAGCAGGCCTTCCAGGACGACCTGGAACAGATCTGGTACCGCGAATGGCTGTTCGCCGGACCCAGCTGCGAGCTGCCCAAGACCGGCAGCTATACCACCATGCAGGTCGGCCAGTACCCGGTCATCGTCACCCGCGGCGCCGATGGCCGCATCCGCGCCTTCCACAACGTCTGCCGCCATCGCGGCCAGCGGCTGTGCGCAAAATCGAACGGGACCAATCCGAAACTGGTCTGCCCCTATCACCAGTGGACCTACGACCTGAACGGCAAGCTGCTGTTCGCCCGCGACATGGGCCCCGATTTCGACCCGTCGAAATACAGCCTGAAATCCGTGCATTGCGTGGACCTGAACGGCATGATCTTCATCTGCCTGGCCCAGGTGCCCCCCGCCATCAACGACCTGGCCGCCAACCTGATCCGCTATGCCGCGCCCTCGGGGCTGGCCGATGCCAAGATCGCCTTCAGCTCGACCATCGTCGAGAAGGGCAACTGGAAGCTGGTGATGGAAAACAACCGCGAATGCTATCATTGCAGCGGCAGCCATCCGTCCCTGTGCCGGACCTATTCCGACGACCCGCTGATGACGGTGATGGAGGGGCCGAACGCGGCCTCACCGGAAATCCTGTCGCATTGGGCACGCTGCGACGCGGCGGACCTGCCCGCGCGCTTTGTCAACGCCCCCGACATGCAGTGGCGCATGGCCCGCGTGCCGCTGATGGATCATCAGGAAAGCTTCACCCTGTCGGGCAAGGCCGCGGTCGCGCGGCGCATGGGCACGATGCCGTGGAACGACGCGGGCAGCCTGATGTTCTATCACTTCCCGTCGTCCTGGCACCATTTCCTGGCCGATCACGCGATCGTCTTCCGCATCCTGCCGATCAGCCCGACCGAGACCCAGGTCACGACCAACTGGCTGGTCCACAAGGACGCGGTCGAGGGCGTCGATTACGATCTGGAGACCCTGACCCGCGTCTGGCTGAACACCAACGACGAGGATCGTCAGGTGGTCGAGGAGAACCAGGCCGGCATCCTGTCGCCCGCCTATGAACCCGGCCCCTATTCCCCCAGCCAGGAGGCGGGGGTGATCCACCTGATCGACTGGTATTGCGGGCTGATGGCCTCGCGCCTCGGGATGCGGCAGGCGGCCGAATAGATGGCCAAGCCTCGCCTGAACTGGGCCGCCGAGCCGTGGTCCGATGACGAGCCGCTGGAATGCGTCATGGTCGTGCCGGAAACGCGCGACACCGCGACCTTCATCTTTCGGGCGCCGTCGGGCGCGTGGTTCGACTATCAGCCCGGCCAGTTCGTGACGCTGGACCTGCCCGTCGATCCCGCCAGGGCCCGGCCGGCAACGTCCAGCGGACCTACACGATCAGCTCGTCGCCCTCGCGGCCGCTGTCGATCTCGGTCACGGTCAAGGCGCAGTCGACCTCCATCGGCACGCGCTGGATGCTGGATCACCTCAAGCCGGGAATGCGGATCCGGGCCTTCGGCCCCAACGGCATCTTCAGCTTTCACCGTCATCCGGCGGCGAAGTACCTGTTCATCTCGGCCGGGTCGGGCATCACGCCGATGATGTCGATGACCACCTGGGCCTGGGACCGCGCGCAGGACACCGACATCGTCTTTGTCCATGCCGCGCAGCGCCCGTCCGACATCATCTTCCGCGATCAGCTGGAACATTACGTCGCCCGAGTGCCCGGCCTGCAGCTGCGCCTGACCGTGGAACAGCCCGAACCCTTCCGCGTCTGGCACGGCTATCAGGGGCGGCTGAACAGCCTGATGCTGGGCCTGATGGCCCCCGACTATCTGGACCGCGAGGTGTTCTGCTGCGGACCCGAACCGTTCATGCAGGCCGTGCGCGAGATGCTGATCTCGCTTGGTTACGACATGGAACGCTATCACCAGGAAAGCTTCGGCGCCCCCGTCGCCACCGAGGCCGAGGCCCCGGTGATCGAGGACGTGACCCCCGACGACGATGCCCGCGCCCAGGTGACCTTTGCGTCCAGCGGCGTGACGGCGGCCTGCGCGGAAACCGACACCGTGCTGGCGGTGGCCAAGCGGGCGGGGCTGAACATCCCGTCGGGTTGCACCTTCGGCCTGTGCGGCACCTGCCGAATCCGCAAGACCGCCGGAGAGGTCCACATGGTCCACAACGGCGGCATCAGCGATGAGGACATCGCCGATGGCTGGATCCTGGCCTGCTGTTCCAACCCGATGGGCCGGATCACCGTCGAGGTCTAGCCCAGGATCACCCGGTGTTCCCGCTGGCCCGCGACGCCGGCGGGCACCGCATAGGTGCAGCCGTCCGTGTCGCGCGGATCGTCCAGCCCCTGCCGCGCGGTCGTCGCGAACAGCGTCGTCATGTCCGCGCCCCCGAAAGCCGGACAGGACACGTGCGGCGCGGGCAGGTCGATCGCGCGGTCGAACCGCCCCTGCCGGTCATAGCGCGCGACGCGTCCCGCACCCCATTGCGCCGACCACAGCCCGCCCTGGGCGTCGATGACCGCCCCGTCGGGGTTCAGTCCTTCGGCATTCAGGTCGATGAACACCTGCGGATCGCCCACAGGCCAGCCGTCGCGGTCCAGCCGGACCTGCCAGATGGTCGACCGGTCTGTATCGGCAAAATGCGCCAGATCGCCTTCCGGCGAAAAGCAGATGGCGTTGGTGATGGTGATGTCGGGGAACAGCAGACGCAGTTCGCCCCGATGGAAGCGCCAGATCGACCCGGCGCCCGGTTCGGCATTCAGCCCCATGGTTCCGATCCAGAACCCACCCTGCGGGTCGGCACGGCCATCGTTGCTGCGGGTGACGGGGTTGTCGGCCTCCAGCGGGACCAGCACCTGCGTTGCGCCATCGCGCAGGTCGACCAGCGACAGCGCCTTGCTGGACGCGACGATGATCCGGTCCGCGTCCACGATGCCCGCGGCCGAGACGTGGTCCGGAAAGTCCCAGTGACGCCGCGCGCCGTCCAGCGGCTTTTCGAACATGCGGCGGCCGATGATGTCGAACCAGATCAGCGACTGGCGGTCGGGATGCCACAGGGCGCCTTCGCCCAGGGTGCAGGGGGTGTCGTCAAAGATCATGCGCTGGCCTCCCATGCGGCGACCATTGCTGCGGCCTTGGCCGCCACGGTGTCGGCGCTGTCGCCGGGCGTGTACAGGCTGGACCCGATGCCGAACCCTGCGGCCCCCGCGCGGCGCCATTCGGCCATGGTGTCGACCGACACGCCGCCAACGGCCCAGCAGTCGGTTCCCGCAGGCAGCACCGCCCGCATCGCGCGCAGGCCCTTGGGGCCGATCAGTTCGCCCGGAAACAGCTTGAGCCCGGTGGCACCGGCGGCAAGGGCCATAAAGGCCTCGGTCGGGGTCATGACGCCGGGAAAGCTGGCCATGCCCGCGGCCACGGTGGCGCGGATCACGTCCGCGTCGCAATTGGGCGACAGCACCATCCGCCCGCCCGCATCGCGGACCGCGCGAACCTGATCGGGGGTCAGCACGGTGCCGGCACCGACCTGTGCCACGTCACCGAACTCCCGCGCCAGGATGGCGATGCTGTCCAGCGGGTCCGGAGAGTTCAGCGGCACCTCCAGCCGGGTGATCCCGGCTTGGGTCAGGGCGTGGCCGATGGCATGGGCGTCCTGCGGCGTCAGGCCGCGAAGGATGGCGATCAGGGGGCGGGACATGGATTATCCTTGCAGAAATTGACGATGGGCCGCGGACAGCCCGGCAAGCGTGGCGTCCTGGACCGACATGCGCGCGGCGGGAACGCCTTGGGCCGACAGCGCCTCGGCAT
>NZ_BBPH01000216.1 GCF_000787695.1 Paracoccus sp. PAMC 22219 | reverse complement strand
GCGCGCGCGGCGTTCGGCCAGCTCCGTCCGGCGGCGCGCGGCTCTCGGCCTGCAGGATCGCGGGGTCGAACAGGCGGGCGTGCTGATCGGGGGCCTCGGCCCGCAGCTGCGCGGACAGGATGTCGATCTGGCGGCGGAACTGCGCCACCGCCTCTGTGTGCAGCGCCCCAAGGGCGGGCATCAGCCCGACCAGTTCGGCGCGCGCCTGCGCCACCCGGTCGGCCCACGCGGTGATTCCGGTCTCCTCGACCACGTTCAGGTTGTGCTGATCGTAATAGTCAAAGTTGATCCGGTCGGCATCGGCGCTGTTGGCGGTGCCGCGCCAGCGCTTCATCAGGAAGACCTCGCTGGCGCGGATCATGTAGTGGTTGACGTGGCACAGGTCGTACCCCGCCATCTTCGGAGAGGTCGTCCACCGCTGCCGCAGCAGGTCCTTGGTCACGTCCGCGCCCGATCCGTTCACGATCAGCAGCGGGTGTGCGGGCAAACCGTAGAAGTTCTTGAAGATCGGCCGGTGCACGCCAAGGTGCTGGACCGGCAGCGGGCGAAAGATGGTCTTGATGGCGAACTGGCTGTGCGTGAACGGCACGTCCTTGGGCGAGGCCATCGTGAACTGGCGGATCTGCAGATCGTCGCGGAACGGGATCACCCCGCCATTGCCGAAGATGCGCCATTGCGCGGCGACCGCGTCGGTGCGGTCGGGCAGGGCCGCGAACAGCGCGTCCAGCGTGCCGTCGCCGGTGTTGACGTGAAAGAACTCGTCCCCGTCCAGGACCGCGATCCAGTCGCTGCCCGTCACTTCGGGCAGGGCCATGGCGCGGGCATAGGCGCGCCGCTGCGGGTCGTCGGGCAGGCCCGCGATCAGCTCGCTGTTGTCGAAATGGATGACGATCCCGGCCTGGTCCAGCAACTGCAGCATCTGATGCGTGCCGTCGGTGCAATCGTTGGAATAGATCACGAAGCGGTTGAAGCCGATCAGCCGGTGATAGCACAGCCATTCCAGCAGGAACGGCCCCTCGTTCTTGACGGTCGTGACGATGGTCCGCGTCGCGTTCGATTTCCAGCGGAACGAAAGATCGGGAGACAGGCTGTTCATGGCCGCACGGGTTTCCTGTGTCGTGACCCCGTCCATATCAGAGCGGGGCGGCTTCCTCAAAGGGATATGCCACCCTGCGGTTGTCTGGACGCGCCCGGCCTGTCGCATGGCGTGCCAGGTTGCCGTGCTGCAGGGCACCGCGCCGGATCCTGTGCGTTTTGTGCAACACCAGTGTCCTCCGCGTCGTTATCCCCTTCACATGATGCAAGGGGCGGCTTCATGTCAGTTTTGTGACAGCCCATGCGGGCAACCCGGAAAGGGGTGGAAAGGCACATGGCATCGATGCTGGGATTCCTGCAGCTGGCGGGCGCGGTGGCGCTGTTGCTGTTCGGTCTGGGACTGGTGCGCGACGGCATGGTCGAGGCGTTCGGCCTGCGGATGAAGCTGATCCTGGGCGCGGGCACGCGCACCGGCCTGCGCGCCTTTGCATCGGGGCTGGTCGCCACGCTTGGCCTGCAATCGTCCACGGCCACCGCCCTGCTGACCGCGTCGTTTGTCCAGCGAGAGATGATCGCCACCCGCCGCGCGCAGATCGTGCTGCTGGGCGCGAATGTCGGCACGGCAGTCACGGCGGTGATCGTGTCGGCCGACATCACGGCGGTCGCGCCGGTGCTGGTTCTGCTGGGCTATGGCCTGCGGCGCCGGGGCACGACGGTGACCTCGGGGGTTGGCACGGCGCTGATCGGCGTGGGGCTGATGCTGGTGTCGCTGATGCTGCTGGACCAGGCGACCGCGCCGCTGCGCGCGTCACCGCAGATGGCCGCGTTCCTGCCGATGCTGGATCAGGCCTGGCCGGTGGCGCTGGCCTTTGCGGCGGGGATTGCGCTGCTGTGTTCGTCGTCGCTGGCGGCGGTGCTGCTGATCGGGTCGCTGGTGCTGCCGGCCGACCTGACGGTGGTCATGGTGCTGGGCGCGAACCTGGGCGGCGCGATGGCGCCGGTGCTGGCCGGGGCCACGCTGGACATCGCCGCGCGGCGGGTTCTGCTGGGCACCTGACGGTGCGCGCCATCGGCTGCCTGATCGCGCTGCCGCTGGCGGGGCTGGCGGCGGGCGCGCTGAATGCGATGCCGGTCGCCGTGGGACCGCTGGCGGTCAGCGCGCATCTGGCGTTCAACCTGGCGCTGGCGGCGCTGATCTGGCCCTTCAACGGGCTGGTCTGCCGGCTGGTGGCGGTGCTGGTGCCGCAGGACGCGCATGCGGCCTCGACCGCGCCGCGCTGGCTGGATGCGCAGGTGCTGGATGCCCCGCCCCTGGCCCTGACCGGCGCCCGGCGCGAGGTGCTGGACATCGGCGACAGCGTCGAACGGATGCTGGCCCAGACCCGCGCCGCGTTCCGCAAGCACGACCCGGCCCCCCTGGCCGAGGTCCGCGCGATCGAGGATCAGGTCGACCGGCGACAGCAGCAGGTCAAGAACTACCTCTCGCGCCTGACCGGCGATGCGACCGAGGCCGAGCGGCGTCAGGCCATCGACATCCTGGATTACGTCATCAACCTGGAACATATCGGCGACATCATCGACAAGGGCCTGTCCCCCGAGGTGTCCAAGAAGATCGGCCTGGGCCTGCGCTTTTCGGGCGAGGGGTTTCGCGAACTGGACGCGCTGTTCCTGCTGACGCAGGAGAACCTGCGCATGGCGCAGACCGTGTTCATGACCCGCGACCGCGACATGGCCCGCCGCCTGATGGAACAGAAGGTCACCATCCGCAACCTGGAACGCCAGTCCGCGCAGCGCCACCTGATCCGCCTGCGCGAGGGTCAGACCGAAAGCCGGGAGACCTCGTCCCTGCATCTGGACCTGCTGCGTGACCTGAAGCGGATCAACGCCCATGCGGTGTCCGTCGCCCATCCGATCCTGCAGGACGAGGGGCTGCTGATCGAAAGCCGCCTGCGCAGCAGCTAGGCCCGCGGCGCGCGCCAGCCCGCGCCGTCGCGGATGCCGGTCAGGTGCAGGTCCGCGTCCAGCAGGATCAGGTCCGCCGCCCGCCCCGGCATGATGCGTCCGGCCTGCGCCCCGATCAGGTCCGCCGGGACCGATGTCGCCATCGCCAGCGCCTGCGCCGAACCGGCCCCCGCGGCCACCGCGACCCGGACGGCGCGATCCAGCCGCAGGTCCGCCCCGGCCAACGTCCCGTCCGCCAGCGTCAGCCGCCCGTCGCGGCGCAGGATGCGGCGGCCCTGCAGCGGAAATTCGGTCAGCGGGGTGCCTGCGACGGCCATGCAGTCGCTGACCAGGAACAGCCCCCGCGGCCGCGCGCGCAGTGCGATGCGCAGCGCCGCCGGGTCGACATGGGTGCCGTCCGCGATGATCCCGGCCTGCGCATCGCCCGACAGGACCGCACCGACCAGGCCGGGCTGGCGGTGGCCAAGCGGGCTCATGGCGTTGAACAGATGCGTGGCGCAGCGCGCGCCCGCCGCAAAGGCCGCCTGCGCCTGGTCCAGCGTGCAGTCGCTGTGGCCCAGGCTGACGACGATTCCCGCGGCGGTCAGGGCGGCGATCTGGGCAGGGGTCGCAGCCTCGGGCGCCAGGGTCACCATCAGCGCGGGCAGGTCCGCGCGGGCGGCGATCAGGACGGCCATGTCGGCCTCGGTCATCGGGCGGATCAGGGCTGCGTCATGCGCCCCGGCGCGGCGCGGGTCCAGATGCGGCCCCTCCAGGTGCAGGCCCAGAAAGCCGGGCGTGCCGGCGCGGGCGGCGGCGATGCCCGCGGCCAGCACGCGGGCGGTGACCGCCGCGCTGTCGGTGATCAGCGTCGGGAGGATGCCCGCACAGCCCAGGTCGCGATGCACCGCACAGATGGACGCCAGCGCCGTGGCATCGGTCGTGGCGCCGACCATCAGTCCGGCGCCGCCGTTCACCTGCAGGTCGACGAAACCGGGGGCCAGGATGCCGGGCATCGGAACCACGCCGTCCGGGCGCGGCACGATGGCGTCGATCACCCCGTCGCGCAGGATCACCGCCATGTCGTCCAGCAGGCGTTCGCCGTCGAACAGCGCTGTCGCGGCCAGCGTCTGCACGGTCACGGTGTCCAGGCCCGCGCCATGTCCAACGCGCCGTCCACGCCGCTTCCGCGGGCGGGAACGACGGGCCAGTAGGCCGCCAGCGCCGCGGCATAGAACGGGCCCAGCCCGCCGGTGCAGACCACCGGCAGGCGGTCGCCGTCCTGCAGCACGCGCACCGCGTCGCCGATCTGCGTCACGGCCTGATCCAGGATCGCGCGGGCGGCAGGGTCGTCAGACCCGACCAGACGCGGGGCCAGTTCGGCAAAGCGGGCAGGGGCGGCGGTGGTGCCAAAGGCGATGATCCCCTCGAACCCGCCGAATTCGTCGCGCAGTGCGGACAGCAGGGGCGTTTCCGGGGCCAGCCCGTCGCCCGCACGCATCGCCTGCGCCAGAAGGGTGCGGCCCAGGACGGCGCCGCTGCCCTCGTCCCCCATCAGAAAGCCGCGCCCGCCGATCTGGCGCAGCTGGCCGCCGCGCTGGACCGCCAGCACCGATCCGGTGCCGACCGCGACCAGGATGCCGTCACCCGCGCCAAGCGCGCCGCGCGCGGCGGTCACGGCGTCGTTCACGACCAGGCTGCGCGCAAAGGGCAGGCGCGCCTGCATCGCGCGGGCCGCGTCCTGCATGCCGCCCCCGGCCAGGCCCAGCACCGCGGTCAGGTCCGCGGGCGTGGTCCCGGCCTGGACCATCGCCGCCGTCGCCGCGGCCAGCACGCTGGCCACCGCGCCGAACGGATCGGAATTGATGTTGGCGGGCCCGCCTTCGCCCCGGCCCAGCACGTGGCCGTTCCCATCGGCAATGGCCGCCCGGCAGCCGGTGCCGCCCCCGTCGATCCCCAGATACAAGCTCATCACGTCCCCATGTTTCGCCAGAGGGAACGCGACCGGCGCGGAAATGAAAAGCCCCAAGGTCGGATCGCCCCGCCGGACAAGCAAAACCCCCGAAAACACGAGGTTTTCGGGGGTTTTGTTTTTGGTGCCCAGGAGAGGACTCGAACCTCCACACCTTGCGGCACACGGACCTGAACCGTGCGCGTCTACCAATTCCGCCACCTGGGCAGGTGGTATGAGCGGCTGATTAAAGCGAGTGCGGGGGGGCGTCAATGGGGGTCGTGAAAGTTTTTCGACAGTTTTTTGCCCAGACCCGCCAAGGCGGTGCGCGAACCTGCCCGCGACCCTGCGCAGCCTTGCCCGGAACGCGCGGCAGGGGTAAGGATCACGCAACATTCAGCCTATCAGAGGGAGGCGAGACGCCCATGGCGAAACTGGTCACGATCTTCGGCGGATCGGGCTTTGTCGGCCGGCAGGTGGCCCGGCTGATGGCCAAGGAGGGCTGGCGCGTCCGCATAGCCGTCCGCCGCCCCGACGAGGCAC
Organism: Paracoccus sp. PAMC 22219; assembly: GCF_000787695.1. GTDB lineage: Bacteria > Pseudomonadota > Alphaproteobacteria > Rhodobacterales > Rhodobacteraceae > Paracoccus. The sequence goes on along the minus strand of NZ_BBPH01000216.1, from coordinate 11,434 downwards.
TGTTCACCCGCACCTATGGCGCGGTGGGCCAGGTCGTCCCCGTCATGTGCAACATCCGCGACGAGAATTCGGTCCGTGCCGCCCTGTCGGGGGCCGATGCGGCGGTCAACTGCGTCAACATCCTGTCCGCCCAAGGCAAGAGCACCTTCAAGACCGTGTTCGAGACCGGCGCCGACAACATCGCCCGCCTGTCGGCGGAGATGGGCGTCGCGCGGCTGGTCCACATCTCGGGTCTGGGGATCGATACCGAATCGGACAGCAAGTACATCGCGTCGAAATCGCGGGGCGAGGCCGCGGTGCTGGCCGCGCGTCCCGATGCGGTCGTGCTGCGCCCGTCGGTGATCTTTGGCGCCGACGATAATTTCTACAACCGCTTTGCGGGCATGTCGCGGATGGGGCCGGTGATGCCCATCGTGGGCGGCAACACCCGCATGCAGCCGGTCTTCGTGGGCGATGTCGCCCGCGCCGCGGTGATGGGCGCCACCGGCGCTGCCGCCCCCGGCATCTATGAGCTGGGCGGCCCCGAGGTTCTGACCACGCGCCAGATCGTGGGCCAGGTGCTGGCCGCCGTCCACCGCCGCCGCGCGGTTGTAAACTTGCCCTTTCCCGTGGCGCGGCTTGCGTCGGCCGGGATGGGCGTGGCGCAATTCGTCACCGGCGGCCTGTTCACCAGCCCGCTGAGCAGCGATCAGCTGGCCCTGTTGCGCAAGGACAATGTCGTCACCCCCGGCGCCCGCGGATTTGACGAGCTGGGCATCGTGCCGGTGGCGGCCGGGACGGTTCTCGACGACTATCTGGTGCGGTTCCGCCCGTCGGGCCAGTATGATGCGATCAAGCGGTCCGCCAAGAACCTGCGCGAGCACTGATGGACCAGAACACGATCGTCGCCGCCGCCCTCGGGGTTCTCGAGGGGCTGACGGAGTTCATCCCGGTGTCATCCACCGGCCACCTGCTGCTGGCCGGGCACTTCCTTGGCTTCGATTCGCCGGCCCGGTCGTTCGAGGTGCTGATCCAGCTGGGCGCCCTGCTGGCGATCCTTGGCCTTTACGCCGCACGGATCGTCCAGGTTCTGCGCGACGCGCCGCACGATCCGGCGGCCCGCCGCTTCATCGGGGCGATCCTGCTGGCCTTTGCGCCGGCGGTGGTCATCGGCGTGATGGCCCACGGCTTCATCAAGACCGTCCTGTTCGAGACGCCGATGCTGGTCGCGGTCATGCTGATCCTGGGCGGCTTCGTGCTGCTGTGGGTCGACCGCCGCGCCACCACACCCCGCTATACCCGGGCCGAGGACATCCCCCTGTCGATGGCCTTTCGCATCGGCCTGTTCCAGTGCATCGCCATGATCCCCGGCGTGTCGCGGTCGGGCGCCACCATCGTCGGTGCCCTGCTGATGGGCGCGGACAAGCGGTCGGCTGCCGAATTCTCGTTCTTTCTGGCGATGCCCACGATGCTGGGCGCGTTCAGTTTCGATCTGTGGCAGAATCGCGCCGCGCTTGACGCGGGGGCGATCAACGACATCGCCGTGGGCTTTGTCACGGCGTTCGTGGCCGCCGTCCTGGTGGTGCGCTGGCTGCTGGGATACGTGTCGCAGCATGGATATGCGCTGTTCGCCTGGTGGCGGATCATCGTCGGAAGCCTGGCATTACTGGCACTTGCAGCGGGTATGTAAGGAATGCTGACCTAATAAGCGCGCGGAGTAAGCAAAAACTTGTCCCGCGCATCGAAAAAGTGGCTATTAGGTCAGTGCTGCTGACTTTTCATCGGAAATGCCTTGGTTTATTGCAGTTGCGGAAGTCCTTTCAGGGAAGGTAGCGCAGCCATGGCCACGCAGAAGATGCTGACATTCGTCTCGACCCCGCGCGAGATGCCCGAGAAACGCGCCGCTGCCGACCGCAGCGAGGATTTCCACGAGATCTATCGCGAATTCGCCGCCGCCAAGGCCGCCGAACAGTCCGGCCGCTGCAGCCAGTGCGGCGTGCCCTATTGCCAGTCGCATTGCCCGCTGCACAACAACATCCCCGACTGGCTGCGCCTGACCGCCGAAGGGCGGCTGGAGGAGGCGTATCGCGTCAGCCAAGCCACCAACACCTTCCCCGAAATCTGCGGCCGCATCTGCCCCCAGGACCGCCTGTGCGAGGGCAATTGCGTGATCGAGCAGTCGGGCCACGGCACCGTCACCATCGGCGCGATCGAGAAATACATCACCGACACCGCCTGGGACAACGGCTGGATCCAGCCGTTCAAGCCCGCGCAGGAGCGCGCCGAATCGGTGGGCATCATCGGCGCCGGACCGGGTGGCCTGGCCGCCGCCGACATGCTGCGCAAGCAGGGGTTCCAGGTCACGATCTATGACCGCTATGACCGCGCGGGCGGGCTGATGACCTATGGCATCCCCGGCTTCAAGCTGGAGAAGGACGTGGTCATGCGCCGCAACCAGCTGCTGGCCGACAGCGGGGTCGAGTTCGTGCTGAACTGCAACGTGGGTGAGGATATCAGCTTTGACGCGATCCGCGGCAAGCATGACGCGGTGCTGATCGCCACGGGCGTCTACAAGACCCGCGACCTGGACCTGGACAATGCCGATCACGGCGGGATCGTCCGCGCCATCGACTATCTGACCGCCAGCAACAAGGTCGAGTTCGGCGACGACGTCCCCGATTTCGAGGACGGAGAGCTGAACGCCAAGGGCAAGCGCGTCGTCGTCATCGGTGGCGGCGACACGGCGATGGATTGCGTGCGCACGGCCATCCGGCAGGGCGCGCAATCGGTCAAGTGCCTGTACCGCCGCGACCGCGCCAACATGCCGGGATCGCAGCGCGAGGTGCAGAATGCCGAGGAGGAAGGCGTTGAATTCGTGTGGCTTTCGGCCCCCGGCGCCTTCGCGGGCCATGTGACCGGCGTCGCCGCCGAGGCGCAGGAGCGGGACGTGGACGGCCTGCCGCAGATCGCGTCCGTGCGCATCCAGAAGATGCGTTTGGGCCAGCCCGACGTGACCGGCCGGCAGTCGCCCGAGCTGATCGACGGGGCCGATTACGACGAACCGGCCGAACTGGTCATCAAGGCGCTGGGGTTCGAGCCCGAGGACCTGCCCCGGCTGTGGGGCGTCGAGGGCCTTGAGGTCACGCGCTGGGGCACGGTCAAGGCCAGCTTCCAGACGCACCAGACCTCGATCCCCGGCGTGTTCGCGGTGGGCGACATCGTGCGCGGTGCCAGCCTGGTCGTCTGGGCGATCCGCGACGGGCGCGAGGCTGCCGAGTCGATCGCGACCTTCCTGACGGGCGATGCCCGCATCGCCGCGGAATAGGGCCGCACCGATGGCGCACAACCCAGTCACAGGGCGTGCACAGGGCGTACACCGACAACGCACGGTGCCTGCGCAGGCCGTCAACGCATCGCGCAACAGCGCAAAGATAATGTCAGGGCTGCTGACCCTGTTGGTGCTGGCCGGCGGCATGCTGGCGGCGGGGCAGGCGGGGGCGGCCAGTTTCACGCCGCCCGCGGGCTGCACGCTGAATGTCACGGTGCAGAACCGCAGTTGCACCGTCAGCCAGCATTACACCTGCAGCGCCGATCCCGAAGGGTATCAGCACAGCGCCCATTTCGGGCGCGACGGGATGTTCCACCTGTCGACCATTGACGCCGAGACCCGCTGGATCGAGAGCCAGAGCATCGCATCGGGCCTGGTCGACCGGCTGGTCGCGGAGGCCGAGGATCACGCCAGCTTCAGCGAGCTGCTGGAGACCGGTCGCGACGCCTTCGATTTCTGGACCGAGACCGATGACGGCCAGCGCCTGCACCATCAGGCGCCGACACCCTGACCGGAGAGACGGTCGAGATCGACGGCCAGCCGCTGGAGCGCACGACGTTCCGGCTGACCACCCGCAGCGCGGATGGCGAGGTGCTGATCACCCGCGAGGGCAGCCAGTTCATCAGCCGCCAGTTCAACCGCTTTTACGGCGGCACCGAGACCGGCAGCGACTGGACCGGCGCCGAGACGCAGAGCAATGACAGCCCCGTGCTGTTCACCTTTCCCGGCGAGGCCGGGTTCGGTTCCACCACCCCACAATTCGACTGCGATCAATTGCTGACGCAGATCCCGCAGGAAAGGGCCGCATCATGACCATGGATTGGCAAGCCACCGAGGAAGCCCGCCGCGCGTGGATGGACAAGAACAGCCTGTACCGCGAGGAGGACGAGCATTCGTCCTGCGGCGTGGGCTTTGTCGTTGATCTGGACGGCAAGGCCAGCCGCAAGGTCGTGCAGAACGGCATCGACGCGCTGAAGGCCATCTGGCACCGCGGCGCGGTCGATGCGGACGGCAAGACCGGTGACGGCGCGGGCATCCACGTCCAGATCCCGGTGCCGTTCTTTTACGACCAGGTGCGCCGCACCGGCCACGAGCCCGACCAGAACAAGCTGATCGCCGTCGGCCAGGTGTTCCTGCCGCGCACGAACTTTGCCGCCCAGGAGGCCTGCCGGACCATCGTGGAATCCGAGGTTCTGCGGATGGGCCACTATATCTATGGCTGGCGCCATGTGCCGGTGAACACCGGGGTCCTGGGCGAAAAGGCCAACGCCACCCGCCCCGAGATCGAGCAGATCCTGATCCGCTGCGAAAAGGACATCGATCAGGTCAAGTTCGAGCGCGAGCTGTACGTGATTCGCCGCCGGATCGAAAAGGCCGCCATCGCCGCCCAGATCGCGGGGCTGTATTTCTGTTCGCTGTCCTGCCGGTCGATCATCTACAAGGGCATGATGCTGGCCGAGCAGGTCGCGGAATTCTATCCCGACCTGAAGGACGAGCGGTTCGAGAGCGCATTCGCGATCTATCACCAGCGTTACAGCACCAACACCTTTCCGCAGTGGTGGCTGGCCCAGCCGTTCCGCATGCTGGCCCATAACGGCGAGATCAACACGCTGAAGGGCAACCTGAACTGCTGCGCAGCCATGAGATCCGCATGGCGTCGTCCGCATTCGGCGACGCGGCCGAGGACATCAAGCCGATCGTGCCCGCCGGGTCGTCGGACAGCGCGGCGCTGGATGCGGTGTTCGAGGTTCTGGTGCGGTCGGGGCGTTCTGCGCCCATGACCAAGACGATGCTGGTCCCGGAAAGCTGGTCCAAGGCCACGACCGACATGCCCAAGGCCTGGGCGGACATGTACGCCTATTGCAACGCGGTGATGGAGCCGTGGGACGGCCCCGCGGCGCTGGCCATGACCGACGGGCGCTGGGTCTGCGGCGGTCTGGACCGCAACGGGCTGCGGCCCATGCGCTATGTCGTGACGGGCGACAACCTGCTGATCGCGGGCTCCGAGGTGGGCATGGTTCCGGTGGACGAGACCGGCGTGCGCGAAAAGGGCGCGCTGGGGCCGGGGCAGATGATCGCGGTCGATATGTGGGACGGCAAGCTGTACCACGACACCGAGATCAAGGACCGCCTGTCCGGCAGCCAGCCATTCGGCGAGTGGATCGAGAAGGTCACCGAGCTGAACGACATCATGCGCGACCTGCCCGAGGTGGTGCGGTACCAGGGCGACGCCCTGCGCCGCCGCCAGAGCGCGGCCGGGTTCACCCATGAGGATCTGGAGCATGTCCTGGCGCCCATGGCCGAGGACGCCAAGGAATCCATTGCGTCGATGGGCGATGACACGCCCCCCGCGGTCCTGTCGAACCAGTACCGGCCGATGAGCCATTTCTTCCGCCAGAACTTCAGCCAGGTGACGAACCCGCCCATCGACAGCTTGCGCGAGACGCGGGTGATGTCGCTGAAGACGCGGTTCGGGAACCTGAAGAACGTGCTGGACGAATCCAGCGCGCAGACCGAGATCGTGGTGCTGGAAAGCCCCTTCATCGCGAATGGCGAATTCGACGAGATGGTGAAGATGTTCGGCGACACGGTGACGGTCATCGACTGCACCTTTGCCGAAGGCGCGGGGCCGGATGCCTTGGGCGAGGGTCTGGCGCGCATCCGTGCCGAGGCCGAGGATGCGGTGCGGTCGGGTGCCGGTCACCTGGTGCTGTCGGACGACGCGCAGGGGCCGGGTCGGGTCGCGATGCCGATGATCCTGGCGACCAGCGCGGTGCATTCCTGGCTGACCCGCAAGGGTCTGCGGACCTTCTGTTCGGTGAACGTGCGGTCGGCGGAATGCATCGACCCGCATTACTTCGCGGTGCTGATCGGCTGTGGCGCGACCACGGTGAACCCCTATCTGGCGCAGGATTCGATCGACGACCGGATCGCGCGGGGCCTGCTGACCGGCACGCTGGTCGAGAACATGCGCCGGTACCGCACCGCCATCGACGCGGGCCTGCTGAAGATCATGGCCAAGATGGGGATTTCCGTCCTGTCGTCCTATCGCGGCGGTCTGAATTTCGAGGCGGTGGGCCTGTCGCGCGCCATGGTCGCGGAATATTTCCCCGGCATGCAGTCGCGCATTTCCGGCATCGGCCTGCATGGCTTGCAGGCCAAGCTGGAGGGGCTGCACCAGGTCGCGTTCCGCACCGACAACGTGGACATGCTGCCGGTCGGGGGCTTCTACAAGCTGCGGCGGACGGGCGAAAAGCACGCCTGGGAAGCCAACACCATGAAGCTGCTGCAGGTGGCCTGTGAAAAGGCGTCCTATGACATCTGGAAGCAGTTCAGCGCCACGATGCGGGCCAACCCGCCGATCCACATCCGCGATCTGCTGGACATCAAGCCGTTCGGCAAGCCGGTGCCCATCGAGGAGGTCGAATCGATCACCTCGATCCGCAAGCGCTTCGTGACCCCGGGCATGTCCCTGGGCGCGCTGTCGCCCGAGGCGCATATGACGCTGAACATCGCGATGAACCGGATCGGCGCGAAATCCGACAGTGGCGAGGGCGGAGAGGACCCGGCGCACAGCCACCCGCTGCCCAATGGCGACAACCCCTGCGCCAAGATCAAGCAGGTCGCATCGGGCCGCTTCGGGGTCACCGCCGAATACCTGAACGCCTGCGAGGAGCTGGAGATCAAGGTCGCCCAGGGTGCCAAGCCCGGCGAGGGCGGCCAGCTGCCCGGCATGAAAGTCACGAAACTGATCGCGCGGCTGCGTCATTCGACGCCGGGCGTGACGCTGATCTCGCCTCCGCCGCATCACGACATCTATTCGATCGAGGATCTGGCGCAGCTGATCTATGACCTGAAGCAGATCAACCCGCGCGCCAAGATCACCGTCAAGCTGGTGGCCAGCAGCGGCGTGGGCACGATCGCGGCGGGCGTGGCCAAGGCCAAGGCCGACGTGATCCTGATTTCGGGCCATAACGGCGGCACGGGTGCGTCGCCCGCGACCTCGATCAAGTTCGCGGGTCTGCCGTGGGAGATGGGCCTGACCGAGGCGCATCAGGTCCTGGCCATGAACCGCCTGCGCGAGCGGGTGACGCTGCGGACCGATGGCGGCCTGCGCACGGGCCGCGACATCGTCATGGCGGCGATGATGGGCGCCGAGGAATACGGCATCGGCACCGCCGCCCTGATCGCCATGGGCTGCATCATGGTGCGTCAGTGCCAGTCGAACACCTGCCCGGTGGGCGTCTGCACCCAGGACGAAAAGCTGCGCGCCATGTTCACCGGATCGGCGGACAAGGTGGTGAACCTGATCACCTTCTATGCCCAGGAGGTGCGCGAGATCCTGGCCAGCATCGGCGCGCGGTCGATCGACGAGATCATCGGGCGGGCCGACCTGCTGACCCAGGTCAGCCGGGGTGCGGCGAACCTGGACGATCTGGACCTGAACCCGCTGCTGATCACCGTCGATGGCGCGGACAAGATCGTCTATGACCGCACCAAGCCGCGCAACGCGGTGCTGGACACGCTGGACGCCGAGATCGTCAAGGACGCCGCGCGCTTCTTTGAGGACGGCGAGAAGATGCAACTGTCCTATGCGGTCCGGAACACGCACCGGACCATCGGCACGCGCACGTCGTCGCTGATCGTGCAGAAGTTCGGGATGCGCAATTCGCTGCAGCCCGACCACCTGACGATCCGCCTGACGGGCAGCGCCGGGCAGTCGCTGGGCGCGTTCGCGGCGCCGGGGCTGAAGATCGAGGTGTCGGGCGATGCCAACGATTACGTGGGCAAGGGCCTGTCGGGCGGCACCATCGTGGTGCGTCCGCCGATGGCCAGCCCGCTGGTCGCTGCCGACAACACGATCATCGGGAACACGGTGCTGTATGGCGCGACGAACGGCTATCTGTTCGCGGCGGGCCGTGCGGGCGAGCGGTTCGCGGTCAGGAACAGCGGCGCATCGGTGGTGATCGAGGGCTGCGGGTCGAACGGCTGCGAATACATGACCGGCGGCGTGGCCGTGATCCTGGGTCGGATCGGCGCGAACTTTGGCGCGGGCATGACGGGGGGGATGGCGTATCTCTACGACCCCGAGGGGCTGGCGCGCGATTACATCAACCCGGAAACGCTGGTGATGTGTGCGGTGACCCAGGACCACTGGGAGGATCAGCTGAAGGGCCTGATCGAGCGGCACCTCAAGGAGACCGGATCGCGTCGCGCCGACGAGATCCTGTCGAACTGGGACCGCGAGAAGGGCAACTTCCTGCAGGTCTGCCCCAAGGAGATGCTGCAGCATCTGTCCCACCCCATCGAGGCCGTCGAGGTCCCAAGCGCGGTTCCCGCGGAATGACATCCGGCGCGGCCCCCTTGCGGGGCCGCGCTGCGTTTCAGGGCCGGGCGGTGCAGGTCACCGGATCCGCGTCCGACATGGCGTCGGTCAGCGTCGCCTGATCGCCCTTGGCCCACCATTCCAGCGCCCCGGCGACATAGCGCGCCCCCGACGCCGCGATCACGTTGACGAAGATGCGCGGGCCGTCATCCAGCGTGACCAGCGCCAGAGCGTCGTCGCCCGAGGTCACATAGGTCACTGCCACCTGTCGCCCGTCGTCGCAGTCATGCGTGAGGCTGGTCATCGTGGCGTCGGCGTTCAGCGGCAGGGACAGCATCGGCTGTGCCATCGCGGGGGCGGCAAGGGTCAGCAGGATCGGCAGGGCAAATCGGGTCATGGCATCCTCGGGGTGGTTCGTGGGCAGGGTGGCGCGGAGGCGCGCGGCTGGCAAGGCGCGCTTGACGCAAAGCGCCGCGTCATGAGACATGCGGGGATGATCCTGCGCCGTTCCTCCAGCCGTCCGTCCGATCCGGCGCGATCCGCAAGGGTGCGCGGCAGGGTGATGTTCTGGCTGCGCTTTCTGGCGCTGCGGGGGGTGCTGGTGATGGCGGGGTCGGTGGCCATTTACGGCGTCGTGAACCCGCCCCACACCTGGACGATGGTGGGGGCGGCGCGCCAGCATCCGCTGACGCCGCGCGAATGGACGCGGCTGGAGGACATCGCCCCCGTCATGCGCCGCGCCGTGGTCGCGGCGGAGGACGCGAATTTCTGCAGCCATTGGGGGTTCGACATGGTCGAGATCCGCAAGGTGGTCGCGTCTGGGTCGTCGCGGGGGGCGTCCACGATCACCCAGCAGACTGCCAAGAACGCCTTTTTATGGCAGACGCGCAGCTGGCCCCGCAAGGCGGCCGAGACGCTGCTGACGCCGCAGATCGAGGCGCTGTGGTCCAAGGCCCGCATCCTGGAGGTCTATTTGAACCTGGCGGAGTTCGGGCCGGGCATCTTTGGCATCCACGCCGCGGCGCGCGATCATTTCGGTACCACCCCGGACCGGCTGACCCCGGTGCAGGCCGCGCGGCTGGCCGCCGTCCTGCCCAATCCGCGCGAACGCAGCCCGTCGGGGCCGTCGGCGCGGTCGCGGTCGATCCTGGATGGGGCCGAGACGATCGCGCGGGACGGGCGGGCCGCCTGCTTTTGAGGGCTGCGGTTGAAAGCCGCAGGGCCGGGGCGTATCAACGGGGCGTTGCGACAATAAAAAGAAGGTCTCGAGCAGTCCATGAACACCAACACGCAGACCACGCGACTGTACCACACCGCCCTGTCCCCGTTCTGCCGCAAGGTGCGGCTGGTCCTGGCCGAGAAGAAGATCGAGGTCGAGCTGGTCGAGGAGCGCTACTGGGAAGGATCGCCCGATCTGAAGCGCCGGAACCCGGCGGGCAAGTTGCCGGTGCTGCGCTATCGCGGGAACCTGCTGGCGGAAAGCCAGGCGATCGTCGAATACCTGGACGAGGCGGTGCCCGCCCCGTCGCTGATGCCGCAGACGCCCTTGGAGCGCCACGAGGTGCGCCGCCTGTGCGCTTGGTTCGACGACAAGTTCCACACCGAGGTCACCCAGCCCATCCTGAACGAGCGCGTCTGGAAGAAGATCACTCGGTCGGGATACCCCGACAGCCGGGTCGTCAAGGACGGGCTGCGCGCGGTCAAGGAGCATATCGACTATCTGTCGTCCCTGCTGGAGACGCGGCGCTGGCTGGCCGGCAACACGCTGAGCCTGGCGGATTTCACGGCGGCCGCGCATTTTTCCTGTCTGGATTACATTTCCGACGTGGATTGGGACCGGTCCGAGAGCCTGCGCGACTGGTACGCGACGATCAAGTCGCGGCCGGCATTCCGGTCGGTGCTGGCCGACCAGGTGCCGGGCATCCATCCCGCCCCGCATTATGCCGAGCTTGATTTCGGCTGAGGGCGGGGGGGCCAGCCCCCCATCGCCTGACGGCGATTCCCCCCGGGATATTTGGGCAACGAAGAAGACCCAGATGCAGGCCGAGCCCGCGCGGTGGGATTTGCCGCGATGGGGGTGATGCGCCCCGACGGGGTGCCGGGGCTGGCCGGGCGGCTTGAGGCCTTTGTGGACCAGGGGCGGCACGGGCAGATGGGCTGGATGGCCGAGCGCATGGGCTGGCGCGGCGATCCGTCCGCGCTGTGGCCCGAGGCGCGGTCGGTGGTGATGCTGGCCGAGCTGTACACGCCCGAGGGCGATCCGCTGGCGGTGCTGGAGCAGCGCGACCGCGCGGCGGTCAGCGTCTATGCCCAGGGGCGCGATTACCACGACCTGGTCAAGAAGCGCCTGAAGCGGCTGGGGCGCTGGCTGCTGGAGACCGCGCCAGAGCCGGGGCACCAGATCAAGGTGTTCGTGGACACCGCACCGGTGATGGAAAAGCCGCTGGCGCAGGCCGCGGGGCTGGGCTGGCAGGGCAAGCACACGAACCTGCTGTCGCGCGATCTGGGCAGCTGGTTCTTTCTGGGTGCGATCTTCACCACCATGCCCTTGCCCGAGGACGGCCCCGAGGTCAGCCATTGCCAGCGGAAAAGTCGTACCGGGTGACGTCGGGGACCAGTTTCAGACGGAAAGCCATGCGTGCGTCCCCCTTACAGGATCAACTGGGCCGGCTTGCGCCATTCCAGCCAGGTGAGAATCATCAGGCGCGTCAGGAAGATCGCCGTAAAGACCGAGGTGACCAGACCGATGGTCAGCGTCACGGCAAAGCCCTTGACCGGGCCCGAGCCCCAGATAGAACATC
>NZ_BBPH01000217.1 GCF_000787695.1 Paracoccus sp. PAMC 22219 | reverse complement strand
CATCCCCCCGAGACGCGCCCCCCGGTCGAGAGCCTCTAAACCGCCCGCATGTCTCGCTCACCGCTTACACCGCCAGGCCCCCCGGTGTCGGCGGTGAGTATGACGAAGCCGCCGCCATCACCCTCATCATGCCCTGGTCCCCGACCAGCGGCATGATGAGGCTTTCCAGCGTGTGACAAATGCACGTCGCCATGGGCGGCGTGCTCTGCCCTGCATCCCCGCATCTGCCCAGACCACGCGGCATAAACGCCACTGATCGACAAAGGGCGGTCAATTCGCATAAATTATCTTATATTCAATGACTTACACGATATAGTTGGGCTTGACATTAATACTTGCCGCTAAGGTCGAAACTCTGTGTATCGGCGGACGGCCTGTCGGTCCTTGAGCAGGCCGACCCATCCAGCCCCCCTGCCCTTTCACACGCCCCTTACTGGCTGCCGCGCCTTGATCGCGCAACAGCCAGCACCTACCGGCATTAACCCCTCACCCGACACCACGCCCGGTCACAATGGTTTCGCCACGAAACCCTATCGCTCCAGCAGCGCGCGAATCTCCAGCATCAGGCTGTCCACCAACTCCGTGGTCAGGGCCGACCCTTCCAGCCGCAGCAGGTGCCCCCTGCTGTCGCTGGACCGCCGGATAGTGACCCCGCTGGACGTTCGCAGGGTCTTGTCATCCAGCCAGCCATGCGCCGTCACGGGCCGCTTGGGGCGCCCTCCCCGCGCCGGATCGCGCACCACCTGCTCCTGCAGCCGGATCACCGGCTCGATCACCGCCCATTCCGCATCCGCATCCTCCGGTGCCGCATGGGACAACGCCTGCCTCACCTGGCTCTCGCCCCCCTGCCGCAATGCGGTGGCCAGTTGCAGCCCACGGCGTTCGGTCAACTGCTCAGGGAATTGCAACATATCTCCAAGCTCTTCAAATATAAGGGAAAAAGATCGAATCTTCGACCGTTTCGCTTTCGATCCGGTGCCGAAAAGCTTGTCCACGGCATCTTCGGTGTTCGCAAAGGCGCCATGGTTCGCGGCGATCACGGCGATGCGGCCACGCTCGAAATGGCTCAGGTTCTCGCGAACCTCGTTCTCCTCGATCATCTGGACAAAGGCGCTGCCGGCATCCGCCCGGGGACGGATGATCGCCCGGATGGTGGCGTACTTGTCGGCCTGCGTCAGGTCCCGCAGACCCCGCGTGGCCAGCAGGCGACGATAGCCGGACAGGAGACCATAGCGTTGTCCCGCCCTGCCCTCCTGCTCCAGTTCGAACACCTCGATCGGCAGGCGCAGGCCATGCGCCGCGATCGACTGGCGCAGCTCCAGCATCTCGGCCTCGCCCATCGTCATCCGGTCGCGGATCATCGCGTCCTCGTCGATCTGCTCCAGTGGCAGGTCGACCATCAGCAGACCGCTGTCCTGCGCCGCATGCAGGCGCGCGGCGTCGGCCTCGGCGCGCGCCGGGCCCGGCACGCGTGTCGGCGCCGTCGGGCTGGATCTGCGAGGCGCTGTCGGCCGCGACCTGCGCGATCGGCGCGATTCCCCGGACCGCCGCGGCGCGGTCAAAGGTTTCGCTGCGAAACTCCGCCTCGATGCGGGTCAGGTCATCGGTGCTGG
>NZ_BBPH01000218.1 GCF_000787695.1 Paracoccus sp. PAMC 22219 | reverse complement strand
CGCATCCGCGGGCTGATCCGGCACGGGCCGGAAGGATCGCGGACCATCGACCCGGCGATGGCGCTGTCCCTGATTTTGCACCGTCTGACCCGCGATCACGGTCCCACTGGCGCCGCGCTCGCCCGCCGCGTCCGCGCCAGCCGCCACCGGATCGCCACGATCTGCGCACATCGCCTGACGCGGCCGCAGCCTGCGCCCGACTGGCTTGCCGCCGAACAGGCGGTGATCTTCGGCCACTGGATGCACCCCTGCCCCAAGGCGCTGTCCAGCATGTCCCCGCCAGAGGAGCGCGCGATGACCCCCGACTGGTGCGGCGCGGTGCGTTTTGTCGGGCTGTCGGTGCGCGCCGACCTGATCGCGGGCACCGATCCGGACCGCATCCGCGATCTGCCGGGAATGGATGTCGACCCCGGACCGGGGCGCATCCTGCTGCCCGCGCATCCGCTGACATGGGACCGTGCCCGCCGCGATCCGGCCATCGCCGCGCTGGTGGCGCAGGGTGATATCCGCGAACTGGGCCCGGTGGGTCCGGCGTGGTGGGCGACCTCCTCGGTGCGGACGCTGTGGCGCGGGGACAGCCCGTGGCAGATCAAGGTTTCGCTGCCCGTGACGATCACGAATTCCCAGCGTGTGAACAAGCATCACGAACTGTTGGCGGGTGCGGCGATGACGGCGCGCATCGCCGCGCTGCACGGGCGGTTCGGTCCGCTGCGGCTGGTCGACGATCCGCACTGGCTGACGCTGTCCCTGCCCGGCCGCCCGGAATCCGGGCTGGAGGTGATCCTGCGCCGCAACCCGTGGCGCGGGACACGCGGAGGGCAGGTGATGCAGGTCGCGGGACTGGTGGCGGAACCTCTGCCAGGGCGGCCGTCGATGCTGGCGCAGGTCATGGCGGGGCATGACCCGGCCGCGTGGTTCGACGCCTATCTGGACTGCGCGGTCGCCCCCCTGCTGCGCCTGTACGACGCGACCGGCATCGCGGTCGAGGCGCATCAGCAGAACGCCCTTCTGGACCTGTCCCTGGGCCTGCCCCGCCGCTGCGATATCCGCGACAACCAGGGGTTCTATGTTGCCGACGACATGGCCTGCGCCGAACTGCGCGCCATCCCCCAGTTGGTCTATCCCCGCGCCGAGGCCGAGGACGCCCTGACCTATTCACTGATCGTGAACCAGGTCTTTGGCGTGATCCACCGCATGGCGCTGGACGGGATCTGGTCGGAAGGCCGCGCCCTGTCGGCGCTTGC
>NZ_BBPH01000219.1 GCF_000787695.1 Paracoccus sp. PAMC 22219 | reverse complement strand
CGCCTGCACCAGACGCCCGACCACGGCATCGCCTGGTTCCAGATCGGAGAGATCGCGCATGTCCTGGTCGCGGACGAGGACCATGCCGACCCGCTGCTGGCGACCTCGGTCGCGCTGTCGGACACGCTCTACTGACACCAACCAACGGAGGCTTTCATGCAACCCATCCGCCAGACCGGCCGCAGCGCCGGGTTCGCCCCCGCCGCCGCCTATGACGACGGCCTGCGCGCGCACATGCTGCGCATCTACAACTACATGGGTCTGGGCCTGCTGGTCACCGGGCTGGTCGCGGTGACGGTCGCCTCGGTCCCGGCGATCTATGTGCCGATCTTCTCGACGCCGCTGCGGTGGGTGGTGATGCTGGCGCCGCTGGCCTTCGTGATGTTCCTGTCCTTCCGGATCGAGACCGTCTCTGCCGCCACGGCGCAGACGCTGTTCTGGGCCTTCTGCGCGGTCATGGGCCTGTCGCTGGCCTCGATCTTCCTGGTCTTCACCGGCACCTCGATCGCGCGGGCCTTCTTCGGGGCGGCCGCCATGTTCGCGGGCATGAGCCTTTACGGCTATACCACCAAGCGCGACCTGTCGAAGTTCGGAAGCTTCCTGATCATGGGCCTGATCGGCGTCATCATCGCCAGCATCATCAACATCTTCCTGGGCTCGTCCGCGCTGCAGTTCGCGATCTCGATCATCGGCATCCTGGTCTTCGTCGGCCTGACGGCCTGGGACACGCAGTCGATCAAGCTGGCCTACGGCGAACATCACGATGCCGAGACGCACCAGAAACTGGCGGTCATGGGCGCGTTGTCGCTGTACCTGAACTTCATCAACCTGTTCCAGCTGCTGCTGAGCCTGACCGGCCAGCGCGAAGAATAAGACGAAAGGGACCACACTCATGGACCAGAACGACCGCCACGCCATCGAAGGACTGTTCGGCAAGCTGGGCCAGGCCGCCCAGGCCCAGCCCCATCGCGACCCCCAGGCCGAGGCCCTGATCGCCGACCTGATCGCCCGCAACCCCGGCGCGGCCTATTACATGGCCCAGACCGTGATCATGCAGGAACAGGCGCTGAACGCCGCGCAAAGCCAGATGGAGCAGGCACAGCGCCAGCCCGAGCCGCAGGCCGGCGGCCTGTTCGGGCGCCTGTTCGGCGGCAGCCAGCCGCAACAGCCCCGCCCGATGGCACAGCGCCCTGCGCCCCAGGCCTATGGCCAAGCCCCGCAGGGATACGGCCAAGCCCCGCAGGGCCAGCAAGGGTCCGGGCCGTGGAACAGCGGCCGCCCCGCCGGCGGCGGCTTCATGGCCGGCGCCGCGCAGACCGCGATCGGCGTGGCCGGCGGCGTGCTGCTGGGCAATGCCATCGGCGGCATGTTCGCAGGCCCCGCCGAAGCCTCCGAGATGGAACAGGAACCCGCGATGGAGGACGAGGCCGGCTTCGACGACGCAGGCTTCGACGACGGCGGTTTCGAGGAATGATCCTCCGGGTGACGCCCGCCCGGCGGGCGTCACCCCCCTTTTTTCCGACCGTTGGTCCGCGTGACCAGGAACATTGAATGACCCCCGATACAGTCGCGCCGTCGCACCGGCGCCCGACACTCAGCGACGTCCTGACGGCCCTGGCGGCGGATTGGGACCAGCCGCGCATATCGGTGGGCCAGCTGATCCTGGCCCTGGGGGACCGCGGCCTGATCGGGCTGCTGCTGATCCTGGCCTTTGCCAATGTCATTCCCAACCCGCCGGGCACCTCGGCCGTGCTGGGACTGCCGATGCTGTATCTGTCCTGGCAGATGATGCGCGGCGGCATGCCCTGGCTGCCGCAGTTCCTGGCGGCACGGTCCTTCGACATCGACCATTTCCGGACCGTCGTCGCGCGGGCGATGCCCTATCTGAACCGGGTCGAGCGGCTGTTGCGCCCACGCATCCCGACCCTCAGCACGCCGGTCGCGTTCCGGCTGCTGGGCGCGGTCTGCCTGCTTCTGTCGATCGTGCTGGTCCTGCCGATCCCGTTCGGCAACCTGCTGCCCGCCGCAGCCATCGCCATCATCGCCCTAGGCGCGCTGGAGCGTGACGGCGTCTGGATCACCGGCGGCGTGCTGTTCGGCATCGCATCGACCGTCTTTCTGGCCAGTGCGATCGTGATCATCACCCGTGCCATGCTGGGCCTTCTGGGCCTGTAACCTTTTTCCGAATTCCGAAAGCGTCGACAATGGAACGACTGATTGAACGCGGCCTTTTTGCCAGCCGCTGGATGATGGCCCCGATGTATCTGGGGCTGGCGCTGGCGCTTCTGGTGCTGGTCTGGATCTTCATCATGGAGCTGGTTCGTTTCGTGATGATCGTCCCGGTCATGACCGTGAACGACGCGATCCTGGGCATCCTGGCGCTGATCGACCTCAGCCTGGCCGCGAACCTGCTGCTGATCGTGATCTTTTCCGGCTACGAGAACTTCGTCAGCCGCATGGACCTGGCCGATCACAAGGACCGCCCCGACTGGCAGGGAGAGGTCGATTTCTCCGCCCTCAAGCTGAAGCTGGTCGCATCCATCGTCGCCATCTCGGGCATCCACCTGCTCAAGGTCTTCATGGACGTGGGCCAGTACGATCCCGAACAGATCCGCTGGATGGTCGTGATCCACCTGGTCTTCGTCATCTCCGGCGTGCTGCTGGCGGCGATGGACTGGATCGCAAACCACGCAAAATCCCTGAAATACCGAAAAACCCCTGAAAAGGCGCAGTCGCAGCGGGAGGGCCGTTCCGGTCCGTGGCCTTTGATCTGCTGCACCTGAACGGGCGCGACATGACCGCCCAGCACCGGGACCGACGGCCAGGCAGCGCTGTGACGCTGCTGCGCCCGCCGCCGCAGACGGCGCGATGGCCCTGATCTGCAGTATTGGCGGAAAGCGGGCGCCCTTTGACAACCAATGCCTGACAGAAGCGGGGCCGGCTGTACACAATCGTTCAACCCCTGATGCTGCCTTGATGGCAACACCTGCAGACACTTTGCGCGAAGGTGATCGTGGCGCTGACGGCCTGATCCTTACGCGACCTTTACGCCCCGGCCCGGGATCACGCATGGCATCCTGACGCGGGCATCGGGGATGATCGGGCATCACTCATCAAGGGGATGTTCATGTCCGACATCATCTATCTTCTGCTTGGCGCAGGCGGGTTTCTGGCAATGATGGCCGGAACGCGCGCGCTGGCCCGTTCGTGACGGGGCGCCGATGATCGATCTGATCCTTGGCCTTGCCGTCGCGGCGGGCCTGTTCGCCTATCTGGTCGTGGCGCTGATGCGCCCCGACCGGTTCTGATCGGGGGCGCGTCCATGTCCTCCTATCCTGTCTTTGCGCTTTACGGCGCGGTGACGGTCGGTCTGGCCTGGCTGCTGGCCGGCCACATGCACCGCGTGTTCACCGGTCAGCGCGTCTGGTCCAGCCCGCTGATCGCCCCGGTCGAGCGGGCGTTCCTGTCGGCCGCGGGCAATGCCGCGCGGCATACCCAGACCTGGTCCGGCTATGCCATGGCGGTGCTGGTCTTCAACCTGGCAGGGTTTCTGGTCCTCTATGCGATCCTGCGGCTGCAGGGCGTGCTGCCGTTAAACCCGCAGGGCATCGGCCCGATGTCGCCGGACCTGGCCTTCAACACCGCGATCAGCTTTGTCACCAACACCAACTGGCAGGCCTATTCCGGAGAAGTCCAGCTGTCCTATCTGTCCCAGATGGTCGGCCTGACCGTGCAGAACTTTGTGTCCGCCGCCACCGGCATGGCCGTCGCCGTCGCCATCATCCGCGGCTTTGTCGCGACCGGCACCGGAAAGCTGGGCAACTTCTGGGTCGATCTGGTCCGGTCGGTCCTGTACATCCTGCTACCGCTGTCGATCGTCGCGGCGGTGGTGCTGATCTGGCAGGGCGTGCCGCAATCGCTGTCGGCGTATGTGCAGGCCACCACGCTGGAGGGCGCACAACAGGTCATCGCCCAAGGCCCCGCCGCCAGCCAGATCGCCATCAAGCAGCTTGGCACCAACGGCGGCGGCTTCTTTGGCGTCAATTCGGCCCACCCGCTGGAGAACCCGACGATCCTGTCGAACATGATCCAGTCGGTCTATCTTCTGCTGATCCCCGTGTCGTTCTGCTTCCTGTTCGGACTCATGGTCGGCGACAGGCGGCAGGGCTGGGCGATCTTTGCCGCGATGGGCGTGCTGTTCATGGCCGGCCTTCTGGCCATGAACGCCCCCGAACAGGCCGGAAACCCGCTGCTGACGCAGGCCACCGGGATCACCGGTCCCAACATGGAGGGCAAGGAGGTCCGTTTCGGCGCCACCCTGTCGGTCCTGTGGGCCGAGGCCACCACGGCGGCGTCGAACGGGTCCGTCAACGCGATGCATGACAGCTTCATGCCGCTGTCGGGGCTGGTGATGCTGGTGAACATGCAGATCGGAGAGGTCATCTTTGGCGGCGTCGGGTCGGGACTGTACGGCATGCTGCTCTATGTCGTGCTGGCGGTGTTTCTGGCCGGTCTGATGGTCGGACGCACCCCCGAATACCTGGGAAAGAAGATCGAGGGGCGCGAGGTCACGCTGTCGGTCCTGGCCTTCCTGTCGATGCCGGTGGGCATCCTGGTCTTTGGCGCGCTGGCGGCCACCGTGCCGTCGGCGCTGTCGGCGGTGCAGGATGCCGGGCCGCATGGCCTGTCCGAGATCCTCTATGCCTACAGTTCCGCCACCGGCAACAACGGATCTGCCTTTGGCGGCTTTGGGGCGGCGGTGCCGTTCCACACCACGCTGCAGGGCATCGCCATGCTGCTGGGGCGCTATGCGATCATCATCCCGATGCTGGCCGTCGCCGGGTCGCTGTCGGTCAAGACGCCAGCGCCGGCGACCGCGGGCACGTTCCCCACGCATGGCCCGCTGTTCGTCGTGCTGCTGACCCTCACCGTGCTGATCCTGGGCGCGCTGACCTTCTTTCCCGCCCTGGTTCTGGGCCCCATCGCCGAGCATGTGTCGATGCTGGGCGGGCAAAGTTTCTGAGGAAGTCCCATGTCCAAGCAATCCCTTCCCGTGCCGTCGATGACGGCGCTGGCCCCTGCCGCCGCGCGACAGGCGCTGGCCAAGCTGGCGCCCCGCCTGCTGCTGAAGAACCCGGTGATCTTTGCCACTGCCGTGGTGGCGGCGATGGTCACCGTCCTTGGCCTGCGCGACCTGGCTACCGGCGTGCCCGGCGCCGGGGCGGCCGTGCAGATCGCCGTCTGGCTGTGGGCCGCGGTCCTGATCTCGAACTTTGCCGAGGCGCTGGCCGAGGGGCGCGGCCGTGCGCGTGCCGACAGCCTGCGCGCCACCAAGACGGACACCATGGTCCGCGTTCTGGCCAGCCCCGACAGCGCCCATGACAGCGCGACGATGGTCCCGTCCGCGACACTGAAGCAGGGGCAGATCCTGCTGGTGGTCGCGGGCGACATCATCCCGGCGGACGCGGATGTGGTCCAGGGCGTGGCGTCGGTCGACGAAAGCGCCATCACGGGCGAAAGCGCGCCGGTGATCCGCGAATCCGGCGGCGATTTCAGTTCCGTCACTGGCGGCACGCGGATCGTATCCGACTGGCTGGTGCTGCGCGTCACGTCGGAACCGGGGCGCAGTTTCCTGGACCGCATGATCGCGCTGGTTGAGGGCGCCGAGCGTGCCAAGACCCCGAACGAGATCGCCCTGAACATCCTTCTGGCGGGTCTGACGCTGATTTTCCTTCTGGTCGTGGTCACGCTGGAACCCTTCGCGCGCTATTCCGGCACCTCGATTTCGGTGGTGTTCTTGGCGGCCCTGTTCGTGACGCTGATCCCCACGACGATCGGCGGGCTGTTGTCGGCCATCGGCATCGCCGGCATGGATCGTCTGGCCCGCGCCAACGTCGTCGCGAAATCCGGCCGCGCGGTCGAGGCTGCGGGCGACGTGGACGTGCTGTTGCTGGACAAGACCGGGACGATCACCTTCGGCAACCGCATGGCCGACGCGCTGATCCCGGCGCAGGGCGTTGGCGACGCCGATCTGGCCCGCGCCGCACTGGCCGCCAGCCGCGCCGACGACACGCCCGAAGGCAAGTCCATCGTCGAACTGGCCCGCAAGCGGCCCGGCGCGGACGCGCCCATGGCCGATGTCGCGCAGGCCATCGCGTTTTCCGCCCAGACCCGGTTGTCGGGCGCGGACCTGACCGACGGCACGCAACTGCGCAAGGGATCGGTCGATGCGATCCTGCGCCAGACCGGCACGGCGATGGATGCGGGCCTTGCGGCCTCCGTCGATCAGATCGCCCGGTCGGGCGGCACGCCGCTGCTGGTGTCGCAAGGCGCGCGCATCATGGGCGCGGTGCATCTGAAGGACATCATCAAGCCCGGCGTGCGTGACCGGTTCGCCGAACTGCGCGCGATGGGCATCCGCACGGTGATGATCACCGGCGACAACCCCCTGACCGCCGCCGCCATCGCGGCCGAGGCCGGCGTCGACGATTTCCTGGCCGAAGCCACGCCCGAAAACAAGCTGGAGCTGATCCGCGCCGAACAGGCCAAGGGCCAGCTGGTCGCCATGTGCGGCGATGGGTCGAACGATGCACCGGCCCTGGCGCAGGCCGACGTGGGCGTCGCGATGAATTCGGGCACCTCGGCGGCCAAGGAGGCCGCGAACCTGATCGACTTAGACAGCGACCCGACCAAGCTGATCGAGGTCGTGCTGGTCGGCAAACAGCTGTTGATCAGCCGGGGCGCGCTGACCACCTTCAGCATCGCAAACGACGTGGCCAAGTATTTCGCCATTCTTCCGGCGCTGTTCATCGGGGCCTATCCCGGCCTTGCCGTGCTGAACGTGATGGGGCTGCAAAGCGCCTCCAGCGCGATCCTGTCGGCAGTGATCTTCAACGCGCTGGTCATTCTGGCGCTGATCCCGCTGGCCCTGCGCGGCGTCAAATATGCGCCCTCCAGTGCCGCGGTGCTGCTGCGGCGCAACCTGACGATCTATGGCCTTGGCGGCCTGATCGTTCCGTTTCTGGGCATCAAGGTCATCGACATGGCCGTGAACGTCCTGGGCCTGGTCTAGGAGGACCCCCCATGAATGAACATATCCGCCCCGCCCTTGTCACCCTTGGCCTGATGGTCGCGCTGACGGGGCTGTCCTATCCGCTGGCGATGACCGGGCTGGGACAGGCCCTGATGCCGGACATGGCCAATGCCAGCCTTGTGTATCGTGACGGGCAGATCATCGGGTCCGCGCTGGTCGGGCAGACCTTCGACAGCCCGGAATACCTGCATCCGCGGCCCTCGGCGGTGGGCTATGACGCGGCAGCCGCAGGGGCATCGAACCTGGGCCCGACCAACGCCACGATGCTGGCGGATCAGACCGCCCGCGCCACCGCCTATGCCGCCGAAAACCGCACCGACCGCGCGCCTGTGGACGCGGTCACAACCTCTGCCAGTGGCCTCGACCCGCATGTCTCTACTGAAAACGCCGCGGCGCAGGCTGGACGGATCGCGCAGGCACGCGGCGTCCCGGTGGCAGACGTTCGGGCGATCATCGATGCCCAACTGGAACCGCGCTGGCTGGGCCTGTTCGGCGAACCGCGCGTGAATGTGCTGCTGGTCAATCTGGCCCTTGACGCGACGCTGCCGCAGGCCCCCACTGCGCCGGACATCGAAGGCTGATCCATGACCGCGACCGACCTGCGCCCCGAACCCGACGCCCTGCTGGCGCAGGCCAAGCGCGAGGGGCGCGGGCGGCTGAAGATCTTTCTGGGCGCGGCCCCCGGCGTTGGCAAAACCTTTGCCATGCTGGAGGCCGCCCGCCGATTGCGGGCCGATGGCGTGGACGTGGTCGCCGCCGTGGTCGAGACGCATGGCCGCGCCGAGACCGAGGCGCTGCTGCAGGGGCTGGACCTGCTGCCCAAGCGCGCGCAGTTCTATCGCGACCGCATCCTGCACGAGATGGATCTGGACGCCCTGCTGACCCGGCGCCCGCAACTGGCCCTGATCGATGAGCTGGCGCATTCGAACATCCCCGGCAGCCGCCACGACAAGCGCTGGCAGGACGTCGAGGAGGTTCTGGCCGCGGGCATCGACGTGCTGACCACGATGAACGTCCAGCATCTGGAAACGCTCAACGACCGCGTGGCGCGGATTTCGGGCGTGCGCGTGCGCGAAACGGTCCCCGACGCCGTGCTGGAGCGTGCGGACGAGGTCGAGCTGGTCGACCTGCCCACCGAAGAGCTGATCGAGCGGCTGCGCGCCGGCAAGGTCTATGTCCAGGACCAGATCGCGCGGGCGGTGCAGAACTTCTTTTCCAAGGGCAACCTGACGGCGTTGCGCGAAATGGCCATGCGCGCGGCCGCCGACCGGGTCGACGCGC
>NZ_BBPH01000220.1 GCF_000787695.1 Paracoccus sp. PAMC 22219 | reverse complement strand
TGAAGGGGCGCGCCGGTGGCGCCGATGCGGCCCTGGACCATCACGGTGCCGGTCTCGGGCGCGCGCAGCAGGGCGTGGTCGGGCAGGTCGGGCAGCAGCTGCGCCAGCCGGGACGGCGCGCTGCGTGCCAGGATCGACAGCCAGTCGTGCCGATCGGGAAGGGGAGAAGCTGACATCTTGCCGAGGTGTCCCGTTATCTATACAACTAGACAGGTGATAGCGCGACCGCGCCTTTTTCTCAACCGGAACCGTGTGAATTTTTAATGACGGACAAGACCCCCCTGTGGCAGGCCATCGCCGACACCCTGCGGGCCGAGATCACCTCGGGCCACTATCCCCCCGGCGACCGCCTGCCGTCTGAGGCGACGCTGGCCACCCGGTTCGGCGTCAACCGCCACACGGTGCGCCACGCATTGGCGCAGCTGGCCGACGCGGGGCTGGTCCATGCGCGCCGGGGAGCGGGGGTGTTCGTGACCGCGCGGCCGACCGATTATGCGCTGGGCCGCCGGGTGCGGTTTTCGCAGAACCTTGCGGCGGCGGGGCGCACCGGGTCGCACCGCTTTACCCGGCTGGAAACCCGCCCCTGTGACGCGGCCGAGGCGCAGATGCTGGACCTGTCCCCCGGCGATCCGGTCCACGTGGTCGAGGGGCTGTCGCTGGCCGACGGGCAGCCGCTTGCGCTGTTCCGGTCGGTGCTGCCGGGATGGCTGGCGGGGTTCTGCGACCACGCCCGCGACCAACAGTCGATCACTGCGGCGCTGGCCGCCTGCGGGGTCGCCGATTACACCCGCGCCAGCACGCGCATCACGGCCAAGCTGGCCAATGCCACGCAGGCGGTGGCCCTGCAGATCCCGCAGGCGCGCCGGTGCTGCGGTCCGTGGCGGTCAACCTGGACGACCAAGGCCGGCCGGTCGAATACGGGCGGACGTGGTTTGCGGGCGACCGGGTGTCGCTGGTGCTGGCGGACTAGGTCCCGCGGATCAGGCGGCGGCGCAGCCAGCCCGACAGGCTGTCCATCGCGATGACCATGACCACGATCAGCAGGATGTAATAGGCGACCTTTTCCCAGTCCTGCGTGGTCTGGATCGCCTGCGTCAGCATCAGCCCGATGCCGCCCCCGGTGATCGCGCCGATGATCGTCGCGCTGCGGGTGTTGCTTTCCAGGAAATACAGCATCTGCGACAGCAGTACCGGCATCACCTGCGGGATGACCCCAAAGCGGTACCGCTGCAACGCGCCCGCGCCGGTGGAGCGGATGCCCTCGATGGGCTTGCCGTCGACGTTCTCCAGCGCCTCGGAGAACAGCTTGCCGAAGCTGCCGGTGTCGGTCAGCAGGATCGCCAGCGCCCCGGTCAGCGGGCCGGGGCCAAAGGCGCGCGACAGGATGATCGTGAAGATCAGCGCGTCCACGCCGCGCACGAAATCGAATACGCGCCGCACCGCGAACCGCAGCGCCCGTGACGGGGCAAAGTTCTGCGCCGCCAAGAACGCCAGCGGCAGCGCCACGAAGGCCGCACCGAAGGTGCCCAGGAACGCCATCAGGATCGTCTCGAACAGGGCCCAGGCCACGGCGCCGTGCTGCCAGATGTCGTTCGTCCAGAATTCCGACAGGGCCAGCGACAGGTTGGACCGCGCCGGATCGATCCGGTCGCCCCACAGGACCGACGCCACGACCTGACCCGCGGACATGCCTGCCAGCGGGCTGGACAGGTCGAAGAAGAACATCTCCCACCCCCAGAAATAGCGCAGGGTTTCCGTGCGGGCGCGGGTGGCGGTGACGCGGCCCTGATCTGTGGTGATGGTCACGCGGGCGGGGCTGGCGTTGATGAACGCGGGCACCTGCCCGTCGGGCGTGTCCAGCGTCACGCCGTCGCCTACGGTCAGCGTGACCGGGCCGTAATCGGGGATGTCATAGGTGGTGCGCGGCCCGTCATAGGTGACGACATGGCCCGCGCCCAGGTCGATCACCGTCCGCGACCCCTGTGCCGCGACCCAGTCCGGCAGGCGGTCGGGGGCAAAGGTGGCGCGGGCGCTGCCCTCGACGCTGACGGACAGGGCGTCGCGGCGATTGTCGCGGGTGACGTGGATCTTGTGGCTGACCGTGTCGGCCATCAGCACCGCGGCATTGTCCAGCCGCGCCCGCTGCGCCAGCCCCGCCAGATCGAAGCTGATCGCGGCATAGACCAGATAGGCCAGGATCAGCGCAGGCACTGCCAGCGCCATGCGCCGCTTGCGGTCCATGATGCGGATGGTGCGGTCCTGCAGGGTCATCGTGGTCATGCGGGGGCCCCATGCGTCAGGCGGTTGCGGACCAGGCCCGAGATCTGGTCGACGACCACGATGGTGGCGAACAGTAGCAGAAAGATCGCCGCCGCCTGGTCGAACTTGCCCTGACCGAAGGTCATCGCGTTGCGCAATTCGTAGCCGATGCCGCCCGCGCCGACGAAGCCCAGGATGGCCGATGCGCGGATGTTCACCTCCAGCCGCAGCAGGCCATAGGACAGATAGTTCGGCGCCACCTGCGGGAACACGCCCAGCCAGATGCGCTGCGACCAGGTGGCGCCGACGGATGCCAGCCCCTCGACCGGTTTCAGGTCGACGTTCTCGTTCACTTCGGAGAACAGCTTGCCCATCGCGCCTGCGGTGTGGATGGCGATGGCGATGACGGCGGGGACCGGGCCGCCGCCCAGAATGAAGATCAGCACCAGCGCGATGACGATTTCCGGGATGGCGCGACAGACGTCGGATACCCGCCGCGCGACCGGCACCAGGCGCGGCCAGCGGGCCAGACCACGCGTGGCGGCCAGCGACAGGGCGGTGCCCGCGATGCAGCCCAGCAGAGTGGCCACCAGCGCGATGTTCAGCGTCTCGACCAGGGCGGGCAGGGCGCGGATCATGTGGCCGGGCAGATTGGCCGATTTCTCGAACGCCTCGGACACAAGGGCCGCGGGGAAATCGCCCACCTGGTGCAGCCCCTGCCAGAAGCCGCCGGCATTGCGGGCGTCGGCCACGCGGAACCCCGACACCATCATCGCCACGAAGATGACGACCAACAGCCCGCCATAGATGCGTCGCCGCCGCGTCAGCGCCAGATAGTCGTGCTGGATATCGGCCAGTGCCATGCTGCCTCCTGGATATGCGAAGGCCGGGCCCGTTGCGGGGCCCGGCCCGGATGGGGTGGCGATCAGTTCATCTCGGCGCGGCGGATGGCGATGATCGTCTCGTATTCCGCGTGGGTGACGGGGCTGAAGCCCGCGGTCTCTCCGGCGGCGACGCCATAGGCGCATTCGGGGTCCGATTCGTGCAGGCCCGCGACCAGGTCGATCATGGTCTGGCGCACGTCCTGGGGCAGGTCCTTGCGCACCACCACCGGACCTTCCGGGATGGGCGAGGATTTCCAGATCTCGACGATGTCGTTCATGTCGACGATGCCCGCATCGGCCGCCTTGCGCAGCGCGCCGGAGTTATAGCCATCCTCCCACGCGCCCTGGCCGTCGGCCCAGGTCACGCCCGCGTCGAAATCGCCGTTGACGACGCCGATGATCGACTGTTCATGCCCGCCCGAAAACGCGATGCGGCTGAAATAATCGCCCTCGGTCATCGAATAGCCGGCCTCGGGCAGCTCCACGTTCGGGATCAGGAACCCGGAGGTCGAATTCGGGTCAGCAAAGGCAAAGCTCTTGCCCTCCATGTCGTCCAGCGAGGTGATGCCGCTGTCGGTGCGCGCGAACCCGATCGAATGATAGGTATAGCTGCCGTCCAGGTTGGTCTTGACCAGCACCGGCTCGACCGCGTTCTCGTCGGCGACGTACACGGCGGCATAGGCCGATGCGCCCAGCCAGGCCATGTCCAGCGACCCGCCCAGCAGGCCCTGGATGACGCCGTTGTAGTCGGCGGGGGTGAACAGGCGGACCGGCACGCCCAAGGCCTCCTCGGCATAGCCGCGCAGGCATTCGTTCGACGCCATGCGGTCCTGGGCGTTCTCTCCACCCAAGAGGCCGATGCGGAATTCGGTGATCTCCTGCGCGTGCAGCGGGGTGGTCAGGGCGGCGGTGGTGGCCAGCAGGGTCAGCAGTCGGGTCATGGGGCTCTCCGGTTCGGGATCAGGCCAGCATGCGGGCGGCGTATTCGACATCCGCGCTGGTATCGGTGGGAATGGCGGTCGAGGTCGCGCTTTCGTTGAAATCCGCGTCGGCGCCATAGATGTCGCGGGCCACGCCCGTGGTCAGCTGCGACGGCAGCCCGTCGAACACCACGCGCCCGTCGCGCATGCCGATCACCCGGTCGCAATAGCGCCGCGCGGTGTCCAGCGTGTGCAGGTTGGCGATGACCATGCGGCCATCCTCGACGTTGATGCGGCGCAGGGTGTCCATCACGATCTGCGCGTTCATCGGGTCCAGGCTGGCGATGGGTTCGTCGGCCAGGATGATGCGGGGGTCCTGCATCAGCGCGCGGGCGATGGCCACGCGCTGCTGCTGGCCGCCGGACAGGGCTTCGGCCCGCTTGGGCGCCTGTTCGGCGATGCCGAGGCGGTCCAGGATCTCCAGCGCGCGGACGATGTCGGCGCGCGGCCACAGGTTCAGCACCGTCTGCAGCGTGCCGCGCCGGTTCAGGATGCCGTGCAGCACGTTCGACACCACGTCCATGCGCGGCACCAGGTTGAACTGCTGAAAGATCATCGCGCACTGGCTTTGCCACTGGCGGGCGGCGGCGCCGGTCAGGGATGCGACGTCGCGCCCCTCGACCAGGATCCGGCCGCTGGTGGCGGGGGTCAGCCCGTTCATCATGCGCAGCAGCGTCGATTTTCCCGCGCCGGACCGGCCGATGATGCCGACGAAGGCCGGGCCGTCGATGCGGAAGGAAACATGGTCGACCGCCGCCTTGCGGCCGAAGATGCGGGTGGCGTCGCGAATGTCCAGCATGGGGCCTCTCGATGTCATGGGGGCCGTCTAGCGGCGGGGCGTGACACCCATCCGACGATGCGGTGACGATCCGGTGACAGGATCGCGCGGCACGCATGCGATCCGGGCTTAACAGGCGGCGGCTTTGCCCCTATGACGGGGCCGTTGCCAGCCCGGCCCCGCGCCATCGCCAGCCATTGACCCGATGGATGGAGACCCCGATGACGCGACACCGCATGGCCGCCCTGATGCTGGGCACCGCGCTTGCCCCCTTGCCCGCCCTGTCCCAGCCGATCCTGCTGGACGAGATCATCCTGACCGCCGAGGGCGAGGCCCCCGCCCGGATCGCCCCCAGCGCCCAACAGATCGAGGATGCCCGCACCGGCACCATCGAGGACGTGTTCCGCGCCGAACCCAGCGTCACCGTCAGCAGCGGCATCGCCATCGCGGAACGCGTCTTCGTCAACGGCATCGACGAACAGCAGCTGTCGGTCAGCGTCGACGGCGCCGCGCAGAACAACCGCATGTTCCACCACACCGGCACCAACATGATCGATCCGGGCCTGCTGAAGGCCGCGCACGTCGATCCTGGCGTGGCCCCCGCGGATGCGGGATTCGCGGCGCTGGGCGGCAGCATCGCGTACGAGACGAAATCGGCCATCGACCTGCTGGAGGACGGGCGCGACCATGGCGGGCGCGTCACCATCGGCTATGGTGACAATGGCGGCACGGCGACCGGGGCGGTGACGCTGTACGGGCGGCAGGGGCCCGTCGACGCGCTGATCTATGCCAAGCGGGCGACGGGCGATGCCTATCAGGACGGCAACGGCCGCACCGTGGCGCGCACCGGCGCCGACCTGAACAGCGAGGCGCTGAAGCTGGGGGCCGAATTCGGCGACTGGCGGGCGGAGCTGGGCGCGATCCGGTTCCGGGACGACGCCCTGCGCCCATACCGCGCCAATTTCACCGGCACGATCGGCGGCCGCCCGGTCCCCGAGACGCGCCGCTATGCGCTGGAACAGTCGACCCAGACGCTGACCCTGCGCCGCTCCGTCGCGGACGGGCTGCTGGACCCGGAAATCCGCATCGCCCGCAGCCGCAACCGGCTGGACACCATCGACCTGCCCACGTCCGACGCACCCGATCCCGATTTCAACAACGGCGACGCGGACACGGTCAGCGTCGTGGTCCAGAACCGCATGACCCTGAACGGGGTCGAACTGACCGCTGGCTTGGACAACTATCGCACCCGCGCGACGTATGACGGGGTGTTCCGCGGCGCGGCCGCATCGTTCCGCGAGGATCGCACGACCACCGGCCTGTTCGTCCAGGCGCGGGGCAGCGCGGGCGACATCGACTACAGCGCGGGGCTGCGCCATGACTTCAGCCGGTTCACCGGCGCGGGCGGGCAGCGGCTGGACACCGACGGGACCAGCGCGAATGCCGATGTGACCTGGCACGCAACCGATGCGCTGCGTTTCAACGCGGGCTGGTCGACGGTGTTCGGCGGCACGCAGCTGGCCTCGGTCTATGAGCTGGACGCGCCCTATGTCGCCCCCGACGCCTATGACGCGCTGGAGCCCACGCGGGCGCGCAACGCGGTGATGGGCGTAGAATGGCAGCAGGGCGCGACGACCTTGGGCGTTGAACTGTTCCAGACCCGCATTGACGCGGTCCGCAAGGGGCTGGTGTCGCGTGATCTGGACAGCCAGGGGTTCCGCCTGTCGGCGCGGCGCGACTGGCAGGGCGGCTTTGCCGCGCTGCGCTATAGCGATACGGATGTCGAACTGGACGGACAGCCGGCCTCCAGCTTCGATCTGCGCGAACTGGGGACCGTGCCGGGCGGCATGCTGTCGCTGGAGGCGCGCCACACGGTCATGGCCGGGCTGACCCTGGGCGGCGTCATCCAGCACGCGATCGAGGAGGACGGGCAGGGGGTCGATGTCGATGGCAACTGGCCCGGCTATACCGTCGTGGACGTGTTCGCCGAATACGAACCGGCCGCCTTCCGCAACGTGACCCTGAGGGCCGAGGTCAACAACCTGTTCGACCGCGCCTATGCCGACCGGGCGACCTATGGGGCGGATTTCACCACCGTCGTCCAGCAGCTGGAACCGGGGCGCAGCATCGCGCTGACCGCCGATCTGCGGTTCTGACGCCCCTCGCGGTCCGGGAAACCGGGCCGCATCCCCAGAATGTCCCGAGGAAGTTGCGTTTTCCGTCTGGAATCCCTCGTCTTTCGTTCAGGTTGCGGTTATGTTCCTCTTCCGCCCCCCTGGGGTCGGACGCGCAACGACAAGACCCGGACCGATGACCCAATCCCAGCCCGCCGCCCTGACCCGCACCCTGGATGCCGCCCGCCGCAAGCTGCTGGAGACGGGGACGCGCAACCGCCTGATCCACGTCAACCGCGACAATCAGCGCGCAAGCTGCCTGAACATCATCCACGAACGCAGCGACGAGGTCTGGCGGCTGCTGCGCATCCAAGGCAAGCGCATGCGCTTTCGCGCGATGGGGAGCGACACGGCCACGCCCGACGGCGTGCTGTTGCTGGCGGCGCCCGGCGCGCAGACGCTGTCGGACAGCCAGCTGGAGACGCCCCTGGGCCCCGAGGCGCTGGCCCGCCGCCTGCTGCGCCTGTCCCACGACGCCCGCACCGCGGAGGAGGAGCAGGGCCTGAACGTGCTGTATCTGGCGATGGGGTTCCTGCGCTGGCGCGAGGCGCCCGGATCGCAGGTGGTGCGCGAGGCGCCGCTGATCCTGCTGCCGGTGCAGCTGGTTCGCAACGACCGCAGCTCGACCTTCGATCTGATGGCGCGCGAGGATGACCTGACCGTCAACCTGCCGCTGCAGGAGCGTCTGCGCCAGGATTTCGGCATCCAGCTGCCCGAGATAGACGAGGACGACAACTGGACCCCCGGCGACTATCTGACCTTGGTGCAGGACGCCGTGTCCGGTCAGCAGGACTGGCAGGTGGACCGTGACGGGATGCAGTTGGGGTTCTTTTCTTTCGCCAAACTGCTGATGCACCGCGACCTGGACCCGGCCAACTGGCCGGACGGGGCTTTCGACGGCAACCCGCTGCTGGACGGGCTGCTGGCGCGGGGGTTCGCGGGCGACGCGCCGCTGTTCGGCGATCGGGACCGTCTGGACGACCGTCTGGACCCGGCGCGGATCATCCAGGTGATCGACGCCGACGCGTCCCAGACCAAGGTCATCGAAGAGGTCCGCGCGGGCGCCAGCCTGGTCGTGCAGGGGCCGCCGGGCACCGGCAAGTCGCAGACCATCACCAACATCATCGCCGCCGCCGCCCATGACGGCAAGACCGTTCTGTTCGTGGCCGAAAAGATGGCGGCGCTGTCGGTCGTCCATGACCGCCTGGCCCGCGCGGGCCTGCGCGACATCTGCCTGGAGCTGCATTCGCGCAGCGCCAACAAGAAGGCCCTGGCGCAGGAGCTGGGCCGCACGCTGATGGCCGGTGCGCATCCGTTGCCCGCCACGGCCGACCCCGCGCGCCTGCGCCAGACGCGCGACATGCTGAACGCGGTCACGGACCTGCTGCACGACCCGCTGCCGCCTTGGGACGAGGCGCCCTATGCGGCGCTGTCGCGGATCATCGGGTTCATCGGGCAGGGCGCCCGCCCGCCCGCCATTCCGCTGGACGGGCTGGAATCCCTGGACGTCGCCGCGCGGGACCAAGCGGCGCAGGCCATCGCCCGGTTCGTGGCGGCGGGCGACCGGGCGGGGCCGCCTGACGCGCATCCATTCCGCGGCGCAGGCGCGCTGGACCTGCAGCCGACCGATCTGGCGCGGCTTGGCGACGACCTGCGCGCGGCGCTGGCGGCGCTGCAGGCCGTCGCGGCGCAGGGCCAGCCGAC
>NZ_BBPH01000221.1 GCF_000787695.1 Paracoccus sp. PAMC 22219 | reverse complement strand
CCGTGGGGGTAGGCATGCTGGGCGTGCTGATCATCCTGCGACCGGGCAGCGGCACGTTCGGCATCTGGTCGCTGGTGGCGCTTGGGGCGATGCTGCTGGTCGCGGTGCGCGACCTGTCGACGCGGCAGTCGGGCGCGACGTCAGTTCGAACACCATCGCGTTCTATGGCGCGGTGCTGGTCACGCTGACCGGGTTCGTCCTCAGCCTGGGGCAGGGGTGGGTGATGCCACAGCTGTGGCAGCTGGGGCTGCTGGCCCTGGGCAGCGCGTTCCTGACGGTCGGTTACCTGTGCGCCGTGGCCGCCATGCGTGTCGGAGAGATCGCGGCCGTGTCGCCCTTTCGCTATACTTCGCTGCTGATGGCGATCCTGCTGGGGCTGGTGATCTTTGGCGATTGGCCGGACATGTGGACCTGGGTCGGATCGGCCCTTGTCGTGGGGGCGGGCATCTATACCATCTGGCGCGAGGCTCAACTGGGACGGCGGCGCTGATGCGGGTGCAGATGCTGGGACTGTGCCGCTTTTCCTATCTGGGACTGCGCGGCTATCAGGTCGAACATGACAGCATCGCGGCGCGCCGCGCCTATCTGTACGATCCCGACCGGCTGGCCCGGCGCTGGCTGTGGTTCCAGACGGTCGCCCTGCCGGGGTGGCTGGCGCAGACCGATCCCGACTTCACGTTGGTGATCATGACCGGGCCGGACCTGCCGGAACCCTGGCTGGGCCAGCTGCGCGATCTGTGCGACCGGGTGCCGCAGCTGCGCCTGTCGCTGGTGCCGCCGATGGATTACCATCTGCAGGCCTGCCAGGCGGCGGTGGCGCCGCATCTGGACCCGGATGCGCAGGTGATCGGCCATTTCCGGCATGACGACGACGATGCGGTGGCGCTGGATTACATCGCCCGGACCCGCGCGGATTTCGCCCGCGTCAGCCCCCTGTGGCAGGCCGAGGGCACGCTGTCGCTGGATTACGGGCGCGGGTTGATGATCGCTGCGCAGGACGGCCAGCTGAAGATCACCCCGCGGATCTGTCACAACATGGGGGTGGCGCTGACCATCTTCCTGGCGCCCGACGCGTCGCAGACGGCCCTGCATTTCAACCACACCAAGCTGGCGCAGTGGATGCCGGGGGTGCAGGTGACGCGGCCGCTGATGTTCATCCGGTCGATCCACGCCGACAGCGATTCCGGCGACATGGGACCGGGCCTGCCGTGGCAGCCCGAAGACGGCACGATGAACAAGCTGCTGCGCAGCCGGTTCGGGCTGCGCCGGGCGGACCTGGCCGACCTGGCGCGAAGGCTGGGCTGACCGGCGGCGCCCGGTGGGCTTGTTGACAGCACCGGGGATTCCCCCTATGACCACGCGACCCGGCGGGAAACCGCATCGGGTGCCAGAACCTGTGAGGTCAGGGTCCGGGCAGAACAGCCTCGATCCTCTGGAATTATGCCCGTCAGCCCTTTATGGGCGGGACGGGCTTGGCATTTTGCGATTCGCGCAAGATGCCGTCGAGAAGCGGCGCAACCGATCGGTTGCGAGTATTGACAGAGCAAGACGGGGAACCGAATGCCGACGATCCAACAGCTGATCCGCAAGCCGCGGCAGCCGAGAGTGCAGCGGTCTAAATCCATGCACCTTCAGGGCTGCCCGCAGAAACGCGGTGTCTGCACGCGCGTCTACACCACGACGCCGAAGAAGCCGAACTCCGCTATGCGTAAGGTCGCCAAGGTGCGCCTGACGAATGGCTTCGAGGTCATCTCCTACATTCCGGGCGAAAAGCACAACCTGCAGGAACACAGCGTCGTGCTGATCCGCGGCGGCCGAGTCAAAGACCTTCCGGGTGTCCGTTACCACATCCTGCGCGGTGTGCTGGATACCCAGGGCGTCAAAGACCGTCGTCAGCGTCGTTCGAAATACGGCGCGAAGCGTCCGAAGTAAGGAGAGGCATCCATGTCACGTCGTCACGCCGCTGAAAAGCGCGATGTCCTGCCCGACGCCAAGTATGGCGATCGCGTGCTGACCAAATTCATGAACAACCTGATGGTTGACGGCAAGAAGTCGATTGCCGAGCGGATCGTCTACAACGCGCTGGAGCGCGTCGAGACCCGCCTCAAGCGCGAGCCCATCGAGGTCTTCCACGAGGCGCTGGAAAACGTGAAGCCGTCCGTCGAGGTGCGTTCGCGCCGCGTCGGTGGTGCAACGTACCAGGTTCCGGTCGAAGTCCGTCCGATCCGCCGCGAGGCGCTGGCCATCCGCTGGCTGATCACGGCCGCGGCCAAGCGCAACGAGAACACGATGGAAGAGCGCCTTGCGGGCGAGCTGTCCGATGCCGTCAACGGCCGCGGAACCGCCGTCAAGAAGCGCGAAGACACGCACAAGATGGCCGACGCCAACAAGGCGTTCAGCCACTACCGCTGGTAAGGCGAAAGGATCCACTTCATGGCACGCGAATATCAGCTTCCGCGTTATCGCAACTTCGGCATCATGGCCCACATCGATGCCGGCAAGACGACGACGACCGAGCGCATCCTTTACTACACCGGCAAGTCGCACAAGATCGGCGAAGTGCATGACGGCGCTGCGACCATGGACTGGATGGAGCAAGAGCAGGAGCGCGGCATCACGATCACGTCTGCCGCGACCACCACGTTCTGGCAGCGTCAGGAAGACCCCACCACCGAGGGGACGTCCGAGACGAAGTACCGCTTCAACATCATCGACACCCCCGGCCACGTGGACTTCACCATCGAGGTCGAGCGTTCGCTGGCGGTTCTGGACGGCGCGATCTGTCTGCTGGACGCCAACGCCGGCGTCGAGCCGCAGACCGAGACCGTCTGGCGTCAGGCCGACCGCTACAAGGTTCCGCGGATCGTGTTCGTCAACAAGATGGACAAGATCGGCGCCGACTTCTTCAACTGCGTGAAGATGATCAAGGACCGCACCGGCGGCACCCCGTGCCCGATCGCCCTGCCGATCGGCGCCGAGGACAAGCTGGAAGGCATCATCGACCTGATCAAGATGGAAGAATGGGTCTGGGAAGGCGAAGATCTGGGCGCGTCCTGGGTCCGCAAGCCCATCCGTGACGAGCTGAAGGACCTGGCCGACGAGTGGCGCTCGAACATGATCGAGCTGGCCGTCGACATGGACGACGCCGCCATGGAAGCCTATCTGGAGGGCAACGAGCCCGACGAGGCGACCCTGCGCGCGCTGATCCGCAAGGGCACGCTGTCGCTGTCGTTCTTCCCGGTCACCGCCGGGTCGGCGTTCAAGAACAAGGGCGTGCAGCCCCTGCTGAACGCGGTCATCGACTTCCTGCCGAACCCGCTGGACGTGCCGGCCTACATGGGCTTCACCCCGGGCGACGATACCGAGACGCGCAACATCGAACGCCGTGCGGACGATGACATGCCCTTCTCGGGTCTGGCGTTCAAGATCATGAACGACCCGTTCGTCGGTTCGCTGACCTTCACCCGGATCTATTCGGGCCAGATGAAGAAGGGCGATCAGCTGCTGAACGCCACGAAGGGCAAGCGCGAGCGCGTCGGCCGCATGATGATGATGCACTCGATCAACCGCGAGGAAATCGAGGAAGCCTTTGCGGGCGACATCATCGCGCTGGCAGGTCTGAAGGACACCACCACGGGGGACACCCTGTGCGATCCGGCCAAGCCGGTGGTTCTGGAAACCATGACCTTCCCCGAGCCGGTGATCGAGATCGCCGTCGAGCCGAAGTCCAAGGCTGACCAGGAGAAGATGGGCCTGGCCCTTCAGCGCCTGTCGGCCGAAGACCCGTCCTTCCGTGTGGAAACCGATCTCGAGTCGGGCCAGACGATCATGAAGGGCATGGGCGAACTTCACCTCGACATCCTGGTCGACCGCATGAAGCGCGAGTTCAAGGTCGAGGCGAACATCGGTGCGCCCCAGGTGGCCTATCGCGAGACGATCAGCCAGCAGGCCGACATCGACTACACCCACAAGAAGCAGACCGGTGGTACGGGCCAGTTCGCCCGCATCAAGCTGACCATCACCCCGACCGAGCCGGGCGAAGGCTATTCGTTCGAGTCGAAGATCGTGGGCGGTGCGGTGCCGAAGGAATACATCCCCGGCGTCGAAAAGGGCATCAAGTCGGTCATGGACTCCGGTCCGCTGGCAGGTTTCCCGGTCATCGACTTCAAGGTCGCGCTGACGGACGGTGCGTTCCACGACGTCGACTCGTCGGTGCTGGCATTCGAGATCGCGGCCCGCGCCGCGATGCGCGAAGGTCTGCGCAAGGCCGGCGCCAAGCTGCTGGAGCCGATCATGAAGGTCGAGGTCGTCACGCCGGAAGAGTATACCGGTTCGATCATCGGTGACCTGACCAGCCGTCGTGGCATGGTCCGGGGGCAGGACAGCCGCGGCAACGCGAACGTCATCGACTGCTTCGTGCCGCTGGCCAACATGTTCGGTTACATCAACAACCTGCGTTCGATGTCGTCGGGCCGTGCGGTGTTCTCGATGCAGTTCGACCACTACGAGGCCGTTCCGCAGAACATCTCGGACGAGATCCAGAAGAAATACGCCTGATCTTGCGGCGGGGCGTCATGCCCCGCCACTTTACAAGCATTGAAGAACAAGGAGCCATTCCATGGGCAAGGCAAAGTTTGAACGGAACAAACCGCACGTCAACATCGGCACGATCGGCCACGTTGACCACGGCAAGACGACGCTGACGGCGGCTATCACGAAGTACTTCGGCGAATTCCGCGCCTATGACCAGATCGACGGCGCGCCCGAAGAGAAGGCCCGCGGGATCACGATCTCGACCGCGCA
>NZ_BBPH01000222.1 GCF_000787695.1 Paracoccus sp. PAMC 22219 | reverse complement strand
GGCGCGGGTCATAGGCCTGGCGCAGCGGCCCCGCGCCTCCCACCCGCAGGCCAGCGCCCAGGCCCTCGGCCGGATCGCCGCAAAAGCCCAGTTGCTGCGGCCAGGATATGCCGCCGGGACCGGTCTGGGGCGACAGGATGTGGCGATGCGGGTCATGCGCCGGACGGGCCGGGGAATAGCGATAGCCGTGCAGCATCACCAGGACCGGCGCACCGGCGGGCAGGCGGCGCGCGGCCTCCCGCAGGGCAGGGGCCACAGGCTGGTCGGCATCCATCCGCATCACGGGCATCGCGGCCTCCGTTCCCGGTCGATACCGGACTAGGGACAGGCTGCGACGGTCGCGTGAAAAATCTGTTAATGCTGCGTGACGTTGCGCGGTTGCCGCAAAATCGCCCATGCCGGGCCCGGATCGTTTTCTGCATTGAATTTTGGTGGGTTCCACCGCTATGTTGGCCCCATGCGCAGGGCTGCCCGCAACCGGGGGTTGCCACGCGCCGAAAGTTTCGCAGCGCGGCACCTCTGATCCCGATATCGGGCAGCCATGTGTCCCGCGGAAAACCAAGCCTCCGTCGCGCCACCGCATTGCGGGACGGCGCAGGGGGTCAGATGAACAGCGGCCCCGCCTTGCGGCATCGGGCCATCCTAGGGAACAGACGCGATGACGCGCGCTTTGGACGGCAGACTTCGGGACGGGCGGGCAAGATGCCCCGTCGGCCCGGACGTCTTCGACGGTGACGCGCCCGTGTCCTTATCATACCGCAGACCGAACCGGGGGATGCCTTCGGCGCCGCCCGGCCTTCGGCTGCGCGAAAGACATAACAATGGCAATGAAAATGCTGATCGACGCCACCCATGCCGAGGAAACTCGGGTGGTCGTGGTCGATGGAACCAAAGTCGAGGAATTTGATTTCGAGACGGCCAACCGGCGCCAGATCGCCGGGAACATCTACCTGGCCAAGATCACGCGGGTCGAACCCTCGCTGCAGGCGGCCTTCGTGGATTACGGCGGAAACCGCCACGGCTTTCTGGCCTTCGCGGAAATCCACCCGGACTATTACCAGATCCCCGCGGCCGACCGCGAGGCGCTGAAGGCCGAGGAACGCGCCGATGCCGAGGCCCAGGAGGCCGAGGAGGAGCGTGGCCGTTCGCGCCGCAAGCCCCGCGCCGAGGCGGTCGAGACGTCCGACGAGACGACGACCGACGACGCCGGCCAGGACGCGTCCGACAAGGATGACGAGATCGAATCGGTCGCCGACGAGGACGTGACCGAGGAGGTCCGCGCGCCGCGCAAGCCGCGCGCCCGCCGCTACAAGATCCAGGAAGTCGTCAAGGTCCGCCAGATCATGCTGGTCCAGGTCGTCAAGGAGGAGCGTGGCAACAAGGGTGCGGCGCTGACCACCTACCTGTCGCTGCCCGGCCGCTATTGCGTCCTGATGCCCAACACCGCGCGTGGCGGCGGCATCAGCCGCAAGATCACCAACGCCGCGGATCGCAAGAAACTCAAGGACATCGCGGGCGAACTTGATGTGCCCAAGGGCGCCGGCCTGATCATCCGCACCGCGGGCAGCGAACGCACCCGGATGGAGATCCGCCGCGATTACGAATACCTGCTGCGCCTGTGGGAGCAGATCCGCGACCTGACCTTCAAGTCGATCGCGCCGGCCGCCATCTATGAGGAAGGCGACCTGATCAAGCGCAACATTCGCGACCTGTATTCCAAGGATATCGACGAGGTCCTGGTCGAGGGCGAGCGCGGCTATCAGGCGGCGCGCGACTTCATGCAGATGATCATGCCGACGCATTCCGACAGCGTGAAGCACTATCAGGACCAGATGCCGCTGTTCGCGCGGTTCCAGGTCGAAAGCTATCTGGCGGGCATGTTCAACCCGGTCGTGCAGCTGAAATCGGGCGGCTATATCGTCATCGGCATCACCGAGGCGCTGGTCGCCATCGACGTGAACTCGGGTCGGGCCACCAAGGAAGGCTCGATCGAGGAGACCGCGCTCAAGACCAACCTGGAGGCCGCCGACGAGGTTGCCCGCCAGTTGCGTCTGCGCGATCTGGCCGGGCTGATCGTCATCGACTTCATCGACATGGACGAGCGTCGCAACAACGCCGCCGTGGAAAAGCGCATCAAGGACAAGCTGAAATCCGACCGCGCCCGCATCCAGATCGGCCGCATCTCGGGGTTCGGCCTGATGGAGATGTCGCGCCAGCGCCTGCGCCCCGGCATGCTGGAATCGACCACGCAGCCCTGTGCGCATTGCCACGGCACCGGCCTGATCCGCAGCGATGACAGCCTGGCGCTGACCATCCTGCGCGCCATCGAGGACGAGGGCACCCGCAAGCGGTCGCGCGAGGTTCTGGTCAAGGCGCCCGTCGCCGTCGCCAACTTCCTGATGAACGCGAAACGCGAGCATGTCGCAGGCATCGAGGCGCGTTACGGCCTGTCCGTGCGGGTCGAGGCCGACCCGGCCCTGGTATCGCCCGATTTCGCGATCGAGAAGTTCAAGACCGCGACCCGCGTGCTGCCCGAGCCCAGCCATGTTCCCCTGGGCGTCAATGCCGACCTGATGGCCAGCATCGACGAAGAGGAGGATCTGGACGTCGCGGAACCGCAGGACGAGCCCGTGACCGAGGTCGCCGAGCGCCCGAGGCCGCAGCCGAACCGCGTGCAGAGCGTCCGGCCGATCCCGATGCGGATGGAGAGGGTCGGTCGCGCCGCCGCCGTCGTCGTCGTCGCCGGAAATCCGGCGATCGCCCCGAGGGCGAGGATATGCGCGCAGATGACGATCAGGACGACGATGGCGAGGACCAGTCCGACGAGGACGTGGCAGCCCCGCCGCCGCCGAACCCGTCGCCGCTGCCGACGATCAGGCCGAAGCCGATGCCCCGCAAGCCGAGGAGGAGGCTCCCGCCGGTCGCACCCGCACCCGGTCGCGCGGTCGGTCGCGGTCCAGAAAGCCCGTCGATGCCTACCCCTTGGCCGAGGTCGTGGACCTGCAGGACAGCCAGGATGCCCGCGCCGACGCGCTGCCCGGCGTGAACGCCGCGCCCGTCGCCGCCGAAGTGGTGGCCGAGGCGCTGGTCGAGACCGCCGCAGCCCCCGTCGAGGCCGCCCCCGCCAAAGCGGAGGAGGCCCAGCCCGAACCCGCAGCCGCCCCGTCCAAACGGCGCGGTTGGTGGGCAGGC
>NZ_BBPH01000223.1 GCF_000787695.1 Paracoccus sp. PAMC 22219 | reverse complement strand
GCCCACGCCGCGTCCACCGCGCGCGACGCCCAGGGCTCTCCGACGCATAGGCGTCGACCTCTCCGGCGGCCAGCGCATCGGCCATCAGCGGGCGGCGGCACTGTGTGGATGGACAGCCGCCCCGCCAGCGCGGTCCCGTCCAGCCAGTGCCGCACCAGCTCGGCTTGGGTCGAGAACGGGAACGGCACCCCACCGCAGCGGCCCCGGATGCGCGCGGTCCAAGGCATCGCGCGCCGCCCGCGGGTCGCGGAAATCGAACCCGTGGCCCTGCTCGCGCAGCCGCGCGGCGATCGCCCGCGACACCGCGATGGCCTGCCCGCCCTGCGACAGGATCATCAGCAGGTCCAGGTCGGGGAAGGCCGGGCCCAGCCCCAGCCCCTGCGCGATGGGCAGCGGCACCAGCATGTGCGCCGCGACCACGGCTCCGGTGCCCAGCATGTCGCGGCATTGCGCCCAACTGCCCGCGCGGACCAGGTCCAGGTCCAGCGCCTCCTCGGCGGCGAAACCCAGTTCGCGGGCGATGATCAGGGGCGCGGCATCGGTGAGGGGGACATAGCCAAGGCGCAGGCGGTCGGTCATGTCAGCAGCCCCGCCGCCATCACCAGCTGCTGGGCGATGTCGGCCACGCGGCGCTTCTGGTCCATCGCGGTCTTGCGCAGCAGGACGTATGCCGCCTCCTCGTCGATGCCGCGCGCCTTCATCAGGATGGCCTTGGCGCGGTCGATGATCTTGCGCTCCTCCAGCGCGGCCTTGGTGGCGGCCAGTTCGGCGCGCATCTTGTGGAACAGGTGGAACCGCGCGATGGCCGCGTCCAGGATCGGCTTGATCCGGTCGCGCTGCAGCCCGTCGACGACATAGGCGGACACGCCCGCCTCGATCGCGGCGCGGGTCAGCTGTTCGTCGGACCGGTCCACGAACATCGCAACCGGCCGGTCCAGCGGCCCCGAGGCCAGCGCCAGCTCCTCCAGCACGTCGCGCGACGGGTCGGCCACGTCGATCAGCACGATGTCGGGCTGTGCCTGCGCGATGCGCCGCGCCAGGCCCGTCTGCTCGGCAATGACGGTGATCTGGTGGTCGCCGGACGCACGCAGCCCGTCGACGATCCTGATCGCCCGGTCCCGGTCGCGTTCGACCACGATGATTGACAGCCGCTCCATCCCGCCACTGACGACCGCGCGCGGAGCGATGGCAAGCCCCGCCCGCCCGCGCCGGGGGGTGCTGCAGCAAACTGCCCGATCCGTGGGCAGCCGTCCGGGGCGGTCAGTGCGGCAGGGTGACGATGATCGCGCCGCGGTCGGTGGCGACGACGGTGTGTTCGTATTGCACGACGGGCGCGCGCGGCTGGCTGAACAGGGTCCATTCGTCACGCCCCTCGGCGGCGCGCACACCGCCGCGCGACAGGAACGGCTCGACCGTCAGGACCAGGCCGCGATCGATGCGGCGGTGGTCGCCCTTGGTGGGCCAGGTGGCGATGACCTCGGGCACCTCGTGCAGGGCGCGGCCCACGCCGTGGCTGGCCAGGTTGCGGATCAGCGTATAGCCGCGGGCGGCGGCGAACCGGCCGATGGCGTTGCCGATCCCGTCCAGCGGCTTGTCGGCGCCCACCTGCGCGATGCCGACCTGCATCGCGCGCCGACCGTCGCGGCACAGCCGGTCGATGGCGGGCGCCACCGCGCCCATGCCGAAACTGGCCCCGGTATCGGCAAAGAACCCGTCCCTGGACGCGGATACGTCGATGTTGACCAGATCGCCCGCGGCGATCACCCGGTCGCCGGGAATGCCGTGGGCGATCTCCTCGTTGACGCTGATGCAGGTCGCGCCGGGAAAGCCATAGGTCGCCTCGGGCGCGGGCACGGCGCCCTCGCGCTCCAGCAGGGCGCGGCCGATGCCGTCCAGTTCGCGCGTGGTCATGCCCGGCTCCATTGCACCGGCCATCGTCTGCAGGGTCGTGGCCACGATGCGGCCGATGGCCTGCAACCCCTCCAGCTCGTCCTGATTCGTGACCGTCATCACGCCCTCCGTGTCCGTTCCGGCCCAGCATAGCGCGCCCACCCGCACCCGGCATCCCGAAAACGCCCTTTACTGGTATGGTAGTATAGTGTATCAACGGCGGCGGAGGAGATCACCATGGCCACGCCGTTCCGGACCCGCCCCGAGCCGCTGCCCCAGACCCGCGTCAACGCGGCGTCGCAGCTGGCCGACCGGTTGCGCGCGGCGATCATGGACAACGTCCTGCCCCCCGACACCCGCCTGTCCGAGGTCGAGACCGCCCAGCAATACGGCGTCAGCCGCCAGCCCGTCCGCGAGGCGTTCATCGCGCTGGCGGCCCAGGGCCTGCTGGACGTGCGCGCGCAGCGGGGGA
Source organism: Paracoccus sp. PAMC 22219 (assembly GCF_000787695.1). Classification (GTDB taxonomy): domain Bacteria; phylum Pseudomonadota; class Alphaproteobacteria; order Rhodobacterales; family Rhodobacteraceae; genus Paracoccus. The sequence continues at coordinate 9,737 of NZ_BBPH01000223.1, read as the reverse complement.
CCTTCGTCACGCGCATTTCGCTGGCGGCCGTGATGGACGCGCGCTTCGTGCGCGAGGCGATCGAGGCCGACATCGTCAAGCTGCTGGCCGCCGACCCGGACCCCGCGCTGATCGCCGATCTGGACGGGCAGCTGACCCGCCAGATGGACCTGATCGGCGGCTCGGCCCGCGATTTCATCGACGCGGACGAGCTATTCCACCGCACCTTGGCCGAAGCGCCGGCAAGGCCAGCGCCTGGCGCGTTGTGGTCGAGATGAAGGCCCAGATGGATCGCGTGCGCTTTCTGTCCAGCCGGCATTTCCCCGTCGACCGCCTGATCGACCAGCATCGCGCGCTGGTCGCGGGCATCCGGGCGGGCGACGCGCCCCGCGCCGAGGCCGCCATCCGCACCCACCTGCGCGGCATCCTGGACGACCTGCCGGTCATCCGGGCTGACTGCCCCGACTATTTCACCTGATCCCGGCCCCGCCGGACAATCCTTGGAGGAGGACACCATGACACCGACCCGCATGATCGCCATCACCCTGGCCGCGGCCCTGACCACCAGCACTGCGATGGCCGCCGACGTCACGCTGAAGCTGGGCCACCTGGCCAACGAGGAGAACATCTGGCACCAGGCCGCCCTGCATTTCGCCGAAGAGGTCGCCGCCGGCACCGAAGGCCGGGTCGAGGTCCAGGTGTTCCCCAACGAATCCCTGGGCAAGGAGATCGACGTCATCAACGGCATGCAGCTGGGCACCGCCGACATGACCATCACCGGCGAGAGCCTGCAGAACTGGGCGCCCAAGGCCGCGCTGCTGGCGCTGCCCTATGCCTACCGCTCGCTGGAGCACATGGACGACGTCGCCGCGGGCGAGATCGGCGACCAGATCGAGGCCGAGATCATCGCCAATGCCGACATCCGCCCCCTGACCTATTTCGCGCGCGGCCCGCGCAACCTGTCGGCCAACCGCCCCATCACCACCCCGGCCGAGCTGAACGGCTTCAAGCTGCGGGTGCCCAACGTGCCGCTGTTCGTGACCGCCTGGCAGGCGCTTGGCGCGAACCCCACGCCGATGGCCTTCTCCGAGGTGTTCACCTCGTTGCAGAACGGCACGATCGAGGGGCAGGAAAACCCGCTGGCGCTGTTCCAGTCCGGCGGCTTCTACGAGGTGCAGAAGACCGTGAACCTGACCGAACACGTCCGGTCCTGGATCTATCTGACCATCTCTGAGAACGCCTGGAACAAGCTGTCCGAGGCCGACCAGGCCGCCGTGCAGGCCGCCGCCGACAGCACCCAGGAATTCGAACGCGCGCTGTTCATGGCCGACGAACAGGAACTGGTCGCCGAACTGGAAGCCGCTGGCGTCACCTTCGTCGAGGTCGACCAGCAGGCCTTTGCCGATGCCGCCCGCGACGCGGTGATCGGTGCCGTGGCCGCGGACATCCGCCCGCTGGCCGAACAGATCTTCAACAACTGATGGCAAGGCGGCGGGGCAATTTGGCCCCGTCCGCCCCCCGGAGACATCCCATGACACAGGCATTCAAGGGGTTGGAGGGGCTGTGCCGCCTTCTGATCCTCGCGGCGTTCCTGCTTTTGTCGGCATCGGTCCTGCTGCAGGTCTTTGCACGCACCTTCCTGTCCACCGCCCCCGTCTGGACCGAGGAACTGACCCGGTTCTGCCTGATCTACATCGGCGCCTTCGGGGCCGGGCTGGCACTGCGCAGCGGCGACATGGTGAACGTGGACCTTCTGTGCGAAAGCCTGCCGGGCCGCTGGCCGTGGCTGTTGCGGCTGACCAGCGCGGTGCTGACCGCGCTCTTCGCCTGCGGCCTGCTGGCGGCGGCGTGGCAATACACCCGCGTGGGCGTGCGCCAGACCGCGCCGTCCTTGGGATGGCGGATGGATTTCCTGCACGCCTCGATGCTGGTCCTGTTCGCGACGCTTGGCCTGTGGGCGCTGATGCGCGTCTTCGAAATGCTGACCGGCCGCCATGACGGGCGCGCCATCCCGATATCGGAGGACCTGTGATGGGACTGACCCTGCTTCTGGGCGTGTTCGTGCTGGGGCTGGCCATCGGCCTGCCGGTGGCGGTGACGCTTGGCCTGTCATCCATGGCCTATCTGCTGTTCGCGGACATCCCCTTGGTGGTGATCCCGCAAAAGATGTACGCTGGCATGGACAGCTTTGTGCTGCTGTGCATTCCGGGCTTCATCCTGGCGGGCAACCTGATGAATTCGGGCGGCATCACCGAACGCATCATCCGCTTTGCCAACGCGCTGGTCGGATGGATGCGCGGCGGGCTGGCGCAGGCCAACATCGCGGCCTCCATGCTGTTCGGCGGCATCTCGGGCACGGCGGTGGCCGACGTGGCCTCGGTCGGCGGCATGATGATCCCCGGCATGAAACGCGCGGGCTATCCCGGTGCATTTTCCGCCGCCGTCACCGCGGCGTCGTCGACGGTGGGGCCGATGATCCCGCCAAGCGTGCCGATGATCATCGTGGGCTCGCTGTCGGGCATGTCGGTGGGCAAGCTGTTTCTGGGCGGCGCCATTCCGGGCATCCTGATGGGGCTTGCGATGATGGTCACCACCGTCATCCTGGCCCGCAAGCACGGCTTTCCCCGCGAACCCTGGCAGGGCCTGCGCGAACTGTTCACCTCGTTCACCGGGGCGATCTGGGCCATCGCCATGACGGTGCTGATCGTGGGCGGGCTTCTGACCGGCATCACCACCCCCACCGAAACCGCCATCGTGGCCTGCCTTTACGCGATGCTGGTGGGCCTGTTCATCTATCGCGAACTGCCCCTGCGGGCGATCCCGCGGATCATCACCAATAGCGCCATCAGCTCTGCCGGGATCCTGGTGCTGGTGGGCACGGCCAACGTCTTTGGCTGGATCCTGGTGTCGGAACGCATCCCGCAGATGCTGGCCGACGGGGTGCTGTCCATCACCGACAACAAGTTCCTGGTGATCCTGCTGATCAACCTGCTGCTGCTGTTCGTCGGCATGTTCATGGAAACCATCGCGGCGCTGATCATCCTGTTCGTGCCCCTGCAGACGCTGGCCCTGGCCGTGGGCATCGATCCGCTGCATTTCGCGGTCTTCGCGGTGATGAACCTGATGATCGGGCTGACCACGCCGCCGGTGGGGGTGTGCCTGTTCGTGGCCGCCAACATCGCGCGCCTGCCACTGTCGCCGGTGATCCGGGCGATCACGCCCTATATCATCACGAACCTGATCATGCTGCTGATGGTTAGCTATTTCCCGCCGCTGTCCACCTGGCTGCCCAACCGCCTGATGCCGTAAGAGGGCACCATGACCCAGACCCGATGCGTCCGCCTGAACGGCCAGGACGACCTGACCATCGCCACCGCCGACCTGCCTGACCCAGGCCCGGATCAGGTCCGCGTCGCCGTCCTGGCGGGCGGCATCTGCGGATCGGACCTGCATTACTGGCAGGACGGCGGCATCGGCACCATCCGCGTGCGCGAACCGATCATCCTGGGCCACGAGGCTGCGGGCCGGGTCGAGGCCGTGGGCCCGGACGTGACCGGGCTGGCCGTGGGCCAGCTGGTCGCGATGAACCCCTCGCATCCCTGCGGGACCTGCGAGTTCTGCCAGACAGGCCTGCCGCATCACTGCATGGCGATGCGGTTCAAGGGATCGGCGATGTATCTGCCGCACGAACAGGGGATGTTCCGCGACGCCATGACCATCGGCGCCGCGCAATGCCATCCCCTGCCCGACACCGTCACCCCCGGCGCCGCCGCCTGCGCGGAACCGCTGGCCGTGTGCCTGCACGCCGCCAACCGGGCCGAGGCGATCGCCGGCCCCCTGACCGGCAAGACCGTGCTGGTCACGGGCGCAGGTCCCATCGGCGCGCTGTGCGTGGCGGTGGCCCGCCTGCGCGGGGCCGCGACGATCATCGTGACCGACATCCAGGACGCGACGCTGGCCGTCGCGCTCCGGATGGGCGCCGACCACGCCGTGAACCCCGTGGCCGACCCGCAGGGGCTGGCCCTCTGGCAACAGGGCAAGGGTCGGGTCGATCTGGTCTTCGAATGCTCGGCGGCAGCATCTGCCATCCGCGACGCGGTGGCCTGCCTGCGCCCGCTTGGCGCGCTGGTCCAGGTCGGCGTCGCGGGGCCCACGCCCCTGCCCCTGAACCTGATGGTCGGCAAGGAGATCCTGTTCGCGGGCTCTCACCGGTTCGACACGGAATTCGCCGATGCCGTCGCGCTGATCGGCACGGGCGCCATCGACCCGCGCCCGATCATCACCGCCACCTTCCCGATGACCCAGGCCGATGCGGCGTTCCGCACCGCCTACGACCGCGCGCAATCGGTCAAGGTCCAACTTTCCTTCGCTGACAGAGAGACCCAATCATGAGACAGACCTGGCGCTGGTTCGGACCCAAGGACCTGGTGTCCGTCGACGACATGCTGCAGGCGGGCGTCCAAGGCGTCGTGACCGCCCTGCACCACGTCCCCACCGGACAGGTCTGGCAGCCCGACCAGATCGCGGAACGCCAGGCCCAGCTGGCCGTGATGCGCGACGGCGCCCCCTCCGGCCTCGCATGGGAGGTCGTCGAGAGCCTGCCCGTATCCGAGGACATCAAGCGCCAGACCGGCGACTGGCGCGCCCATGTCGAGGCCTGGAAGACCTCGATGCGCAACCTGCACGCCGCGGGCCTGCGGGTCATCTGCTACAACTTCATGCCGATCCTGGACTGGACGCGGACCGACCTGGCCTACAGGCTGCCCAATGGCGCGACCTGCATGCGCTATGACGCGATCGATTTCGCGGCCTTCGACCTGTTCATCCTGCAGCGCCGCGGGGCCGCCGACAACTATGCCCCGCAGGTCGCCGAAACTGCCCGCGCGCGGCTGGCCACCATGTCGGACGACCGCCGCGACCAGCTGACCGGCAACGTGGTCTTCGGCCTGCCCGGCGCCGCCGAACGCATGACCTTGGACGACGTCAAGGACCACCTGGCGCGCTACGACGACATCAGCCCCGCCCGCCTGCGCGCCCATCTGGTCGATTTCCTGGCCGAGGTGACGCCCCTGGCGCAGGAGCTGGGCATGCGCCTGTGCTGCCACCCCGACGATCCGCCCTTTCCGCTGCTGGGCCTGCCCCGCATCATGTCGACCGAGGCCGACTATCGCGCCGTCATGGATGCGGTCGACCTGTCCGCCAACGGCATCACGCTGTGCACCGGATCGCTTGGCGCGCGCGCCGACAACGACCTGCCCGGCATGATGGCCCGCATGGGCGACCGCGTGCATTTCCTGCACCTGCGCAACGTCGCGCTGGAGGAGACCCATCTGGGCGGGTCCTTCCACGAGGCCGCTCATCTTGAGGGCAATACCAACATGGTCGCGATGATCGCCGCCATCCTGGCGGAGGAGAGCCGCCGCCGCGTACAGGGTCGCGCCGACTGGCAGATCCCCTTCCGCCCCGACCACGGCCAGGACATTCTGGACGACCAGTCCCGCAAGGCGCAGCCCGGCTATCCCGCCATCGGGCGGCTGAAAGGCCTGGCCGAACTGCGCGGCATCGAAACCGCGCTGTCCCATCCGCTGGTGGCGCAACGCGGCTGAGGCGATTGCGCGGGTTATTCGCATCATGAAACGCCTTGTCATGATGCGAATAACCGCCATAATCCCCTCATGCAGATCTGGGAAAGCCATGCCTGGCCGAATTTCCGCCACGACCCGTCCCTGACCGAAGGGCGGCTGGCGGCGTTTTCCGCACGTCTTGGCGCCATCACCGGCCTGCACCACGCCCTGACCCCCGACGAACGGCGCGAGGCCTTCCTGCGCGCCGTCACCACCGAGGCCGTCGCCTCCTTCGCGATCGAGGGGGCCAGCCTGCCCGCGGCCCAGGTCCAGGCCTCGGTCGTGGCGTCGATGGCCCATCGCGGCGCCGAACCCGTGCGGCGCAGCGACGCCATCGCCGACCTGATGCTGCAGGCCCGCGCGGGCGGGCCGCCCTTGGACACGCCCACCCTGTGGCACTGGCACCGCCTGCTGTTCCACGGGCTGGAGGTCGAGGACAAGGGCCGCTGGCGCCGCTTTGCCATAATCATCACCCGCAGCGCGACCGCCGGCCGGGACGAGGTCCTCTATGCCGCCCCCCCGCCGACCGCGTCCCCGCAATGATGGACGATTTTCTGACGGCCCTGCAGACCGACGGCCGCCCCGCCCCGATCCGCGCGGCGCTGGCGCATCTGTGGTTCGAATCCATCCACCCCTTCTCGGACGGCAACGGTCGGCTTGGCCGCGCTCTGGTCGAACATGTCTTCGCGCGCGACGGGGCCGCCCTGCCCTTCTCGCTGTCGCGCCAGATAGAGGCCGACAAGCGCGGCTATTACGCGGCGCTGCAGGCCGGGCGACAGGTGGCGGGCGGCGCGATCGATGCGACCCCCTTCGTGCTGTGGTTCCTGGACCGGCTGATCGCGGGGGTCGACGATGCGGTCACTGATGCCCGCTTCCTGGTCGCGCGCAACGCCTTCTTCCTGCGCCACCGCCCCGCACCACGCGCCGAACGCGTCCTGCGCCGCCTGTTCGCCGAAGGCCCGGCCCGCGTGGCCCAAGGCATCTCGGCCGCCCCCTACGGGCGCATCGCGGGCGTCTCTGCCGCGACCGCCACGCGCGATCTGACCGAACTGGAAGCCGCCGGAATCCTGCGCCGCGGCCCCGAAGGCGGCCGCTCGACCCGCTATCTGCTGGTCATGCCCTAGCCGAACAGACCCGGCGACATGTCCTCCCAGAACGCCCCGATCCGGGCGGCGTTCAGCGGCGACATCCAGCGTGGCGCTCGAAATCGGCGCGCGCGGCGCGGTCGGTCAGCTGGCTCAGGAACAGCCGCCGGTCGGCGTCGCGCTGCGTCGGCGTGCGCTGGCGGATCACCTCCAGGATGCGGCGCAGCCGTTCGGCCTGCGGGTTGGGCGGCTCGACCGTCACCGGGTCGGGCGCACCGAAATCCCCGTCCAGCGCGGCGCTGAGGTATCCCACCTTGCTGACCACGTTCCGCCGCGCCTCGACATAATCCAGCTTGGCCGCCACGACCTCCTCGCCATGCGCCGACAGCCATTGCCGCGCCAACCGGTCGCTGACGCCAAGCGCGCGCAGCCGGACATAGACCTCGCCGTGGCGCGCCCCCTCGCCGTCGTCCATGTCCAGGATCGCCAGCTGCGGGTTCTCCTTGATCAGGAACCGGATATGGGTGACCGCCCTGCCCTGCTTCTTGGTCTCGGGCGTCAGGATGATGTTGCTGGTCTTGTTCACCTCGGTCACGGCGGGCTTGATGATCTTGGCGTTCAGCTGCTTGAACACCTCGTAATAGGCCGACCCCTCGACCCCCATCAGCCGCCGGAACAGGTCCAGCGGCCACCACCCCGTCGATCCGGTCCGCACAAAGCGATAGCAGTTCTCGTACAGCGCCAGCGCATGCCCGGAGGTGAACCGCCGCTGCATGTTCAGGTTGATCAGCGCGAACACCTTGGGGTCGTGCAGCTTCTCGGCAAGCGCCGGGGAATAGGCGTATTCGCAGATCCCGCCCTTCAGCTTGGCATAGCTCAGCAGGCTGGACACGCCCCATTCCTGTCGGCCCTTGTCGTCCAGCATGTCCCATTCCGCGACGGTCTCCACCAGCCCGCGCAGCGACTGCTTCAGCGTGTCCATGTCGTTGCTGTTGTACCCGATCATCAGGCACAGGTCCGCGCGTCGATCTGATGGCTGGGCCGCGACATCAGCGTGTCATAGGCATTGAGCAGCAGCACGTTGGACAGCTTGCGCTGCAGCAGCGTCAGCTTGCCCGACACATGGATCGCCGCCACGTGCTTCTTGACCGCACCACGTCTAAGCGCGCCGGACAGCTGGTCGCGGGGAATATCGTCCATGAGGTCTGCCATTGTCCTGCCTGCCCCCATGCTGCCGCAAAAGGAACCCTCCGGCAACAGCCTTTCAGGCACCCTTGCCCTGATTTTTGCGGTCCCGCAGACGGGCACCTTGGCAGGCGGCGGCGGGCCAAAGGAACCCATTTCCGGGATCGCGCGGGCCATGAAATGCCCTCCTGCAGGGTTTTTCGGGTCCAAACAGGCCCCTCCCGTTCCCCGGCACCCCTCAACCCGCGAATCGGCGCCCTTCCCCCCGTTCGCGGGCACCCCTCATCCCGCAGAAGGGTCCCCTTCGCCCCGTATCCGGGTCCCTGATTAGGCACAGGTTATTGAAATATCAGGAATCATCATTCGCAAAGACTCTAAAGTCCCTAAACAAGATACAAGCTTTATGGGGCTGCTTTTCCTGATTTGGATAAGGTTTCGCGGCGAAACCGGGCAATTCTGTTCCCAACTGCCTATCGATGTGCGATAGAAAGTGCAGTACGCCTCGGAACACGATACATCGCAGCAGGAACGAGATGTCAGGCAAAGAGCCGCTTCCCCCCTATTTCAGCATAGACCCCGCCCGTGCCGCAAAGCGCCTGTCAGAGCCCATCGGCACCGCCCGATTCGCCAAGGCCGCAGCCTTCGCTGCCCGCGGGCGGCAGGACCTGGCAGAGCGCGGCTATGCCCCCGACGGGCGCAAGCGCCTGCGCCGCTTTTCCACTTGGGAGATCTGCCGCTATCTGATCCCCGTCGCAACCGCGCATTTCCGCCGCGTGCTGCGCAAGAACCCCGACCTGCCCCAAGGCGTCGGCGAGGGGAACTCGAAATGGTTCACCCTGGACGACGTCCTGCGCCTGCGCGACCACTTCGCCGAGGAAGGTGCCGCCGACCGCGAATACCGCCCGTGGCGTCCCGAGGGCCTACCGGCCAAGATCTTGGCGTCGCGAACTTCAAGGGCGGCGTCGGCAAGACGTCGACCGCCGCCCATCTGGCCATGTCCGCGGCACTGGACGGCTACAAGGTGCTGGTCATCGACCTGGACAGCCAAGGCAGCATGACCTCGATCATGGGCGGGCAGGTCACGGACGAATGGTCCACCGCCTTCCCACTGCTGGCCAAGGACTATGCCCTTGCTTTGCAAGATGAAAACCGCGTCCGCGAGGCCCGCAACCAGCCCCCCCTGCCCTTCGACGAGACCCTGACCGAGGCGCTCAAGATCGGCGCCCGCGACCTGATCCAGAAGACTCACTGGCCCAATATCGACCTGCTCGGCGCGCAGCTGAACCTGTACTGGGCTGAATTCCAGGTGCCGGTCTGGCGGATGGGCCTGCGCGGCTGGCCGCTGTGGGACGCGCTGTCGAACGGGCTGACCCATGACGGGGTGGTGGACGATTATGACATCATCATCATCGACACGCCCCCTGCCCTTGGCTACCTGACGATCAACGCCTTGGCTGCTGCCGATATCCTGCTGGTGCCCTTGGGTGCGACCTTCCTGGAGTTCGATTCGACGGGCCGGTTCTTCGACATGCTCTACTCCACCTTCGCCAGCGTCGAGGATGGAGAGAATACCGCCCGTCGCCGCGACGGCCTGCCCGAGATGCGGTTTGAATGGGATGCCGTCCGCGCCATCATCACCCGCTTCGAGGCCGGTCAGCAGACCGATCTGGCCAATGTGATCCAGGCCTATTTCGGCGATTTTATGACCACCTATCGTCAGGAACTGACCGCCATGGTGGGCCAGGCCGGAGAGCAGGTGAACGGCATCTACGAGGCCGACTACCGCGAGTTCAACCGCGACACTTATGTCCGGGGGCGCGAGACGTTCGACCGCACCTGGGCCGAGGTCAAGGAGCTGATCCTG
>NZ_BBPH01000224.1 GCF_000787695.1 Paracoccus sp. PAMC 22219 | reverse complement strand
ACCAGCAGAATACTACCGCATCTGCTCGTCATCCTCATTGACGTGGATCAAGGGCTGTCCAAAAAAGCGATGCCGAAAAGACGTCTTGGCGTATCCCACAAGGCACCTGGTCAGGATCTGGCCTAAATCATGCTCAACAGGGCCATCAGCATGACGCTAGCCCCCCGGCCTAGATCGGCATGTATATCAGGACCCTGATACCGCTCAGCGGATCGCCAAGTGCCGATGACCGCCATGATGTTATAGGGGACCGAGACCGAATAGCCTGCAACCACCGCCAGCCACGGGTGGTCGAGGCTTATGAGTGTCAGGAGGGCAATGGTCGTCGACAGGTTGAGCGCCAAGCCGATGATGACCGTCCAGGTCCAGAAGGCTTCGGCCAGCGGCAGATCCCCCCGCCAGAATGCCCGCAACATCTTCATGCCCACGCCCACCCGACGGGGCACTGCGGGCGCGGATCATGGACGCTCCGATCCAAGCATCGAATGCCTGACTTGAGTTGCACATCCGACCCAGAAAAATCGTTCATCATAGTGTCATATGCATCGTCTTGCGCTATTTTTATGCCGAACCTTTTCTTATTGTACAGGAAGAGCGCCGGGCTTTCGCTTATGGCACTGGTAATGGAATAAGAGAAAGTTGGAAAAGTCATTTGGACTCCTCAGGCCCAAGGATCGAAGATCCGGTTCGAAGAGGTGTTTGGTGTTCAACGAAAGGCACCATCAGGCGTCGGCTGTTATAGCTTTGTCCGGCCCGTCAGATGATCCATCACCATGACCACTCGGTGGGCGAGTTGTCCAACTGGCGAAGCACATCAGCAAAATGGTACGCATGCGCTTCTGCATTCAAACAATCACCTTGCAGAGACTTCAGTGGAGCTGACTTCGGAGTGGCATGACCGCTTTCGTACTTTATAGCTATCGATGCCTTAGCAAAGGCGACAATGCCTCAGGTGCATCGAGCGGCAGTTCGATCCTGCAAAGCGGATGGGCTAAGGGTTGCGAACGACGGGCGGCTATTTGGGATAAGCCCGCGTTCCCCATCCTCCTCGCGGTGACCCTCGAATGATCGTCGAATTGGTGACCTGTTGCACGGATAGGTGCGACCGGCCCCGGAGGGCCGGCCGTTCTGGGCTCACATGCCCTTTTCGTTCATGCGGTCGTCGCGGCGGCTCTTCATGAGACTCAACACCGTTGTCACGACGAGGATGCCGATGATCACCATGAACGAGAACTCGGTCTCGATATGCGGAAGGCCCTCGATCGGCTGCCCGCCGTTGAGGAAGGGCAGCGTATTGGCCTTCATGGCGTGAATGATCAGCTTGCCTCCGATGAAGGCCAGGATCAGCGACAGCCCTATGCCCAGATAGACGAGCCGGTCGAGCAGCCCCCCAAGCAGGAAGTAGAGTTGCAGAAGACCCAAAAGCGCGAAGGCATTGGCGGCGAAGACGATGTAGGGTGCATCCGTGAGGCCGTAGATCGCCGGGATCGAGTCGAGCGCGAAGAGCAGATCCGTCATGCCGAGCGCTAGGATAACGATGAACATCGGCGTGAAATATCGCTTGCCGTTCTCGATGACCGTCAGCGCATTGCCCCGGAAATCCGGCACGGTCGGCAGGTGGCGCTGGACATAGAGGACAATGGCGTTCGGCTCGTAGGCCTCCTCCGTCGACTTGACGGTCGTCATGCTCTCCTTGGCAAGCTTGTAGGCCGTGTAGATCAGGAACAGGCCGAAGATGTAAAACACCCAAGAGAAGCGCTCAATCGCCGCCGCGTCGAGCGCGATGAAGATGCCGCGCATGGCCAGCGCCATGACGATGCCGATGAGCAGAGCCTTCTGCTGGAAGGCGCGTGGCACCGCGAAGGACCGCATGATGATGACGAACACGAAAAGGTTGTCGACTGACAGGCTTTTTTCGGTGATGAAGCCCGCGAAATACTCGATGCCGTGCTGCCGGTCCCAGAAGTGCCAAACGCCGACGCCGAAGAGGAGCGCAAGCGTAACGTAAAAAATCGACCAGATCCCCGCCTCACGGAAGGTGGGCTCGTGTGGTTTGCGCACGTGGGTAAAAATCGAAGATAAAGAGACCGAGAATGCCGGCGATCGTCGCCAGCCAGACCCAGGTCGCCACCGGGTCTGCTGCAAAACCGGCTATCGCCGTCTCATCCATGTCTCGCTCCTGAAGATCCTATGGGTGACGTCGTCCCGGCCCCATGTCGGACCCGACGTTCCACGGCATCTCTGCCGTATCGTGCAGACATCCTG
>NZ_BBPH01000225.1 GCF_000787695.1 Paracoccus sp. PAMC 22219 | reverse complement strand
ACCAGCAGAATACTACCGCACCTGCTCGCCATACTCATTGACGTGGATCAAGGGCTGTCCAAAAAACCGATGCTGAAAAGACGTCTTGGCGTATTCCACAAGGCGCCCGGTCAGGATCTGGCCTAAACCATGCTCAACAGGGCCATCAGCATGACGCTGGTCCCGCGGCCGAGATCGGCATGTATATCGGGGCCCTGATAACGCTCGGCGGATCGCCAGGTGCCGATCACCGCCATAATGTTGTAGGGGACCGAGATCGAATAGCCTGCAACTACGGCCAGCCACGGGCGGTCGAGGCTTATGAGTGTCAGAAGGGCGATGGTCGTCGACAGGTTGAGCGCCAAGCCGATCATGACCGTCCATGTCCAGAACGCTTCGGTCAGCGGCAGATCCCCCCGCCAGAATGCCCGCAGCGTCCTCATGCCCACGCCCACCCGACGGGGCACTGCGGGCGCGGATCATGGACGCTCCGATCCAAGCATCGAAGGGCCCCGGCGCGCAGTGATGATCGATTCATGGATGGGACCGTTGCGACGTATCTACGGGGTGTTCTTGTCATGCAGGCGCCATCGCGGGCTTGCCGGCGGGCAGGACGCGCTTGACGATGTCGGACAGAGAGAGGACGCCCAGCATCTGCCCGTTCTCCATCGCCGCGATCAGTGAGCTACCCTTCGTAGACGTCGATACCATCATCGTTCTGAGCTCCTTTTCCATCCAGAGAGGCATAGCCGACAACGCCTTCTCTAAATGGTCCAGTCCTTAGGGGGCGGAGCCGGGTGCAGGTCATCCAGAATGAATTCATGAGCTTTTGGTGGAACGGCAAAATCGCTGGCCAGACAGTCGCTCCTCCCAAACCCGCTGCCTGACCGGCGCTTAATGTATCGCCATTTACTGCTCTGAATGCCTGTACATTTGGGCAAGTCCGTTTGTCACCGCCCTGCTCCCGAGTGAGGCATTTTTGTCGAGATGAACGGCCCGAGCAATCTGTCTGAAGCGGATCATGACCTAATGTGTCACCCGCCCATTCCCGCCACGAGTGAGTGTGGCGCCCAGAGCCGGATATCACGGCGTGTGAGGCGGTCGTGGTTCTCGCTGAGCTACATGCCCGCCAGTTCCGATTAAATCTTGAGTAGCTACTCCAATCATTCTTGGGGATCAAACGCTTCGGCTCAACAAAACCAGCGCTGATATCGTCGCCAATCCAAGCGCCCACGGCCGTATCGCACCACGCTCAAACCGGGTCGCCAGCGGTCGCGATACCAATAGCGCAAAGGGAACTAACGGCGCCAGTGAAGCTGCGAATGCAAGCTGTGGGAACGTAAGAACTTGGGCAATGGAGAGCGCGATGATAGAAATAAGAGTGCCAAAGCCGTAAAAAGCGTTCTGAGTCGCAGCAGCTCGTCGTGTGTCGACCTTCGAATAAAGGATTGCCATTGGCGGCGCGCCGATACCCGTCAACGTTCCCATGACACCGCTGACGCCACCAGCAATGAAAAGTGAGCCGCTCGAGATCGGAAATGTCAGACCAAGGACGGTAAGCGCTACTGCAATCAGCACGACGAAGCCGACAATAATCGCCAACCCGTCAGTCCCGACAACAGCTGTCGCGATATAGGCCGCAACCGCCGTTCCAAGAATGCGACCGGCAAAGCCCGGCGGAAGATCCTGCCATCGGATTGCATCTCGCGTATTCAGGAGAGATCCAATCCCGACAACAAAACCAACTAAGATAACCGTCCCGGGCAGCCAGTCGGGCGCAACCAGAGCCATGACCGGGGCCGCGAACATACCATAGCCCGCACCCGACAATCGTTGAACCAAGGTGCCGACACAAACAGTCAGCGCACAGATCATCCAAGGCCCCAACGCTGGTAATAGCGTTTCTTGCATGTGATCTGTTCCCTCACCGAAAATCGTACTCAACCAGTCTTATTTTGGTAAAGGTGTCGTTGGTAGCCTCCGCAGCATCAAAAAGTATAGGCTCGAAGCCGCCATTCTTGTGCATAAACAGCTCGTCAAAAGCGACCGTTATTGGCGCAAACAGACGGCAGCCCAAGGGCAATCAGGCCGCCGCGAAGCTCGAACTGCACAATGACGTTCCTTGACGACCAGCTAATAACTTCCGCGCTCGTATCCAGACCACGCTCCTGGACCTAAGTGTTCCATCCCGGA
>NZ_BBPH01000226.1 GCF_000787695.1 Paracoccus sp. PAMC 22219 | reverse complement strand
CCTCGTGCCGCGGGTCGATGCGCCGGCGGGATTTGCGACCGGCGACGCCCCGCGCGCGACGACCGTAAGGCCGACGACAGCGCCCCGAAGACCGCAAGGCCGGATCGCGGGAACGCGGCCGTCGCCGCCGTCGCGACGAACCCGCCCCGAGGCGGAGGCCGCAGCGCCCCCCGCACCCGCCGCGACCGCAGCCGAACCGGAGGCCCGCATGGAGCCCAAACCGCAGCCCGAACCCCGTCCCGAACCCGAAGCGCGCACCGAACAGCCGCGCCGCGAGGAGCCGCGCAAGGATGACCGCCGCGACGACCGTCGCGGGGAACGCCGGGACGACCGCCGCGACGGCCGTCGTGGCCGCGATCAGGACAACCGCGGGTCGCAGGTGATGGGCATGGGCGATCACGTCCCGCAGTTCATGCTGGTCGAACTGCGCAGCATCGGCCTGTCCGACGACGCCCCAGCCGAGACCGTGACCGAGACCCCCGCCGCCGATCCCGCACCCAAGTCCGCGCGCCGGTCGCGTGGCCGTGGTCGCGGCAAGGCGCAGGCTGAAGCTGCATCCGAGGCCACCGTCGACACGCCCGCCGACGCCCAGCCCGACGTCGCGCAGGAGGCCCAGCCCGTGACGGAAGCCCCGGTCGAGGCGGCCAAGGTCGAGGCGGTGGAGCCCGCAGCGGACGCCAAGCCCAAGCGCACCCGAGGCCGCAAGAAGGCCGAGGCCGCTGACGCCCCCGCCGCCGAGCCGACCGAGGAGGCCGCGCCCAAGGCCAAGCGCACGCGCAGCCGCAAGCCCGCCGCAGACGCGACCGAGGCCCCCGCCGAAGCCGCGGCCGACGCGCCCAAGCCGACGCGTCGCCGCAAGGCCGCGACCGCCGATGCGCCTGCTGCCCAGGCTGATGCTGCAGCGGACGCCGCGGAAAAGCCCAAGCGCACCCGCCGCAAGAAGGCCGATGCCGACGCGCAGCCCAAGGACGCTGACGCGCAGGCCTGATGCGCCGCACGCTTCGCCCGCTCTCCCGACTGCGCGGGGGCCGTCCGCCCCTGCGCAGTCTTCTGCCCGATCTGGCCCTTGGCCTGGTCGCCGCCCTGGGCCTTGCGCCCTTGGGCATCTGGGCCGCGACACCGCTGGCGATGGCCGCGCTGATCTGGCGCCTGTCGCCCCTGCCCGCCGCCGCCGTCTTCTGGCACGCGCTGGCCGCGGGCTTTGGCTGGTTCGCCCTGTCGCTGTCCTGGATCACCGAGCCCTTTCTGGTCGATATCGCCCGCCACGGCTGGATGGCGCCCTTTGCGCTGATCCTGATGGCGCTTGGCGGCGCCATGTTCTGGGCCGTGCCCGCCAGCGTGGCCGCGGGCCTGGCCCGCGGGCCAAGGGCGCAGGTTGCGGCCATCGCCGCCGCGCTGGTCCTGTCGGATTGGCTGCGCGGCTGGATCTTCACCGGATTTCCCTGGGCGCAGATCGGCCACGCGTGGATCGACACGCCGGCAGCCCAGATGGCCGCGTGGACCGGCGCCCTGGGGCTGGGCACGCTGACGATGGCGCTGGCGGCGCTGCCGGTCCTGCTGCGCGGGCGTCCGGTGATGGCGGCGGCGCTGGCCGCGGTCCTGCTGGCAGGCCCCTGGATCGCGGGGACGGTGCGGCTGTCGGCCCCGATGCCCGCCGACCGCCCCATGACCCTGCGGATCGTGCAGCCCGATGCGGCGCAGCATCTGAAATGGGACCCCGAATGGTCCACGGCCTTCTTCCAGCGCCTGCTGGACCTGTCCGCCGAACCCGGCCCCCGCGATCTGGTGATCTGGCCGGAAACCGCGGTGAATTTTCTGCTGGAGGACGCGGACGCGGTCCTGCCGATGATGTCGCAGGCGGCGGGCGCCCCCCTGGTCATGGGCATCCAGCGGCGCGAGGGCAGCCGCTTTTACAACAGCCTGGCGACCATCGCGCCGGGCGGCCAGGTCACCCAGGTCTATGACAAGTTCCACCTGGTGCCGTTCGGCGAATACGTCCCCTGGGGCGACGCGCTGGCGCGCGTGGGCATCGGCGCCTTTGCCGCGCGGCAGGGCAACGGCTATTCCGCCGGTCCCGGCCCGCAGATCATGTCCGCGCCCGGCGTCCCGGATTTCCAGCCGCTGATCTGCTACGAGGCGATCTTTCCCCAGCATCTGCGCAATCTGGACCAGCGCCCCGGCTGGCTGCTGCAGGCCACCAACGACGCGTGGTTCGGCACCCTGTCGGGACCGTACCAGCATCTGGACCAAGCCCGCCTGCGCGCGATCGAGACGGGGCTGCCGCTGGTCCGTGCCGCGAATACCGGGGTCAGCGCGGTGGTCGATGCGCGTGGGCGCATCCTGGCCAGCCTGCCCCTGAACCAGCCGGGCAAGATCGACGCGGCGCTGCCGGGCGCGTTGCCCGCGACGCTGTGGCTTGCGACCGGAAACGTCCCGGTCGTGGCGCTGCTGCTGCTGGTTCTGGGCTTTGCCCTGTGGCCGCGCCGCCGGGGGCGCGCGGCCTGACGGTGTCCCGGCGCAACCCTAGTCGCGGATGAACCGGCTGTCCTTAATCTGATCCCAGGCCCAGACCACCTCGGACAGGCGATCCTCGTCGGACCGGTCGCCGCCGTTCATGTCGGGATGCAGATCCTTGACCAGCGACTTGTACTGCTTGCGGATCTCGGCGCGGGTCCAGTGGTCCTTGGCCTCCAGGATGTCCAGCGCGCGGCGTTCGGTGGGCGGCAGCTTGCGGGCGCTGGACTGGGCGCGCGATTCCGGCGCGGTGCCGTTCGCACCCAGGATCTCCAGCGGGTCGCTGACGCCATGGCGGGCCCACTTGTCCTCGGCCGCGGCGCGACCGAAGGGCTTGGTGGGACGTTCCCAGACCGTCGCGTTGTCGATAAACTGCTGGAACTCCTCCTCGGACTGGCCCTGAAAGTAATTCCAGTTCGCGTTGTAATCGCGGACATGCTCTTTGCAGAACCAGAAGTAGTCATCCAGGTTGCGCGGGTTCTTGGGGGCGCGGTACTGTCCGGGCTCGTCACATCCCTCGCGCTCGCAGGTGCGGGTCGAGGTTTCGAACGCCCCCGACATGCCGCGCCGCCCTTTGGTCTTGCGCTTCTTGTCCTTGGCGGCGGAAATGTCGAAACCGAACGGGTCGTTCTTGCTCATCCTGGGGCACCTTTGCGACTCAAGGCGGGCAGTTTAGGCTATCTGACGGGACATGAAACCCCTTGACGGAAAGGATATGCGGATGATCGCGGACCAGATGACCGAACGGCTGGCAACCCTGCAGCCCACGGCCCTGCAGGTGCTGGACGAAAGCGAGGATCATCGCGGCCATTCCGGCTTTCGCGATGGCGGCGAAAGCCATTTCCGCATCCGCATGGCCAGCCCCGCCTTCGCCGGGCTGACCCGGATCCAGCAGCATCGTCTGGTCCACGCGACCCTGGGCGACATCGTGCCGCGGATCCATGCCCTGGCGCTGGAACTGTCGGAAAGCCCTGACCGTTAGCGCCGTCAGGCTTGCTGCCCCCTGCCCCGCCCCCTAGAAAGCCCCCAACCTGCAGCACGAAGGGATGAGGGACATGACCGCGCCGAAGGATTTCAACGACAGGATGCTGTCCCTGGGCCTGGCCCGCGTCAGCGAGGCTGCGGCCCATGCCTCGGCCCGGCTGATCGGGCGCGGCGACGAAAAGGCCGCCGACCAGGCCGCCGTGAACGCGATGCGCGACCAGCTGAACATGCTGGACATCAAGGGCGTCGTCGTCATCGGCGAGGGCGAGCGTGACGAGGCCCCGATGCTGTTCATCGGCGAGGAGGTCGGCACCGGCGACGGACCCGAGGTCGACATCGCGCTGGACCCGCTGGAAGGCACCACGCTGACCGCCAAGGACATGCCCAACGCGCTGACCGTCATCGCGATGGCACCGCGCGGCACGCTGCTGCACGCACCCGACGTCTACATGGACAAGCTGGCCGTGGGCCCGGGCTATCCCAAGGACGTCGTCAGCCTGGACATGAGCCCGGCCGAACGCGTCCGCGCCCTGGCCCGCGCCCGCGGCTGCGAGGATGGCGACATCACCGTCTGCATCCTGGAGCGTCCGCGCCACGAGGAGATGATCGCCGAGGTCCGCAAGACCGGCGCCGCGATCCGCCTGATCACCGACGGCGACGTCGCCGGCGTGATCCACTGCGCCGAGGCCGAGCTGACCGGCATCGACATGTACATGGGGTCCGGTGGCGCGCCCGAGGGCGTCCTGGCGCGGCCGCGCTGAAATGCATGGGCGGGCAGATGTGGGGCCGGCTGATGTTCCGCAACGACGACGAACGCGGACGTGCGCGCAAGGCCGGGATCACCGACCTGGACCGCATCTATGCCCGCGACGACCTGGTCACCGACGACGTGATCTTTGCCGCAACCGGCGTCACCGACGGATCGATCGTCGCCGGCGTCAAGCGTGAGCCGGGATACCTGACGACCGAGACCATCCTGATGCGGTCCAAGACCGGATCGGTGCGGCGGATGACCTATCGCAACCCGGTGAAGTGAGGTAAGGGGGGCCGCGCGCCCCCCTGTCCCGTCCCGGGACGCCACCGGGGTCCTTGGACAAAGAAGAAGCATGACGGCATTTCTGGGCATCGACAGCTCGTTGACCGGGCGGCGGTGGATCGGACCGCCCGCGGATCTGGAGCGGCTGGCCGAAGGGCTGGCGCAACAGGCGGCCCTGCCCCTGTCGGTGGCCCGCGTGCTGGCCGAACGGGGTATCCCGCCCGAGGAGGCGGCGGGGTTCCTGGCGCCCAAGCTGCGCGACCTGCTGCCCGACCCGCTGACCCTGCGCGACATTGGCGTCGCCGCCGAACGGCTGGTCGATGCGGCCGTCAAAGGGCAGCGCATCGCGATCTTTGCCGATTACGACGTCGATGGCGGATCATCGGCCGCGCTGCTGATCGACTGGCTGCACCAGCACGGGCGACAGGCAACGCTGTACATCCCCGACCGCATCGACGAGGGCTATGGCCCCAACGTCCCCGCCATGACCGCGCTGGCGGAAAGCCACGACCTGATCGTCTGCGTCGATTGCGGCACGCTGTCACACGACGCGCTGGCCGCCGCGGCGGGCTGCGACGTGATCGTGCTGGACCACCACCTGGGCGGAGAGACCCTGCCCCCCGCGCTGGCCGTCGTGAACCCGAACCGCATGGACGAGGATGGCACCTTGGGCCACCTGTGCGCCGCGGGCGTGGTGTTCCTGACGCTGGTCCAGGCCGGGCGGGTCTTGCGCGAACGCGGGCTGCCGCAGCCGGACCTGATGGCGATGCTGGACCTGGTCGCGCTGGCCACCGTGGCCGATGTCGCGCCGCTGGTCGGCGTCAACCGCGCCTTTGTCCGCCAGGGCCTGGCCGTGATGGCACGCAGGCAGCGGGCCGGTCTGGTCGCGCTGTCCGACATCGCGCGGCTGGACGGGGCGCCAAGCGCATTCCATCTGGGCTTTCTGCTGGGTCCGCGCATCAATGCGGGCGGGCGCGTCGGACGCGCCGATCTGGGCGCCCTGTGCCTGTCCTGCCGCGACGCGTCGCAGGCCGACCAACTGGCCCGTCAGCTGGACGCGCTGAACACCGACCGTCGCGCGATCGAGGCCGCCGTCCGCGAGGAGGCGCTGGCCCAGGTCGAGGCGCGGGGCGACGCGCGCCTGTCCTGGGCCGCGGGCGCGGGCTGGCATCCGGGCGTCGTCGGCATCGTCGCCGCCCGCGTCAAGGAGGCGACCGACCTGCCATCCGTGGTGATCGGCGTCGATCACGGCATCGGCAAGGGCAGCGCCCGGTCGGTGCCCGGCGTCGATCTGGGCCGCGCGATCCAGCGTCTGGCGCATGAGGGCCTGCTGCTGAAGGGCGGCGGGCACACCATGGCCGCAGGCCTCACCGTCGAGGAGGGAAAGATCCCCGCCGCGATGGAGCGTCTGGCCGACCTGATCGCCCGCGATCTGGCGGGACGCACCGGGTCGGGCGACCTGCGCATTTCCGGCCTGCTGGAGCCGTCGGGCGCTACCGCACCCATGTACCGCATGCTGGAGGATGCCGGCCCCTTCGGCCAAGCTGCCCCCGCGCCGCGATTCGCCTTTTCCGATCAGCTGATCGACAGCGCCGCCACCATGGGCGACCGCCACCTGCGTCTGCAATTCCGCAGCCCCGGCAGCCCCCCGATGGAGGCCGTGGCCTGGGGCGCGATGGACGGCCCGCTTGGTCCCGGCCTGATCGGCGCCAAGGGTCGCCGGTTCCACCTGGCCGGCAAGCTGGAACTGTCCACCTGGGGCGGACGCGAGCGTCTGCGCCTGCGCCTGGACGATGCGGCACCTGCGACCGGCAACCTTTGACCCCACCGGGGGTTCTGGTCACGACCGGACGCGGCCGCTAACCTGCCGCGACAGCGTGAAGGAGACCCCATGAAACTGACCTGGCTTGGCCATTCCGGCTTTCGTCTGCAGATCGAACAGGCCGTGATCCTGATCGACCCCTGGTTCAGCGGAAACCCCGTCTTTCCCGACGACCGGCGCGCCGAGGCCATCGACGGCGCCACGCATATCCTGATCACCCACGGCCATGGCGATCATACAGGCGACACGCTGGCCTTGGCCAAGGAGCTGAAGATCCCCGTCGTGGGCATCTTCGATCTGATCGGCCACTGGGAAAAGACCGACAAGATCGAGGGCATCGGCTTCAACAAGGGCGGCACGGTCGATCTGGGCGGCGCCCGGGTGACCATGGTCAACGCGACGCATTCCAGTTCCATCAGCGGGCCGGACGGTCCGGTCTATGCAGGCCACGAATCGGGCTACATGATCGCGGGCGACGGGCATGTGATCTATGTCTCGGGCGACACCGACATCATGGCGGACATGGAATGGATGGGTGATCTGCACAAGCCCGACATCGGCATCCTGTGCGCGGGCGGGCATTTTACCATGGACATGGCGCGCGCGGCCTATGCGGCGAAACGCTATTTCGACTTCAAGACCGTGATCCCCTGCCATTACAAGACCTTCCCCCTGCTGGAGCAATCCGCGCAGGTGCTGATCGACGCCCTGCCCGGCGTCGACGTGATCGAACCGCAGGTGATGGAGGCGATCGCGCTGTGAGCTTTCAGACCTTCGACGACCCGGCAGGCGGCGGCGACCATGCCGTCCGCCTGGACGCCCTGCGGCGGCTGATGGCCCAGCAGGAGCTGGACGCGGTGATCGTCCCGCGCGCCGACGTGCATCAGGGCGAATACGTGGCCGATGCCGATGCGCGGCTGGCTTGGCTGACCGGCTTCACCGGCAGCGCGGGCTTTGCCATCGTGACCACCGATCAGGCCGGCGTCTTCATCGATGGCCGTTATCGCGTACAGGTGCGCAGCCAGATCGACCTTGGGCACTTCACCCCGGTGCCCTGGCCCGAAACCCGCCCCTCCGCGTGGCTGGCCGAGGCGTTGCCGCAGGGCGGGCGCGTGGGCTTCGATCCCTGGCTGCACACCCGCAAGGAAATCGCCGGGATGGAGGGCGCGCTGACCGACACCGGCATCGCCCTGATCGCGCTGGACCACAACCCGGTCGACGCGATCTGGCCCGACCGCCCGGCCGCGCCGGTGGGCGCCGCCCGCATCCACCCCGACGACCTCGCCGGAGAGACCGCGGCGCAGAAACGCGCCCGCCTGGCCAATGACCTCAAGGCGCAGGGACAGGCGGCGGCGCTGCTGACGCTGCCCGATTCGATTTCGTGGCTGCTGAACATTCGCGGCAGCGACCTGCCCAAGAACCCGGTGGTGCAATCCTTTGCGGTACTGTCGGACAGCGGCGATCTGGCGCTGTTCGCGGACCCGGCCAAGTTCGATGCCGACCTGCGGGCGCATCTGGGCAACCACGTCCACATCCTGCCGCATGACGCGCTGGCCTCCGCACTGACCGACCTCGAAGGTCCCGTCCGCCTCGATCCAGGCTCCGCCCCCCAAGCCGCGTTCCGCATCCTGGAGGCGGCGGGCACCGCGGTCGTCACCGGCCCCGATCTCGCCGTGCTGCCCAAGGCCCGCAAGAACGCGGCAGAGCTTGCAGGCATGCGCGCCGCCCATCACCGCGACGGGCTGGCGATGGTGCGCCTGCTGGCATGGCTGGACCGCCAGGACCCCGCCTCGCTGTCCGAGATCGACGTCGTCCGCCACCTCGAAGGGCTGCGCCGCGACCAGGGGATCCTGGACATCAGCTTCGACACGATCATGGGCGCCGGTCCGAACGGCGCCATCGTTCATTACCGCGTGACCGAGGCGACCAACCGGCGGCTGGCCGCAGGCGACCTGCTGCTGATCGACTCCGGCGGCCAATACGCCGACGGCACCACCGACATCACCCGCACCGTGGCCCTTGGCGATGCGCGCCCGGACGCCGTGGTGCCGTTCACCGCGGTGCTGCGCGGCATGATCGCCCTGTCGCGCGCGCGCTTTCCGACCGGCGTGACGGGGGGACATCTCGACGCTTTGGCGCGTCAGTTCCTGTGGTCGCAGGGGATGGACTACGATCACGGCACGGGTCACGGCGTGGGTGCGGCGCTGTGCGTGCACGAAGGCCCGGCGCGGATCAGCCGCGTCAGCGACGTCGCGCTGGAACCCGGCATGATCCTGTCGAACGAACCCGGCTACTATCGCGAAGGCAGCTTCGGCATCCGGATCGAGAACCTGATCGTCGTCACGCAAGCCGATGCCGAACCGGGCCGCCAGATGCTGGGTTTCGACACGCTGACACTGTGCCCCATCGACCGGCGCCTGATCGACCGCACTGCGCTGTCCGCCGACGACGTCGCGTGGCTGGACAGCTATCACGCCCAAGTCCGGGCCAAGCTGTCACCCCACCTGCAGGGGTCCGATCTGGACTGGCTGACGGCAGCGACCGAACCGCTCGGCCAGGCGTGACGCCCGGGGGGTGCGGGGGGCAGGCAGCCCCCCGCCCTGCCGCGGGACGCAAAACTTACAACAGCGACAGGATGCGCGCCGCCTCGTCCTTGCAGGGCACCAGCGCGGACCGGTCCTCGCCGGGATGGAACCGTGCGCGCACGGCGGTCGGCATCGGCGCGGGCGCGTCGATCAGCACGCGCGGACCGGTCTGCACCGTCTCGGCCTGCCAGCTGCGCGCCAGCGCGATCTGCGCGGCCTTCGTCGCGCCATAGGCGCCAAAGAACTTCTGCCCGCCTCGCGCATCGTCAAAGAACAGTGCCGTCCCCTGGCGCTGGCGCAGCAGCGGCTCCAGCATGGCGATCAGGCCGCGCGTCACCTCGACATTGACCAGCATCGACTTGGACCAGTCGCGCCCCTCGATATGGGGCGCAGGCGCCATGGGCGCCGCATGGACCGCGCAATGGGCCCACAGGTCCACGCCGCCCCACCGACCGGCAATGGC
>NZ_BBPH01000227.1 GCF_000787695.1 Paracoccus sp. PAMC 22219 | reverse complement strand
CCCCGGCAAGGTTGGGCCATTCAATAAGAACGGCCCTGTCGCGGGGACAGGGCCGTTCGTGGTTTTTCAGGCGGTCAGGAGGTGATCAGAAGCTGTAGCCGATGCGGACGCCGATCCCCAGGATGTCACTGTCCTCCATCTGCGCGCGGGGTGCGCCCCCGGTCTGGGGACGCGCATCGCCCAGCTTGGAATAGTTGATCCCCGTCGTGATCTTCATGTTGTCCATCGTGTAGACGGCCGCCAGCGTCAGGCCCACGCGACCGTTGGTCGGCGCCAGAGGCGAGACCAGGTCGTCGTTCTCGGGCTCGTAGGTCAGCGCGGCCGAACCCGACCACGTCTCGTTGAACTTGCGACCGACGCCCAAGGTATAGGTCGTGGTGTCCTCAAGCGACACCAGACCGCCGCCGGACAGGGCGGTGAACACGGCGGGGTCGACCAGGAACTCGGACCAGTTCACCCAACGGATCGACCCGAACAGCAGCGTGTCGGCAGCAATGCCGGTCTGCGCCTCAAGCGTCACGGATTCCGGGGTGTCGACGGTGGTCGTCGATTCGCCCAGAGGCGCACCGTTCAGGCTCTCGACCGTGTCGAACTTGTGCTCGACCTTGGAGTTGTAGGTCAGCGACACGCGCGCGGCGATGTCCGGGATCTCGTAGGCGGCGCCGATCACATAGCCCGCACCCCAGTCCTGATCCAACTGCACGTTGTAGCCCGACAGGCCGCCATAGCCAAAGCCCGACAGCGACACCTCGGCATCGGCGCGCGATCCGCGGATACCGCCATGGACCGAGAAGTTGTTCGGCATCTTGTAGCGCAGCAGTGCCGTGAACGTGGTCGAATCCACGCGGGCCATCGTTCCGCCCAGCAGAGAAGAGCCGCCGTCGGACGGGGGCGTGAACGACTGATAGCTAACATCGGCGCCAAAGGGCTGCTCGACGATAAGGGCGGCCGACAGCGCCTCGTTGAACTGGTGCTTGTAGCCCAGGCCCAGGAAGCCGTAGCCGTTGGCGACATCACCCGTGCCGCGCGGCGCCAATCCGACAGGCGGCACGACGGAGGGCGGCAGGCCGGTGTCGGTCCCCTCGACCGTCGGATCGGCGGCGCCGAAGCTCAGCTCCGCGTAATTGCCCTGTTCGAACAGGATGTTCAGCGACTGCGGCGCGCGCTCGATCCCCCCGGCCAGCAGCGGCGCGGTTCCCGCCAGCAGCGCGGCCATGCTCGTGATTGCGAATTTCATGTCATCCTCCCTCGGTCGGGCGAACCGCCCCCGGAACCCACCGTAGCGCAGGAACGTTATCGATCAATTACCCAAACATGCTGACGTGACGTCCGCGTCATGTGTGACCGTTTGCCGTGACATCCATGCAACGCCTGCGTGCGGGCTGGACAAAGCGGGCAGGGCGTGAAAGGGGAAACTGCCAAACGAGATTGCCGCAAGGACACCCCCCATGCAGATTCGTGAGGCCCTCACATTCGACGACGTTCTTCTGGTTCCGGCGGCATCCACGGTGCTGCCCTCGACCGCTGACGTGACCACCTATGTCACCCGGTCGATCCGGATGAACATCCCGCTGCTGTCGTCCGCCATGGACACGGTCACCGAAAGCCGCATGGCGATCGCCATGGCGCAGGCAGGCGGCATGGGCGTGATCCATCGCAACCTGACCACCGACCAGCAGGCCGACGAGGTCCGCCGCGTCAAGCGGTTCGAAAGCGGCATCGTCTACAACCCGATCACCCTGACGCCGGACCAGACCCTGGCCGACGCAAAGGCGCTGCAGGACCGCTATAACGTCACCGGCTTTCCGGTCGTCGATGCGGACGGGCGCGTGCTGGGGATCGTGACCAACCGCGACATGCGGTTCGCCAACGACATGCGGACCCCTGTGCGGGCGATGATGTCGTCCGACAACCTGGCCATCCTGCGCGAACCGGCAGACCGGGCCGAGGCGATCAGCCTGATGAAGGCGCGCCGCATCGAAAAGCTGCTGGTGACTGACGGGTCGGGCAAGCTGACCGGGCTGCTGACGCTGAAGGACACCGAAAAGGCCGTGCTGAACCCGCAGGCCTGCAAGGACGATCTGGGCCGCCTGCGCGTGGCCGCGGCCTCCACCGTCGGCGACGAGGGATACGAGCGCAGCTGCGCGCTGATCGAGGCGGGCGTGGACATGGTCGTCATCGACACCGCGCATGGCCACTCCGCAGGCGTCGCTCGCGCGGTCGAGCGGGTCAAGGCGTTCCGCAGTGACGTGCAGGTGGTCGCCGGCAACGTCGCCACGGCAGAGGCCACGCGCGCCCTGATCGGCGCCGGCGCGGATGCGGTCAAGGTCGGCATCGGGCCGGGCTCGATCTGCACCACGCGCATCGTGGCCGGCGTGGGCGTGCCGCAGCTGACCGCAATCATGGACGCTGTGTCGGGCGCGGGCGACGTGCCGATCATCGCCGATGGCGGCATCAAGTACAGCGGCGATTTCGCCAAGGCCATCGCCGCGGGCGCCAGCTGCGCCATGGTCGGCAGCGCCATCGCCGGGACCGACGAAAGCCCCGGAGAGGTGATCCTGTACCAGGGTCGCAGCTTCAAGTCCTATCGCGGGATGGGCTCGCTTGGCGCAATGGCGCGCGGATCGGCCGACCGCTATTTCCAGAAGGACGCGGCCAGCGACAAGCTGGTGCCTGAGGGGATCGAGGGGCAGGTCCCCTACAAGGGTACCGCCAACGCCGTCGTGCATCAGCTGGTCGGCGGCCTGCGCGCCGCGATGGGCTATACCGCTGCGCCACCGTGGCCGAGATGCGCACCAATTGCGAATTCGTCCGCATCACAGGGGCGGGGCTCAAGGAAAGCCACGTCCACGACGTGCAGATCACCCGCGAAAGCCCGAACTATCGCCTAGGCTGACCCAAGGACGGCACGGCAAAAAGGCGGCCCCCGCAAAGGGGCCGCCTTTGTCATGGGCAGAAGGGGCGCAGCGATGCGCCCCTTGCCGGATCAGGCCGCGATGTCGAAGCGGTCGGCGTTCATCACCTTGACCCATGCCGCGACGAAATCACGGACGAACTTGTCCGCATTGTCGTCCTGGGCATAGACCTCGGCATAGCTGCGCAGGATCGAGTTCGACCCCACGGTGACGTCCACGCGCGACGCCTGCCAGCGGACGGCGTCGGTCTTGCGGTCGCGGATCTCATAGATCTCGGCGTCGCCTTGTGCCTTGGTCCAGCGGTTGGCCATGTCCGTCAGGTTGACGAAGAAGTCCTGCGTCAGCGCGCCTTCGCGGTCGGTCAGCACGCCCAGCTTGGACCCGCCATGGTTGGCACCGATCACCCGCAGACCACCCAGCAGGACGGTCATCTCGGCTGCGGTCAGGCCCAGCAGCTGCGCGCGATCCAGCAGCAGCTCCTCGGCGTTGACGGCGAAATCGGCCTTCAGCCAGTTGCGGAAGCCATCATGCACCGGCTCCAGCGCGTCGAACGACTCGGCATCGGTCTGCGCGTCGGTCGCATCGCCGCGGCCGGGGGCAAAGGGCACCGTGACGCTGTGACCTGCCGCCTGTGCGGCCTTCTCGATGCCGACATTGCCGGCCAGCACGATGACATCGGCCAGCGGCACGCCGGCCTCGTCCGCGATGGGCTGCAGGACGGACAGGACACGGGCCAGACGCTCGGGCTCGTTGCCGGCCCAGTCCTTCTGCGGGGCCAGGCGGATGCGGGCGCCGTTGGCACCACCGCGCAGGTCCGACCCGCGGAAGGTCCGCGCGCTGTCCCAGGCCGTCGCCACCATATCGGCCACGGTCAGGTCGGTCGCAGCGATGCGCGCCTTGAGGCCGTCGACGTCATAGTCGGTGCGGCCCGCAGGAACCGGGTCCTGCCAGATCAGGTCCTCGGACGGCACGTCCGGGCCGACATAGCGGGCCTTGGGGCCCATGTCGCGGTGGGTCAGCTTGAACCAGGCACGCGCAAAGGCGTCGTCAAAGCTGGCCGGGTCGGCGATGAACTTCTCGCAGATCGCGCGATAGGCGGGGTCCACCTTCATCGCCATGTCCGCGTCGGTCATCATCGGCATGGTCTTGATCGAGGGATCCTCGACGTCGGCGGGCATGTCCTCGGGCTTGATGTCCACGGGCTCCCACTGGTTGGCGCCGGCGGGCGATTTCCGCAGCTCCCATTCATGGCCGAACAGCATGTCGAAATAGCCCATGTCCCACTTGGTGGGGTTGGTCGTCCACGCGCCCTCGATGCCGCTGACCATCTGGTCGCGACCGATGCCGCGGCGGCCTTCCTGGGCGTTCCAGCCCAAGCCCTGCTCGTGCAGCGCCGCACCTTCCGGCTCGGCGCCCATGTCCTCGGCCCGGCCGTTGCCGTGGCTTTTGCCGATGGTGTGACCGCCCGCGGTCAGCGCGACGGTTTCCTCGTCGTTCATCGCCATCCGGGCGAAGGTCTCGCGGATGTGCTGGGCGGTGGCCATCGGATCGGGCTGGCCGTTCACGCCTTCGGGGTTCACATAGATCAGACCCATCTGCACGGCTGCCAGCGGGTTTTCCATCGTCTCGGGCTTGGTCACGTCCGCATAGCGGCTTTCCGACCCTTCCAGGAACTCCTTCTCGGCGCCCCAGTAGATGTCCTTTTCGGGGTGCCAGATGTCCTCGCGGCCAAAGGCGAAACCGAACGTCTTCAGGCCGGCCTGCTCATAGGCGATGGTCCCGGCCAGCACGATCAGGTCTGCCCAGCTGATCTTGTTGCCGTATTTCTTCTTGATCGGCCACAGCAGGCGGCGGCCCTTGTCGGTGTTGTTGTTGTCGGGCCAGCTGTTCAGCGGTGCAAAGCGCTGGTTGCCGGTGCCCGCACCGCCGCGCCCGTCGCCAAGACGGTACGATCCGGCGGCGTGCCAGGTGACGCGCGCGAACATGCCCACATAGCTGCCCCAGTCCGCGGGCCACCACTCCTGACTGTCGGTCATCAGGGCGCGGATGTCGTTCTTCAGCGCCTCGACGTCCAGCGACTTCAGCGCCTCGCGATAGTTGAAGTCGGGGCCAAGCGGGTTCGTCTTGCGGTCATGCTGGTGCAGGATGTCGAAGTTCAGCGCACTGGGCCACCAATCGGTGTTCGACGCCGCGGTCGAGGTATGGCTGCCATGCATCACCGGGCATTTGCCGGCGCTGTTCATCGGGTTGCCGTCCATCATCATCTCCATCTTGCGGGCTATGTGTCGCGATCCGGCGGCAAGCCGCGGACCGGTCGCATAGCGGGCGATTCGTCATGCTAGGACAGTAGCTTGTTCAATGCATCAGGTAAATTTTGTTTATCTGATCGGGGGCGTTAGAAAGGCTGATGGGGCTGGTCTGATCGTGCAAAGCCATGCTACCCCGATGATGGACGTGTTTACCCCAAGGGATCCCATGACCCATCATCGCATTCCTGCGCAGGGCGCGTCTTGACGCCCGCCGCGCGCATCAGCGCCGCCATCGGCGTCCTGGATCAGATCCTGGCGGGCAGCCCCGCGGAACAGGCGCTGCTGCGCTGGTCGCGGGCCAGCCGCTTTGCAGGGTCCGGCGACCGTGCCGCGCTGCGCGATCTGGTCTTTGGCGCCTGCGGCGTCGCGACAGCCTTGCCGCCTTGGGTGGGGGCCTGACGGGGCGGGGACTGATGATCGGCCATGTCCGACAGTCCGGCCAGTCCCCCGACACGATCTTTACCGGAGAGGGGCATGCCCCGGTGCCCCTGACGCCCGATGAGGCCGCTGTCACGCATCCCGATCCGCTGCCCGACGATCTGCCCGACTGGATTCGTCCCGCGTGGCGGCAGGCCTTGGGCGATCAGGCCGATGCCGTGGCCCTCGCCATGACGCAGCGTGCGCCGGTCTGGCTGCGGGTGAACCTGTCGCGGGCTGACCCCGCCCAAGCAGCGCAGGTGCTGGCCGACGACGGTATCGAGGTTCAGGCCGCGCCAGACCTTCCTTCCGCGCTGCGGGTGGTGTCAGGCGACCGGCTGGTCGGGCGGTCAGCGGCCTATCAGGACGGCTTGATTGAGCTGCAGGACCTGTCGCCGCAAATGGCCTGCGCCCAGCTGCCTTTGGCGCCGGGCTTGCGGGTTTTGGACTATTGCGCGGGGGGGGGCGGCAAGGCGTTGGCGCTGGCCGCGCGACAGCCCGACATGCAGGTCTTGGCCCATGACGTGGCACCCGCCCGCATGGCCGATCTGCCTGCCCGTGCCGCACGCGCAGGGGCCAAGGTCCAGATTCAGACGCAGCCGCGCGGGACGTTCGACCTGGTGGTTGCGGACGTGCCTTGTTCCGGCTCCGGGACCTGGCGGCGGACGCCCGATGCGAAATGGCGTCTGGCGGCGGCACAACTGGGCGACCTGGTGGCGCTGCAGGCCCGGATCCTGGACCAGACGGCGGCCCTGGTCGCACCGGGCGGTCTGCTGGCCTACATGACCTGTTCGGTCCTTGAAGCCGAAAATGGCGGCCAGATCGACGCGTTCCTGTCGCGCCACCCAGATTTCCGGCGCAGCGACCAGCAGATGTGGACGCCGCTGACGGGCGGCGACGGGTTCTTTCTGGCCCAGCTGCGTCGGGGTTAACGCATATTTAAGCAATCTCGCGCTACTTTCGGCAGGATCGGACGAAACAAGGGACGATTCGCGATGGCGCATCTTGACGAACAGGCGGGCCTGCCGCGCGGGGCGCTGGCGGCGCTGCCGCTGCTGCTGGCGCCGATGGTGCTGGGG
>NZ_BBPH01000228.1 GCF_000787695.1 Paracoccus sp. PAMC 22219 | reverse complement strand
ATGTTGCAACCAAGTAGAAATGTCACCGCGATTGCAAAGCAGGAATGTCATTAGAGGCGACGACGGAAGCAAAGCCTGACAGGGCGGAGACCTCATATATCGCAGCCCTGGCTGGCTTTGCGGTCTGCGATGCGCTTGCGTTCAGTCAGTGAGTTCCAACCGTTGTTGCGGCGTCCATTCTTTCGGTAGCCGTTGCGGGCGCTTTCCGGGCGAACTTCGGCGCTGGCGATCGCCTTGTCCTGCTCGGCCTTGATATGAGCAAGGACAGCGCTGAGATGCTTGTTGTCTGTAATCGCGGCATGGGTGACGCGGTGTTGGTGCGGATCGAATATGGCGCAGGGAAGGACGATGCCATTGTGCCGAACCTGGATGCGCCCATCCGGGAACTCGTATGTATCGGCATACTTGCCGACCAGCCCCCGTGTCAGTTCGTTGACCTCCAGCCGGATCCGCTTGTGATCGTACTTCAGAGTCAGGTCTTTGCTGACATAGCGCTTGTTGCGTAGACAGAAGATCTCGGCCAGCCGGTCCGGTGCGACGTTCAGCGCGCGGTGGAGATTGTCTGGACGGGCAGCGGGCTTGGCAAACCTGGCGTTATACCGCTGCATGAAGCCCGGGAGGAAGGCATTAGCCGCTTCCATATCCGATATACCGGCGATGCGCAGTTCTTTGACCAGACGGTCCTGCAGCGTCCGGTTCGCCCGTTCCACGCGGCCCTTGGCTTGGCTGCTATTGGCGCACAAAATTTCAATCTGCAGTTCTGCCAGTGCCCGCCCGAACTGGGTCATGCCGGTCATGTGCTCGTTGGGTTTGGGAACGCGGAAGACGGTGTGCTTGTCGCTGTAGAAAGCAACGGGACGACCGTGCCGGGATAGGTAGCCATCCAGAGCCGCGAAGTAGCTGAAGGTGCTTTCGGATTCGACAAATCGCAGTTCCATGAGCGTGCTGGTCGCGTCATCAATGAAAACGAGCAGGGTGCAAGGATCGCCCCGATCCTCAAACCAGCGATGCTCGGACCCATCGATCTGTATAAGCTCGCCAAAATATTCCCGGCGCAGGCGTGGCTGGTGAAAAGTCCGGCGCTGTTTGCGCGATAGCCAGACGCCATCCTCGACCATCCATTTGCGCAGCGTCTCGCGGGAAACCTTGAGCCCATGATGTTCGGCCAACATCTCAGTCGCCAAGGTTGGCCCAAAGTCCGGATAGCTCTCTCTGATCAGCGACAACGCGTAATCCCGTTTGGCTTTATGGATGCGATTGTTGGGAGGCCTGCCGCGCGCCTTGTGCCGGATCGCTGCGGCGCCATCCTGGCGATAGCGCTTCAACAGCCTGAAAACCTGCCGACGTGTCAGATCCAGCACGTTCGCCGCGCTGCCGACAGACAGCCGACCATCATCGACCTGCGCCAAAACCTCCACGCGGTTCAACTCGCGCTCGCTCATCATCACCCATCCCATGTCCGCTCATCCTCATGTTCTGTCGAGGGCAGAGTGACATTCCTGAATTGCTCATGGGCGACATTTTAGCTTTGCGGCTACATCACATATTAACGTAATAAGCTTTATTATGCATCATTGTTCCTAACTCAGACCCCCAGCAGGCTTGTACGCTCTGACGCCATCATCTTTGCCCGCAATCCGGTTGACGT
>NZ_BBPH01000229.1 GCF_000787695.1 Paracoccus sp. PAMC 22219 | reverse complement strand
CGCTCTGGCACGGCTGACGACTTTTCATTTTGTTTTTCCGCCGGCGATCCGAACATGGGCTCTGGTGCGGCGCGCGTCAGCCTCCACGAAGAAATTCTGTTCCTCCCACGCCAAGGCGTGGGTCCCTCCCAATTTCAACGCTCCGGCCCCGTGCGTCAGATCACCGTCCGGCCACAGGGTGGGCGCAGCCACTGGCGGAACGGGAAGGAGCGCCACGACATGTCGGACCAGTTCGAAACACGGGCCATAGATTGGGCTGCGGCCCATCAGGGGCAAATCTCCGTGACAGGAAAGGCAAGCCCGGCTTCGCATCGGGGATAAGCCCCCCTGTTTTTACGCAATTTTTCTCATCGCTAAAGGCAGGACTATCTCACCCCTGCCACCCGATTGTGGTTTGCTATGATAATCGTGCTTTTTGGTCACTATCTGTGCTTTCTGGCCAATAACAGCTTCTTCAACCAGGCGGACTGCAGCGGACGCGGAACGTCGTAGATGCAGCAACAGACTTGCGGCTCGAACCAGAACTTCGTGTGAAGGGCCACGCGATCGGTTGGAAAACTGCGGGGATCGGAGCTGTCTTTCGCTTCAGCGGATCACGCTTCCTTGTCGCAGGTCCGGGAAAGTTGTCTTATTAGGCTGTTTTCCCGTGCGGCCGAATTGGTTATGGAGTGCCAACATTTCACCGGCGGACAGCGCCGTCTGCACGTTCTGTATCAAGATCCATTGTAACGATTTATCCTGCCGGAGAGTTTTTTGCGCGTGACCTATCTTGCCCATGACCTTGACGATCCGTCGATCTGGCGGCGGGTCAGGATGCTGCGCCAGGGCGGGGCACAGGTCCGGGTCGCGGGGTTCCGGCGGGGGCAGGGGCCGTTGCCCGAACCCGCGACAGTGCTGGGGCACACCGCCAACGGCCGCATGATCCAGCGGGTCCGCGCGATCGTCGCGGCCTGGCCCCGCATCGCGCGCCTAGTCCCGCCGCAGGACGGCGGGCCCGAGGTGATCCTGGCCCGCAACTTGGAAATGCTGGCCCTGGGGGCGCGGCTGGCGCACGCCAGGGGCGGGCGGCTGGTGTATGAGCTGCTGGATATCCACGGCATGATGCTGGGGCAGGGCATGCCCGCCCGCATCCTGCGCCGGGTCGAGGCCGGGCTGATGGGCCGCACCAGCCTGGTCGTCCTGTCCTCGCCCGCGTTCCAGACGCGCTATCTGCGCCATTTCGGCCAGCCCGACACCCCGGTGCTGCTGGTCGAGAATAAGCCCTTTGCCCAGCCCGGCACCGCGACGCCCCAAGCCGTGCCAGCCCCCGGCGGGGCCGAGGAGGGCGGGCCGCTGATCGTCGGCTGGTTCGGGATGCTGCGCTGTCGCTGGTCGCTTGGGGTGCTGGATCAGGTCACCCGCGCGCAGCCTGGGCGGTTCAGGGTGATCCTGCGCGGGCGTCCCGCCCTGGACGTCATGGAGGATTTCCACGCGGTGGTGGATGCCAACCCGGACCTGTCCTTTCTGGGCGCCTATGACTGGCCCGACGATCTGCCCACGATCTATGCGCAGCTGGACGTGGCCTGGCTGATCGACCGGTACCAAGCGGGGCAGAACTCCGACTGGCTGCTGCCCAACCGCCTGTACGAGGGGTGCCTGAACGGTGCCGTGCCCGTCGTTCTGGACGGAACCGAGGTCGCGCGTCGTGTCGAGGCCTGGGGATGCGGCGTCACCGTCGCGGCGCCCGATGCCGCGGCCGTCGCCGCCGCCCTGTCGTCCATCGATCCCGCGGGACTGGCCGCGCGCCGTGCCGCGGTCGCGGCCCTTCCGCGCGACGCGATGGAGATGGACGAGGCCGAATGCCGTCACCTGACGGCCGCCATCTGCGGGGCCGCCGCCCCGGCCGCTGCCGCTTGAGGTCCGCGATGTCAGAACCCCATGTGCTGATCGTCATTCCGGCCCTGAACGAGGCGCGCCATATCGACGGCGTCCTGACCTTTGCCGCGGCCTTTGCGGCGCGGGCGAACGGGCTGGTCGTGGTCGCCGATGGCGGCTCGACCGATGCGACCTGCGACATCGTCCGGCGCAGTGCCGCGGCCGATCCCCTGATCCGGCTGATCGACAATCCCGGCCGGCTGCAATCGGCAGGGGTGAACCTGGCCGTGGAGCGGTTCGGGGTCGGTGCCGAATGGCTGCTGCGGCTGGATGCGCACAGCGATTATCCCGCCGATTACGGCGACGTGCTGCTGGCCGAGGCGCAGCAGACCGGTGCCGACAGCGTCGTCGTCACGATGCATGCCCAAGGCCAGGGGTTTCTGCAGCAGGTCATTGCCGAAGCGCAGAATTCGCGCTTGGGCAATGGCGGTTCGGCCCACCGGCTGGCGGGCGGCGGGGCCTGGGTGGATCATGGTCACCACGCCCTGATGCGGATCGGCGCCTTTCGCGCGGTCGGCGGCTATGACGCGCGGTTCAGCCACAACGAGGATGCCGAGCTGGACCACCGGCTGACCACCGCGGGTCACCGCATCTGGCTGACCGGGCGGACCCGGCTGACCTATTTCCCGCGGGCGCGGCTTGGCGCCCTGGTCCGGCAGTATTTCAACTTCGGGCGTGGCCG
Organism: Paracoccus sp. PAMC 22219; assembly: GCF_000787695.1. Taxonomy (GTDB): domain Bacteria; phylum Pseudomonadota; class Alphaproteobacteria; order Rhodobacterales; family Rhodobacteraceae; genus Paracoccus. The sequence continues at coordinate 4,531 of NZ_BBPH01000229.1, read as the reverse complement.
GGCCCGCAACCTGCAAAAGAACGGCACCCGCCCCGCGACCCGCCAGGCCGTCGTGGCGATGCTGGCACCGGCGACAGCGCTGGTGGTGCTGGCGCCGTTCAGCGCAGTCTTTGCCCTGCCGCTGGTGCTGTGGCTGCTGGCCTGCCTGGCCGGTGGGGTGATGATCGCCCTGCAGACCGGGCGGCCCCGCGGGCTGATCGCAGGGCTGGTCGCGGGGACCATGCACATGGCCTGGTCGGCGGGGTTCTGGCGGGAATGGCTGGCCCGCAGGCCCGCCGCGGAACGGACCCCCGCATGACCGCGCCCGTCTTTCACGACGCCGTGCTGATCGGCATCTGCACCTTTCGGCGGCCGGAACTGGCCGCCACGCTGGCATCCCTTGCCGGGCTGACGCCCTGCGGCCTGCCGATTGTCGTGGCTGTCGCCGACAACGATGCCCAGCCCTCGGCCCGCGATCTGGTTCAGGGGATCGCCGCGGACCACCCGCTGGAGGTCAGCTATCTGCATGCGCCCCAGGCCAACATCTCGATCGCGCGCAATGCGCTGCTGGATCATGCCCGCGCCGCGGGCGCGCGGCTGCTTGTCTATCTGGACGATGACGAGACGGTCGAGCCCGACTGGCTAATGCATCTTGTGGCCGCGTGGCGGGACGGGGATGCGGGCGCGGTCCTGGGACCGGTGCGCGCCCATTACCACCCTGACGCGCCGGGCTGGATGGACCGCGCGCGGGCGCATGACACGCTGCCCGTGTATGGCCCGGACGGGGCGATCACCAGCGGCTATACCTGCAACGTGCTGGTCGATCTGGCCGACCCGGCGGCGGGGCGGTTGCGATTCGACCCGGTGCGCGGCCGTTCGGGCGGCGAGGACAGTGCCTTTTTTGCCGGTTTTCTGGCCGCGGGCGGAAAAATCGGCTTTGCGGCCCTGGCTGTCGTGCACGAAACCGTGCCTTCGGACCGCGCGCGGCTTGCCTGGTTGCTGCGGCGCCGCTATCGGATGGGTCAGACGCATGCCAGCCTGATCGCCCAGGGACGCCCGCGGGCCGGGCGCATCCGCGCGGCCGGGGTGGCGGTGGCCAAGGCCCTGGCCTGCGGCGGACTGGCCGTGGTCGGGGTGGCACGTCCGGCCTGGCGCAACCGCCAGCTGATGCGTGCGGCACTTCATGTCGGGGCGGCCGCCCATCTTGGCGGCGCACGGCAGATCGAAATTTATGGAACGGCGCCGGATCGGTCGGATACCGAACCCCGCTCGGGACCCAAGGAAAGCTGATGGGACGCGAACTCAAGCCCTATGACGGGAACATGGCCTATGTCGAGGCTCCGGCCGCGCCGGCCCAGACCATCGATCTGCGGCGGCTGATGGTCGCGCTGCGCCGGCAGCGCACGACAATCGTGCTGCCCGCCGTTCTGATGGGCATGCTGGGGCTGACCTATTCCATCGCCAAGCCCGAGACATACACCACGTTTTCCAGCCTGCTTCTGGACAGCAACGTCAACCGATCCGTCCAGCAGGCGGGCGGCATCGCCAGCGCCGCCCTGCCGGTCGAGCGGATCGAGAACGCGCGTGTCGTGCTGGAATCGAACAAGCTGGCCGACGACGTGCTGAACCTGACCGGGCTGCAGGACAACCCCTCGTTCATGGACCCGCCGCGGTCCGCCTTCACCTCGGCGATCGGGGGGGGCATCTCGACCGTGCTGTCGCCGGTGGTCTGGGTCCGCGACCAGCTTGTGGCGCTGACCACCCCGGCCGATGTCGTGGGACAGACCGACCTGCTGGCGGCCGATCCGTCGATGGGGCAGCTTGATCCTGAACGTCGCCTGGCGGCCGCGCGGTTGCGCGCCGAGATCCGGGTCGACCGGATCGGCCAAAGCTCTGCCGTGGCGGTCAGCTATTCCTCGCACGACCCGGCGATCGCGGCGCAGGTCGCCAATGCCTATGCCGACCTGTACGTCCAGGACATCCTGTCGTCCAACGCCGATTCCGTCGGTCAGACCAACGCCTGGATGCGCACCCGCCTGCAGGAACTGCAGACGCAGGCGCAGGCCGCGGCCGGCGCGGCCGAACGCTTTGCCGCCGAGAACAGCCTTGTCGAATTCTCTTCGGGCGGGCTTCTGACCGAACAGGCCCTGAACGAGCTGAACTCCAGCCTGACCGAGGTCCTGACCGAGGCCGCGCGGGCGCGGGCGGTTCTGGACACCTATGACCGCGCCGTCGCCGGCGGGATCGAGGGGCTGACCAACAGCAACAGCTCGCTGGCGATCGGTGGCGAGGTGTCCGAAGAACTCCGGGCACGGCTGGATTCCTACAACGATGTCCAAGCCCGGCTTCAGCGTCTGCTGGCCACGTCGGGGCCGGACCATCCGCAGGTCCCGGGCCTGCAGCAGACCCTGATCACCACCGCCGAACGCCTGTTCATCGAACTGCAGGCCCAACGCGCCGAGGCCCAAAGCACGCTGGACGTCGCCAATGCCCGCGTCGATGCGCTGCAGGACAGCGTCGAACAGGCATCCGCACGCAACAGCGACCAGGCCGCCAACTTCGTCCGGCTGCGGGCCCTGCAGGAAGAGGCCGCGACCCTGTCCGCGATCTATCAGCAGACCCTGACTCGGTCGCAGGAGATCGAGCAGCAGCAGTCCTTCCCGGTGTCGAACGTGCGGATCCTGTCCTATGCGCAGGTCCCGTCCTTGCCTTCGGGTCCGGCTGTGCTGCGCAATGCGCTGGCCGCGACGCTGCTGGGGCTGTTCATGGGCCTGGCCATCGCCGCGCTGCGCGAATGGCGCGAACGCTCGCTGCGCACCTCCGCGGACCTGACCGAGTATTCGGGCCTGCGGTTCCTGGGCCACCTGCCGGTGCTGCCCGCGGTCCGTCGCACCCGTGCGGTGGGCGCGGCACCCGCCGCCACGCGGACGTCGCCTGCCACCGGCAGCGGCCAGACCCTGCCCGTCCTGTCCAGGCTGCGGCCCCCGGTCATCCAGGTACCCGTCCCGGTGCTGCATTACCCCGATTCGGTTTATGCCGAGACGCTGCGCCATGTCCGTCTGGCGGGCGAGGCGGCGGGGCGGTCGCTGCCCGTGACGGGCGTGACCTCGTTCCATCCCTTCGATGGTCGGTCCTCGGTCGCGTTCAACCTGGCGGGCCAGCTGGGCATCGGCATGCATTCGGTCCTGCTGATCGACGCCGACAGCCGCGGCCGCACGCTCAGCCGGATGCTGGGCCTGGACCGCAAGCCCGGCCTGACCGACGCGGTCAGCGGCGGCGGCAACTGGCAGGACATGCTGGTCGGCATCGCCAACACCAACCTGGTCGTGCTGCCCTGCGGGCTGGACCAGGGCGGACCGTCGGACGACCTGCTGACCGGCCAGATGCTGGGCCAGATCGCGGCCGAGGCGCGCGACGGCGATTTCAGCCGGGTCATCGTCGATGTCCCGCCGCTGTATCCGGTGGCCCAAGGCCGGGCGATCCTGCACGAGCTGGCACAGTTCCTCATCGTGGCCGAATGGGGCCGCACCTCGCGCGCCATGGCCGAGACCGCCCTGGCCGAGGATTCCCTGCTGGAATCGCGCTGCCTGGGCGTCGTGTACGACCGCGTGAACCTGCGCAAGCTCAAGTCCTTCCTGCTGCCCGGAGAGATGGAGAACTATCTGGCGGGCCCGAAGTCCTACATGTCGCTCAAGCGTCGCATGACAGGTCGGTAAGAGTTTCTTAATCTTTGTCGCTCACGCTGATGTCTCCCGTGCTATGGCGGGGGCGATCTGATGAGAGATGCGGCATGTTTGTCATCTGTTACCTGCTGGCTGCTTTGACGACGATCGCGGCAGTCCTGATCGGCGGCGCCGTGACGGGACACTCACTGTGGGAGAACTTGGGCATGGCATTGCTGGCCGTGGTTTTCCTGCAGGTTCTGGTCCTGGGCTATGTGATCGCGGCCACAATCGGCAACACCCGCGGATTGCGTGGCGCTGCGCCGGTCAATGCGCGCGAATCGCGCCATCAGTTGTTCACTCTGCCCAAGTAGACCGCGTTGTGATTTTCGTGCCCAGCGGCGGGCTCGACGCACATTGTTCTCTCCCGGAAACCTTCCACGGCGCGGTTGCGGTTGGCGATCGTCCGGACCGTGATGTGGCGCCGCAACCCGGCGATTGGGCTTCTCAGGCGCATCCAAGTGCTAAGTGTACCTTATGGATAAAGTGAAAAATACAACCCAAGGTTTAATACAATAAATTATATAAACCTGAAATTGTTTTGAAGCTCGTGTAAGGCCGCGGCGGACAGGTATGTAGAAAACTTGTGGCAATTTCTTGCCACGTTTTAATAGTTCACAAAGAATTTAAAATGACAGGGTCCGCGCAGGTTATGGGCGTGATGTGCGTATTTCTGAGGCAAGGCTCTAAGTATGAGCAAGGGCTTTGCGATGCATTCTTTTTTTATCCCTACCTGTCACATCCCACGTGATTATACGGCCTCTTCCTGAACAGGTCCGGCCTTTGTTTTTGCCAGTCCTTGAGCGCATCGACGGGCGTTCGGCCCTTCA
>NZ_BBPH01000230.1 GCF_000787695.1 Paracoccus sp. PAMC 22219 | reverse complement strand
TTTTTGAATCCGAACGGCTTCACTGCCTAGACGGAATGGACGGCTTGGCCGGCCACACAGACAACTTTACGCTTTTTTCGCTGCACTACCGCAAGATGCGGCCATATTGGTCCCTGCCCTTTGAAAAGTAGGCGACTGGAATGCCACTTATCATGTCTGACAAGGTCAATGCCGCCTGCAGACCGCAGCGCCAGCCGCGGTCTTACAATGAATACTGGTATGCCAGGGCTCAGGTGCATCAACCGAACCCAGTTTGACGCGTTCGCTCTTAATCTCGATAAAGACACCGGCGATCACGCTTGCCTGGCCTGAAATGCTGTCAGCATACACCGGCCTTGCGAGGGCGCAGCACAGGCCGAAAGATGTAAAAAAGCTTACGCCGAAACATATCACACCGTGGAAAGGTCTGGCATTGCTCCACAGCCGCAACCGGTTGTCATTCATCGCCATTGCAACGGCGGCGCGAGAACTGCGGTTCGCTCTGAAAATGCTCAGCCTGCCCACCGGCTCGTCTTGCTCGGGTTGGAACCGCCGCCTAGGCATGTTTGCCTCCCGATGCGCGGCGTCATCTTGCCCTTCAAGCATAAGAGAAAGAGGTAGATTGGGATTCAGTCCGCTTGGCGGACTCGCGTAGATCTATGGCCTTGCCCATTAATGCCAGAGCCTTCGCAAGATCTGAGTCCTCGATCTTGAACGCTGCCAGTCCCGCCAGGTCGAGGGTCTCGACATGCTCTGCTTCCACGGCGGCGCGGTCCCCGCGCGCGGCTTGGTCGTCATCCGGCGCTGCCGGCCGACCAGCCCACCGCCCGAGAAGCGCAAGGGCGCGTTTAGGGGCGGACAAGCGATAAGCATTGCTGACCTGCCGGACCTGCGGTCCCCGGCCCTCGTTCAGGACAGGCTCAAAGCGGCGCAGCAGTCCAGAAAGCCATGATCGCGCAGTGCCTTTAGTGCCCGCACAACCGCGTCTCGCGACCGGCAAAGTTTTTCGGTGATGTAGTCCAGGGACGGGTCCAGTCGGCCCGACTTGAAGTTCACCAAATTCGCGAACAGCGCTAAAACCTCCAAAGCGATCCCGCCGAGGGGGCCGTTCCGTTTGCCGCGTTCCTTCTTTGCACGGTCATAGTATCGGGCCGCCATCAGGACCTTCTGCACGTCCTGGCGTGACGTCCCGCGCCAGAATGACGCCTCGCATGATCCCTTACGGCGCGAATTGCCATGGATAGGCTTGCGATCGGCCGCACTGCCATCGGCACGCGCGCCATCAATGACGCCGTTGATGCGTTTGAAAAAACTGCCGCGTTCTGCGGCCTTGTTAATACTCATCTGCTGCTCCTCGATCAAGAAGCGCGGTGTCCGCAGGCAAGCCGTATCCGTTCGCACAGATGCGCTGTTTGCTCTTGATTTTTGGGAGTGGGAGGATAACTATAGCAGGTGAAAACTAGCTGCTAATTCAGGACGCCAATCCTGAGTTTTTCCCAAGCCCCCTCGTGCGGACCCCCGCGCGGGGGGTTTTTCGTTAAGGTTGATCACGACTTAATCCATGATGGGTACTCCTGTAACATATTGAACAGAAGCAGATCAGCGCTGCTAAGCTGTTCCAAAACACGAAATCCACGCCGCTCAGGCAGGGCAATCGCAGCCCAGTTTCCACATGCAAGAGCCCGATAACGTGTGGAGCGTGACGTAGGTGGTCGCTGAATGGGGTCATTAGTTTCAGTCGAACTAATGTTCACAGCTGTGAACTCGCCCTCATTGATCCGCATTTTGCGTTTTGATGCGCCGCTAGAGGCGCCGCACTTATTCTCACGCATCTTGCTTCCACCGATCATGAAGTTCAGAGACAATATTCTGAGCTTGATCCGCGAGCCAAAGAGCGAAGCCGTCGTCAACGTTCGTTAAGTCCAGGCGGATGGCACCATCCGTCCTTTTCGCGGATCCGGCAGGCTTGCCGTCAATGGTCAACGCCACTGCTTTGTTAACATGTGGCCGTTCACGTTTTTGGCTGATCTGCCGTTTGACATGTTTTGAAACTGCTTCAAACGCTACAACAGAGGCATCCAAGGCGGGAACCTCGTCGTTCATTTCACCAGCTTCAAAAGCCCCTTGGCTGCGCGCACTTTCAGCGATGGAGCACAGCAAGCCCTGGTCGGAGCCTGCCGCCGACATATCTTTCGCTAGCGCTTCCCAACGGGGTCTGCCAACACCATGAGCCGGTCCTATGGCGCGGGCGAGAGCAGGATCAATTGCTTTTGCCAACGCAATGGCCATCGAAACTGCCGAACGGGTCACATTCAGTACTTCGGCAATTTGTGTTTGATTGCCAAACTGACTGTTAAGTAGCTCATGGGCAAACAAGGCTCGCTCAATATAGCTAAGGTCACGCCGTCCGGTATTCTCAGAAACCTGGGCCTTCAGCGCTGCCGTGTCATCGAGATTTGCAATGAGCGCCCTAATCCTTCCGGTTCGCTCTGAGCCTTTGATGGCCTCAAGGCGGCGGCGGCCATAAACCAGAAGGTATCTGTCCGCTTCACTTGGATGTCGACGCACAAGAATCGGGACAGTCTGACCGTTTTGCTCGATAGAGGTTCGAAGATCCTGAACGTCATTGGGGTCTAATCTATCTGCGAAACGATCATCATCAATTTGCGCCGGATCAAGATCCCATACGTTGTGAGCATCAACCGCATCACGCGCCGATCTAAGCGCTCGATTACTCGACATCATGGTTCCAGCGGGCGGTGCGGTACCTGCTCCTGAGAGATTGTCCAGCATCGACATGCGCCGTTTCTTGCTATCTGCCATTACCGCCCCCACGTTTTCTGAATTAGCTGCGAGATCTCATCATTGACTGCATTCAGACTTTCGATTGCTCTGTCGTAAGTGGACCTTGTAAATGCGCTCCTCTCGACTTCATAAAGTGTTTGCTTCGTCAATCCGGCATCAGAAATTGCAGTGGATTTAAGCATTGGGGCATTAAGAACTTTGTCCGAGTACATCGTGCGCAGAAAAGCGACTATGCGGTTTTGCGGAGAATCTGTTGGCTCATAGCGGGTTAAAAGATACCGCATCCAGTCATGGGACATATCCGCACCACTGTCTGCAATGACATCCATTAAGTCTGCAGTCATGCGAAGGAATTGGCTCATGGACATCACGTCAAGCATTTCCGGGTGGATTGTGACTAAGACACCCGTTGCGGCTGACAATGCAGACATCGTGAGGAAGCCTAACTGGGGCGGACAGTCGATTACGACAACGTCGTACCTGTCATCAACTTTGGCCAATGCCTCCTTCACGCGAAAGAAAAACAATCCTGCACTACCGCGCGAAAGTGCTCGTGGAGTTTCATGCTCGAACTCCATCAGCTCCAAGTTGCCAGGTATAAGATCCAAATTCGGGATGTATGTCGGCCTGATTACTTCTGTTATTGGAACGGGCGCATCATACCGAATGGCATCATAGAGAGTGCCGCCGTTAGGTAGATCAAACTCAGGCTGAACACCGTGAAGAGCTGTCAACGATGCTTGAGGGTCAAGGTCAATTGCCAGAACACGATAACCCTTGAGCGCCAGTCGTTGGGCAAGGTGAGCAGCAGATGTGGTCTTTCCAGAGCCACCTTTGAAGTTCATAACCCCGATGATCTGCAAATGGTCGCCCGAACGGCGGCCAGGTAGATAGTCGCCAGGCTTCCGCGCAGTTTTCTCCAGCAAAACTCTCAAGCACTGAATATCGTCGGCAGAGTACTGTCGTCTATTACCCGATGTAACCTCTGGGGAAGGTCCCTTGCCGTCTAGATGAAGCTTGCGTAAATATGAGTCATTCACGCCGAGCAAAGCCGCGGCTTCACCTGACGTAAATTTACGCATTGTTTTGGATGCATCGGGTGGGAACAAACTTTCCCGCTGCGAGTGAAGCTGAGATGCGAGAAGTTCCGAGTGGCCCCGAATTACAGCATTCAGGTTTTCCTGTGTGTTAGCCCTAGTCACTATCGTCACTGCCCCAAACTCGGTCACGGATTTTGGCGTTTGATCGCCCTTTTCCGTGACTATTGCCAATCAAGTCGGATTCGCGCAAGCGATTTGTCGTCGGGCAAGACTTAGACGGACAAAGAGCCATAGATCAGTGTGGTGCTGATGGAGAACGCATCCCAAACTTCTCAGCCTGTGCCAGCAGCATCTTGACCGATGAGGGCTGCCACGTTGTCCGCCCGCGGGGGGTCCGTTCGCGCATCGCCTCAAGGCGATCGCAGATGGCCTGGAGGGTAATTTGGGGATCAGCCCCCTTTATCGCAGCCACGATCGCCGGCAGACGGTCGTCGCCAACGCGCCGGGCAGCACGCCCGAGCACCTCTTCGGGAAGAAAGCCGTCCCGAACGTAGGCCCGCACAGCCCTCAAGAGCCGAGGCTGCGTCCATTGTCGGTTCTCGGGCAGGGCGGCGTTTATGATCCGCAGGATATCCTCCCAGGCCATGTGTGGGCGCAGCCTGCGTACATGGGGAACCCAATCCGCTGCAGTCTTGGCAACGCGCTCCATATAGCCATCATGCCGTGCCAGGCGGACCTTGCGAAGCGCCTCCGGGTTTCGGGCACGCAGACCGGGATTTCCGCCGATCCGCCCTTCAAGACGGGCGCTGGCCAGTCCCGCTATCGTGCGCTCACGGATCAATGCCCGCTCGAACTCCGCCGCCGCTCCGAGCACCTGGAGCGTGAACTTGCCCTGGGGCGATGCCGTATCGATCGGATCCTCGATCGAGCGAAAGAACGCGCTCTTTGCTTCGAGTTGCTCAATGATCTCCAGCAGGTGCGAGAGGGATCGGGCCAGTCGGTCGATCCGAACGACGACCAGTGTGTCTCCCTTGCGGATACCGTCCAGGACGCTTGTCAGGACGGGGCGGGCGCGATTGCCACCGGACCCATGCTCCTCGCGGATGACTGAACAGCCTGCCGCTCTCAGAGCCTGGGCCTGCGGCAGGGGGGTCTGATCGTCCGTAGAGACGCGGGCATAGCCAATCAGCGGCATGGAGGGCCATCTTTCATAATATGTAGATGTCAGTAAACGACCGTTTGTAAACAGATGCAATGGCCAGTTCTGTCACACAGTTCAGCACATAGCCCGGGGTTTTCACCCTACGAGCACATCCAGAGAGCTAATCGAGGACATTGCGCAGACAGGCTCCACAGGGGCGGCTGACACCTCAAAATTAAACCCTTAGGTAAGATGCAAAACATGTGTATTCTGCACTTATGAAGACCCAAGAACCTATTTCATCTGGTTATTTTGGAGACGCTCTTCCGGATGCCGGAGAGGTCGATGAGACATCCGAGGACGACCTGTGGTTTCTGCCCAGCCCGTTAGACGACGCGCCCGACGACCTGCCGCCCGGGCCACGGGCTGAACCCCGTGAGATCAAGGTTATCGATGACTGGCGGACGGCAGAGGCGGGCAGTGCAGCCCGTCTTGCCCGTGTTGCGAGCAGGCTTGGCGGACTGGACGATCGGCTGCGGCGTGGCCCGAAGGGCTGGCGGCACAGGCTGGCGCTGCTTGAGGCAG
>NZ_BBPH01000231.1 GCF_000787695.1 Paracoccus sp. PAMC 22219 | reverse complement strand
TTTCTCCGTTGCCCAAATACCCCGGGGGGAGTCCGCAGGACGGGGTGCCGCCCCCCCTGTCCGCTTGCCACCCGCGCGCCGCATGCGCACACTTGCCCCAAATCAGCCGGAGCCCGCGATGACCCGCCTCGACCACGCCTTCACCGCCATCGACGCCGCAAACGTCCAGGACCCGAACCTGCAGGACGGCCAACCCGCGAACCTGCTTTACGGCCAGCGCATGACGGCCGAACAGCAACGCCTGTTCCCCGACGCGTCCGACGCGCTGCGCATCGCCTGCCGGGGCCAGCATGTCGAGCGATGGCTGCTGCCGCGGGCCGACTATCCGATGAACCGCCCCGGCTATCTGGCCTGGCGCCAGGAACAGGGCCGCCGCCATGCCGACCGCATCGCGGGCATCATGGCCGATGCGGGCTATGGCGACGACGACATCGCCGATGCCCGCCGCATGCTGACCAAACAGGGCATCAAGCGCGACCCCCAGGTCCAGGCGCTGGAGGATGTGATCTGCTTCACCTTCATCCGCTGGTATCTGGGCGATTTCATGGCCGAACAGCCCGACCATAAGATCCCCCGCATCATCGAAAAGACCGTCCGCAAGATGTCGGCGGACGCCCGCGCCCGCGCGCTGGCCGAATTCCCCATGCCCGACGCGCTGGCGCAATACTTCCACGACGCCGATCAGCCGCAGACCCTGTCGCGCGCGGTCATCGTCTCGCACGGCCAGCCCGGCGACCCCGCCCCCCAGCAGCAGGCGATCGAGGCGCTGGCCGCCCAGATCGCAACCCACGCCCCCGGCGTCGAGGTCCTGGGCGCGACCCTGGCCGACCCCGACGCCCTGCCCCGCACCTGCCGCAGCGATTGCATCATCTATCCGATGTTCATGGCCGAGGGCTGGTTCACCGGGATCGAACTGCCCCGCCGCCTGACCCAGGCCGGCGCGCCCGGCGCGCATATCATGCGACCTTTCGGCACCGATCCGGGCCTTGACGCGCTGGTCGTCGAAAAGGCGCAACAGGCCGCCGATGCCCAGGGCTGGGCGCTGTCCGACACGACGCTGCTGCTGTCGGCGCACGGGTCGCAGCGCGGGCAGGCCAGCCACGACATCACCATGGCGCTGGCCGCCCGCATCGCACCGCATTTCGCCCGCGTGGTCGCGGGCTTCGTCGAACAGGAACCCTTCATCGCCGATGCCGCCCGCGATCTGGGTCAGGCCATCAGCCTGCCGCTCTTCGCGCTGCGCGCCGAGCATGTGACCGACGACCTGCCTCAGGCGCTGGATCAGGCGGGCTTTACCGGCCCACGCCTTGACCCGGTGGGCTTGGCGCCCGAGGTGCCCGCGATGATCGCAGCCTCCATCGCCAGAGAAGTTTCAAGCTTGAAATGATTTCGGACCCGTGCCAGCCTGCATCGCAGGAGGTGGCACGGGATGAAGATTCTCTGTCTGGGCGGCGGGCCTGCGGGCCTCTATTTCGCGATCTCGATGAAGCTGCGCGATCCGTCGCATGATGTGACCGTGCTGGAACGCAACGGCGCGGGCGACACCTTCGGCTGGGGGGTGGTGCTGTCCGACGACGCGCTGTCGCGGCTGCAGAAGAACGACCCGCCCTCGGCGCAGGCGATCCGTGACCACTTCATCTATTGGGATGACATCGCGGTGGTCCGCGACGGGCACCGGCAGGTCTCCGGCGGGCACGGATTCGCGGGGATCGGGCGGCGGCAGCTGTTGATCCTGCTGCAGGAGCGGGCACGACAGCTGGGCGTGGACCTGCAATTCCAGACCGAGTTCCAGACCGCCGAACATTACCGCCGCGACTATGACCTGGTCGTCGCCTGCGACGGGCTGAACAGCCGCGTCCGCGCCGAATATGCGGACGTGTTCCGCCCCGACATCGACATGCGCCGCTGCAAGTTCGTCTGGCTGGGCACCAAGCAGAAATTCGACGACGCCTTCACCTTCATCTTCGAGAAGACGCCGCAGGGCTGGCTCTGGGCGCATGTCTATTCCTTCGATGCCGACACCGCGACCTTCATCGTGGAATGCGCGCAGGACACCTGGGACGCGATGGGCTTCGAGGCCATGACCAAGGAGCAGATCGTCGAGACCTGCCACGATGTCTTCAAGGACCATCTGGGCGGGCATGACCTGATGTCCAACGCCGCCCATTTGCGCGGCTCTGCCGTCTGGATGAACTTTCCCCGCGTCATCTGCGACCGCTGGTATCATGAGAACGTCGTTCTGATGGGCGATGCGGCGGCGACGGGGCATTTCTCGATCGGCTCCGGCACGCGGCTGGCCCTGGACAGCGCCATCGCGCTGGCCGATTACCTGCATTCCGAGCCCGACCTGCCCCGCGCCTTCGAACGCTATCAGGAGGAGCGGCGGGTCGAGGTGCTGCGCCTGCAATCGGCGGCCCGCAACAGCCTGGAATGGTTCGAGGAGGTCGAACGTTACCTGGATCTGGACCCGATCCAGTTCACCTATTCCCTGCTGACCCGCAGCCAGCGCATCGGGCACGAAAACCTGCGCCTGCGCGACCCGGTCTGGGTCCGCGAGGCCGAGGACTGGTTCCAACAACAGGCCGGCGGCCAGCCGGGCCGCGCGCCGATCTTTGCCCCCTTCCGCCTGCGCGACATGGCGCTGAAGAACCGCATCGTCGTATCTCCCATGGCGCAGTACAAGGCGCAGGACGGCTGCCCGACCGACTGGCACCTGGTCCATTACGGCGAACGCGCCAAGGGCGGCGCGGGCCTGGTGTTTACCGAGATGACCTGCGTGTCCGCAGGGGGCCGCATCACGCCGGGCTGTCCGGGCCTTTACGCGCCCGAGCAACAGGCGGCTTGGCGGCGGATCACCGATTTCGTCCATGCCGAAACGGATGCCAGGATCTGCTGCCAGATCGGCCATTCGGGCCGCAAGGGCTCCACCCGCATCGGGTGGGAGGGGATGGACCAGCCGCTGGCAGCAGGCAACTGGCCGATCATGGCCCCATCCGCCCTGCCTTGGTCGGACGGCAATCCCGTGCCGCAGGAGATGACCCGCGCCGACATGGAGACGGTGACCGAGCAGTTCGTCGCCGCGACCCGCATGGCCGATGCGGCGGGCTTCGACATGATCGAGCTGCATGCGGCGCATGGCTATCTGCTGTCGGGCTTCCTGTCGCCGGTGTCGAACCGGCGCAGCGATGATTACGGCGGCAGCCTGGAGAACCGCCTGCGCTGGCCGCTGGAGGTGTTCGCCGCGATGCGCACCGTCTGGCCGGAGGACAAGCCGATGTCGGTGCGCATCTCGGCCACGGACTGGACCGAGGATGGCGTGACGCCAGACGAATCAGTCGCCATCGCGCAGGCATTCCACGCGGCGGGGGCGGATATCATCGACGTGTCTGCGGGCCAGACCACGCCGCTGGCGCGGCCCGTCTATGGGCGGATGTTCCAGACGCCGTTTTCCGACCGCATCCGCAACCAAGCCGGGCTGGCCACGATGGCGGTGGGCAACATCACCGACGCGGACCAGGCCAATGGCATCCTGATGGCAGGGCGCGCCGATCTGGTGGCCATCGGGCGGCCGCATCTGGCCGACCCCTATTGGACGCTGCACGCGGCGACGGCCCTAGGCGATGGGGCAGACTGGCCCCTGCCCTATCACGCGGGCCGCGATCAGGCCCGCCGTCTGGCCGAAAAGCAGGCCGAGGAGATCCGCGCATGACCCGCGTCCTGATCACCGGCGGCGGCAGCGGCACCGGCGCCGACATGGCCCGCGCCTTTGCGGCCCAAGGCCATGAGGTCGTCATCACCGGCCGCGACACGGCGAAGCTGGAGGCGGTGGCGGGCGGCCTGATCCGCGCCGTGCCGGGCGATGTCAGCGACGAAAATCATGTCCGCCGCATCTTCGACGACGCCGGCCCCTGCCAGGTGGTCATCGCCAATGCCGGCATCGCCGAGGCCGCGCCCTTTGCCCGCACCACGCTGGACCAGTTCAGCCGCATCATGGCGGTCAACCTGACGGGCGTGTTCCTGACCTTTCGGCAGGCGCTGTCGCAGATGGGTCCGGGGGGGCGGCTGATCGCGGTGTCCTCGGCGGCGGGGCTGCGGGGGGCGGCCTATGCCTCGGCCTACGCGGCCAGCAAGCACGGGGTGATCGGGCTGGTGCGGTCCATCGCGTTGGAGGTGGCGGGCAGGCAGATCACCGCGAACGCCATCTGCCCCAGCTATCTGGACACAGAAATGACCGGCCGCACGCTGGACGGGATCATGGCAAAGACCGGCCGCGACCGCGACGCGGCGCTGGCCGCGCTGACCGCGCGCAACCCCCAGGGCCGCCTGATCGCCCCGGCCGAGGTCACGGGCGCGGCGCTGTGGTTGGCATCCCCTGCGGCGGCCGGCGTGAACGGCCAGGCCATCGTCCTGGACGGGGGCGAGAGCGCATGAGCGATCTGTCCAAGCGGCGGCTGAAGACCTGGATCCGGCTTCTGGGCGTGACGCGGGGGGCCGAGAACCACCTGCGCGACTATCTGCGCCGCGCGCATGCCACGACCCTGCCGCGCTTCGACGTGATGGCGGCTTTGTGGCGCAAACGCGACGGCGTGACCATGTCGGAACTGTCGCGCCTGCTGCTGGTGTCGAACGGGAACGCCACGGCGGTCGTCGACCGGCTGGAGGCCGACGGCATGGTCCGGCGCGAGGCCGAGGACGGCGACCGCCGCCGCATCCGCGTGCGCCTGACCGCCGAAGGCCTGGAGGCGTTCGAGATCATGGCCCTGGGCCACGAGGCCGAGGTCGACGCATTGTTGGGCCGATTGTCAGAACCCGATCTGGAGGCGCTGCGCGACATCCTGTCCCGCGCCGGGAGGACCGAATGAAACCCGTCACCATGGCCGACTTGGCGCCCGAGCATTTCCTGTGGGAGGTCACGGACCGCATCGCGGTGATCCGCCTGAACCGCCCCGAGCGCAAGAACCCCCTGACCTTCGACAGCTATGCCGAGCTGGGTGCCTGTTTCCGGATGCTGGCCCATGCGTCGGACGTGGATGTGGTGGTGCTGGCCTCCAACGGCGGGAATTTCTGTTCCGGCGGCGACGTCCATGAGATCATCGGCCCGCTGGTCGGCATGGAGATGCCGCAGCTGTTGGCCTTTACCCGCATGACGGGCGAGCTGGTGCGCGCGATGATCCATTGCGGCAAGCCGGTGATCGCCGCGGTCGAGGGGGTCTGCGTCGGTGCGGGCGCGATCATGGCCATGGCCAGCGACCTGCGGCTGGCCGCGCCCTCGGCCAAGGCCGCGTTTCTGTTCACAAAGGTGGGGCTGGCGGGCTGCGACATGGGCGCCTGCGCGATGCTGCCGCGCATCGTGGGCCAGGGGCGGGCGGCGGAACTCCTGTACACCGGGCGCGTGCTGCGCGCCGAGGAGGGCGAGCGGTGGGGGTTCTGGAACAGCCTGCATGACGACGTCTTCGCGGCGGCAATGGATCTGGCGCGCACCATCGCGGCGGGGCCCACCTGGGCGCATGGGATCACCAAGACGCAGCTGTTGCAGGAATGGACCATGGGTCTGGACCAAGCGATCGAGGCCGAGGCGCAGGCCCAGGCCATCTGCATGAGCACGCGTGATTTCGAACGCGCCTATCGAGCCTTCGTCGCGAAAGAGGTGCCGGTCTTCGAAGGCGACTGAGTTTTGGGTATTTGGACAACAGAGAACATGGATCGCAGCTTTCTGGACTGGCCGTTCTTCGAGGATCGGCATCGGGTGCTAGCCCAAGGGCTGGAGGACTGGGCCGCGGGCGCGCTACCGGTGGATCACGGCGATGTCGACGCAGCCTGTCGCGGGCTGGTGCGGGCGCTTGGCGATGGCGGCTGGCTGCAGCATTCGGGGGGCGAGGCGCTGGACGTGCGCGCGCTGTGCGTGATCCGCGAGACGCTGGCGCGCCATGACGGGTTGGCGGATTTCGCCTTTGCCATGCAGGGTCTGGGCATGGGGGCGGTGACGCTGTTCGGCAATGTCTCGCAGCGGGAATGGCTGAAGCGGACGCGGGCGGGGCGGGCGATTTCGGGCTTTGCGCTGACCGAACCTGCGTCGGGCTCGGACGTCGCGCGGTTGGCGACCACGGCGCGGCGCGAGGGCGACGGGTGGGTTCTGGACGGGGAGAAGACCTATATCTCGAACGGCGGGATCGCGGATGTCTATGTGATCGTCGCGCGCACCGGAGAGGGTGAGGGCGCGCGGGGGCTGTCGGCCTTTCTTCTGCCTGCCGACACGCCGGGGCTGGAGGTGGTCGGGCGCATCGACGTGATGGCCCCCCATCCGCTGGCGCATCTGCGGCTAACCGGGGTTCGGCTGCCCGGTGACGCGCTGATCGGGCAGCCGGGACAGGGGTTCCGCATCGCCATGACGGTGCTGGATCATTTCCGGCCCACGGTGGGGGCCGCGGCCTTGGGATTTGCGCGCCGGGCGCTGGACGAGGCGTTGGCGCGGGTGCGGTCGCGCCAGATCCAGGGCGCGCCGATGGCGGAGCTGCAGATGGTTCAGGGTCATCTGGCCGACATGGCGCTGAAGATCGACGCTGCCGCCCTGCTGATCTATCGCGCGGCTTGGGCCAAGGACCAGGGCGCGCCGCGCATCACGCGCGAGGCGGCGATGGCCAAGCTGTACGCCACCGAGATCGCGCAGGAGGTCATCGACCAGGCCGTGCAGCTGCATGGCGGCGATGGCGTGCGCACGGGCAGCACGGTCGAGAGCCTGTACCGCGAGATCCGCGCCCTGCGCATCTATGAGGGGGCCAGCGATGTGCAGCGCGTCGTCATCGCCCGCAGCATCCTGGAGGGCGCATGACCTATACCCGCACCATTGCCATCGAATTCTGTCACTGCGACCCGGCGGGGATCGTCTTCTACCCCCGCTATGCGGAGATGGTAAACCACATGGTGGAGAATTTCTTCCTGGAGGTCGTGGGCCATGGGTTCGGCCCGATGATGGCGGCGGGTCAGGGGATGCCCACCGTCGCGCTGGAGATGGCGTTCCGCAAGCCGTCGCGGCTTGGCGAACGGCTGGACTGGAGGCTGGTGGTCGAGCATCTGGGCCGGACCAGCGCGCGCTTTCTGGTCCGCGCCGAGGACAGGGTGGAGGCGCGGGCCACGGTGGTCTGGATGGCG
>NZ_BBPH01000232.1 GCF_000787695.1 Paracoccus sp. PAMC 22219 | reverse complement strand
GCCGCGGCGCAGGCGGCGGGGCCGGACGACCTGGTGCTGGCGCTGATCTCTGGCGGGGGGTCGGCGCTGATGGCGGCGCCCCGCGCGCCGCTGACGCTGGAGGACAAGATCGCGGTCAATCGCCTGCTGCTGCGCTCCGGTCTGACGATCGAGGACATGAACCGCGTCCGTCGCCGCCTGTCGGCCATCAAGGGCGGGCGGCTGGCGCAGGCGGCAGCGCCCGCGCGTCTGGTGACGCTGGCGATTTCCGACGTGCCCGGCGACGACCCGGCCGCCATCGCGTCGGGACCGACCGTGCCGGACCCGACCGCCGGCCAGGACCTTTCCTGGCTGGTGGACCGGCTTGGCCCCGACCTGCCGCAGGCGGCGCGCGACCTGCTGATGGCGCCGCCGCAGCCCGGTCCCGCCTTCGACGTCGATTACCGGCTGATCGCCACGCCGCAGATGTCGTTGCTGGCCGCCGCGCGTGTGGCCGAACGGGCCGGGGTGACGCCCATCCTGCTGGGTGACGCGCTGGAGGGCGAGGCCGCGCAGCTGGGCATCGCCATGGCCGGCATCGCGCGCGCCACCGCAGCCCACGGCACCCCCGCGCCCGCGCCTGCGGTGCTGCTGTCGGGCGGAGAGACGACCGTGACCATCGGCCAAGGCAATCCGGGCCGTGGCGGGCGCAACACAGAGTTCCTTCTGTCGCTGGCCGTCACGCTGCGGGGGCAGGCGGGCATCCACGCGCTGGCCGCCGACACCGATGGCATCGACGGGACCGAGGACGCGGCTGGTGCCATCATCGGACCTGATCTGCCGCAGCGGGCTGCGGACCTGGGGCTGGACATGCGCGCGACCTTGGCAGGGCATGACAGCTACAGCCTGTTCGACGCGACGGGCAGCCTGATCCGCACCGGGCCGACACTGACCAACGTCAACGATTTCCGCGCCGTACTGGTTGTCCCCGCCGACTAGGCCAGGATGCCCGGCTGGTCGATGCGCAACCGTTCCAGGATGTGCTCGATATGGCTCAGGTGGTCGCGCAGCGCGCCGGCTGCGGCTTCGGGGTCGCGGGCGCGCAGGGCGGCCAGGATATTCCGGTGCTCGATAAAGGCGGTCGACGCGCCATAGGATAGCGACAGGAACCGCGCGCGGTCCATGTGGCCCTTGTTGTCGCGCACCAGGTTCCAGACGAATTCCTTGCCCGCCGCCGCGCAGATATCGCGGTGGAACTGGTCGTCCAGCGCATGGAAATCGCCGCGCCGGTCTTCCAGGCTGGCGGCCTCCTGCAGGTCGATCAGGCGTTCCAGCCCGTCCCAGTCCGCAGGCTGCAGTCGCAGCGCGGCGACCCGCATCGTCGCCTGTTCCAGCGCGCTGCGGATGAAATAGGCCTGCATCACCGCCTCGGTCGAGATCGGGGTGACGGTGGTCGCGCGCTGTGGCCGGATCTGGATGAACCCCAGCTGCGACAGCCGATAGAACGCGTCGCGCACCGGTTGGCGCGACACGCCCATCTGGGCCGCGACCTCTGCCTCGGACAGCTTCGCGCCGGGGGGCAGGTCCAGCCCGACCACCCGCGCATACAGCAGGTCGAATATCTGTTCGGTGACGTTACGGGGGCGCAGATCCTGCAGGGGCGGCAAGCTGTCCAGTTCCTGAACCGACATGATCACCCCCTCGTTGACCGAACCTGTAAACTAGCATATTAGACGACTAGCGGAATGGCAAGTGAGTCGGAGGAGGATCACATGGCACTGCTGCACGACGACCGCCTGTTCCCGACCCAAGGCCGTGCCCGCGATCTGGCCCGTGCCCTGTACGACCAGGTCCGCGACCTGCCGATCGTCAGCCCGCACGGCCATACGGATCCGCGTTGGTTCGCCGAAAACGAGGCGTTTCCCGACCCCGCGCAGCTGTTCGTGACGCCGGACCATTACGTGTTCCGGATGCTGTGTTCGCAGGGCGTGCCGCTGACCGATCTGGGCGTGCCCCGCGCGGACGGCGGGCCGACCGAAACGGACGGCCGCACGATCTGGCGCCTGTTCGCGCGCCACTATCCGCTGTTTCGCGGCACACCGTCGCGGCTGTGGCTGGACCACAGCTTTCAGCAGGTCTTCGGCATCGACCGCCGCCTGTCGGAGGATACGGCCGACTGGTATTACGACCACATCGCCGACTGCCTGTCCCGCCCCGAATTCCGCCCCCGCGCGCTGTTCGATCGCTTCAACATCGAGGCGATCGCCACGACCGAGGCCGCGACCGACGATCTGCGCTGGCACGCGATGATCCGCGACAGCGACTGGGGGGGCAGGGTCATCACCGCCTATCGCCCCGACGGGGTGATCGACCCGGAGATGGCGGGATTTGCCGACAACGTCGCCCTGATGGGCCACCAGACCGGGTTCGATACCGCGACATGGGACGGATACCTGGACGCGCACCGGGCGCGGCGGGCGTTCTTCATCGACCATGGCGCGACGTCCAGCGATCACGGCCACGCCTCGGCCCGGACCGAGGACCTGTCACAGGCGGATGCCGCCGCGCTGTTCGCCAAGGCCCTGCGCGGCACCTGCACCGCAGAGGAGGCCGATGCGTTCCGCGGCCACATGCTGACCGAGATGGCGCGGATGAGCCTGGAGGACGGGCTGGTCCTGCAGATCCATCCCGGATCGCGGCGCAACCACTCCGACGACGTGCTGGCGATGTTCGGCCGCGACAAGGGTTTCGACATCCCCGGCCGCACCGAATACGTCACCGCGCTGCGGCCGCTGCTGAACGCGGTCGGCATGGACCCGCGCCTGACGGTGATCCTGTTCACCCTGGACGAGACCGCCTATGCCCGCGAGCTGGCCCCGATGGCGGGCGTCTGGCCCTGCCTGCGGCTGGGTCCGGCATGGTGGTTCCACGACAGCCCCGAAGGCATGCGCCGCTTTCGCGAGATGACCACGGAAACGGCGGGTTTCTACAACACCGTGGGGTTCAACGACGACACGCGTGCCTTCTGTTCGATCCCGGCCCGTCACGACGTGGCGCGCAGGGTCGATTGCGCTTGGCTGGCCGATCTGGTCGCCACGGGACGTCTGGAGGAGGACGAGGCCCCCGAGGTGGCGCGCGACCTGACCTATGGCCTGGCCAAGCGGGCCTACAAGCTTTGAGCACCTGTATCTGGGAGGATAACATGAAACTGCTGATGACAACTTTGGCCGGCCTGCTGGCCTCGGCCAGCTTCGCCACCGCCTGCGAGATCACGCTGCGGTCGTCCGACACCCATCCTGACGGCTATCCGACGGTCGAGGGCGTCAAGGCCATGGCCGAGGAGGTCTTGGAGAAGACAGACGGCCGCATCTGCATCGAGGTCTTCCCGTCGTCCCAGCTGGGCGAGGAAAAGGACACGATCGAACAGACCCAATTCGGCGTCATCGACATGGTTCGCGCCAGCTTTGGCTCGTTCAACGACATCGTGCCGGTCACCCAGATCATGTCGCTGCCCTATCTGTTCACCTCGGTCGAGCACAGCCACGCGGTCCTGGACGGCCCCATCGGCGAGGAGATCGCCGCCCAGTTCGAGGAGCGCGACCTGGTGGCGCTGGCCTGGTACGACGGTGGGGCGCGCAGCTTCTACAACTCTCAGCGGCCGATCCAGTCGATCGCCGACCTGGAGGGAATGAAGTTCCGCGTCATGCAGAACGACGTGTTCGTCGACATGATGGACGCGCTTGGCGCCAACGCCACGCCGATGCCCTATGGAGAGGTCTATTCCAGCATCCAGACCGGCGTGATCGACGGGGCAGAGAACAACTTTCCCAGCTATGACAGCTCGGGCCATGCCGAGGTCGCCAAGTACTTCACCCTGGACGAGCACTTGATCGTTCCCGAGCTGGTCGCGATGTCCAAGACCAGCTGGGACAAGCTGACCCCCGAAGATCAGGCGATCCTGCGCGAGGCGGCGCAGAACTCCTCGACCCTGCAGCGAGAGCTGTGGGCTGCCCAGGAGCAGGCGTCGCTTGAAAAGGTCACCGCCGCGGGCGCCGAGGTCATCACCGAAATCGACAAGACCCCGTTCATCGAGGCGATGGTCCCCGTCTACGACAAATACGTGACCACTCCTGAAAATCAGGACCTGGTCGAACGCATCCGCGCGACCCAGTGACACCACGCCGCCCGCAGACCCTGTGGGCGGCTTTTTCTTATTGGGGGAATGCGCGATGCGCGAGGGGATGATCAGATTTGCCACGCTGACCGGCGCGATCGCGCAGGCGGCCCTGTGGCTGGCGGGGATCGGGCTGGTCCTGATGACCGCCTTTGTCTTTGCGCAGGTGTTCTTCCGCTATGCGATGGGCTCCAGTCTGTTCTGGGCGGAACCGGCCGCGGTCATGCTGATGGGCTGGTTCATCTTCCTGGGCGCCGCCGTGGGCGTCAAGGAAGGGTACCACCTGTCCTTTGACGTGGGCCTGATGGTCGTTCCGGAAAGCTGGCGGCCGTGGTTCCACAGCCTGTCCGACGTGGTCGTGACGGCTTTCGGCTTTGGCATGGCGTGGTTCGGCTGGCAGCTGGCGGCGCGTGCGGCCAGCGGCGTCGTGCCGGGCATCGGCATTTCCCGCCTGTGGGATTTTGCGCCGCTGATCGGGGGCGGCATCCTGCTGATGCTGTTTTCGGTCGAACGCATCCTGCGCCGCGCGGCTGGGCTGAAGACGATGCGCTTTGGTGACATGGACGATGCCGCGGACGGCGTCGTCGATGGCGCGCCGGGTGCGGTGCGCGCCGGTGACCTTCTGGACGGCAAGGCTGCGCGCCCCCGCGAAAGGACCTGAGATCATGGAACTGTGGATTCTGTTCGGCAGCTTCGTGACGCTGCTGCTGATCGGCACGCCGGTGGCGTTCTGCCTGGGCGTCGCAAGCTTTCTGACCGTCCTTTACATGGGGCTGCCGCCGGTGGTGGTGTTCCAGCGCCTGAACAGCGGCATTTCGGTCTTTGCGCTGATCGCCATCCCGTTCTTCATCTTCGCGGGCGACCTGATGGTGCGGGGCGACATCGCCCGGCGCCTGGTGGCGCTGGCAGGCGCGATGGTCGGGCACATGCGCGGCGGTCTGGGCCAGGTCAACATCATGGCGTCGCTGATGTTCGGCGGCGTGTCGGGATCGGCCGCGGCCGATGCCAGCGCGGTGGGTGGCCTGATGGTCCCCCAGATGAAGGCGCGCGGGTACGACGTCGATTACGCCGTCAACATCACCGTGGTCAGCTCCATCATCGCGCTGATGATCCCGCCCAGCCACAACATGATCATCTATTCCATCGCCGCCGGGGGCCGTCTGTCCATCGCCGACCTGTTCACCGCGGGCATCATTCCGGGCCTGCTGCTGGCCGTGTCGCTGATGATCACCGCCTGGTGGGTCGCGCGCAAGAAGGGCTATCCGACCGAACCGTTCCCGGGCCTGCGGATGCTGGGCGCGCTGTTCGTGTCGGCCATGCCCGGCCTGATCCTGATCGCGATCATCTTCGGCGGCGTGCGGTCGGGCTGGTTCACGGCGTCCGAATCCTCGAACGTGGCGGTGGTCTATGCGCTGCTGGTGACGGCGCTGGTCTATCGCAGCCTGCCCTGGTCCGAATTCGTCGAGGCGACCAAGGGCGCGGTGCGCACCACCGCCATGGTGCTGCTGGTGATCGGTTGCGCGGCCTGTTTCGGCTGGCTGCTGGCCTATCTGCGCGTGCCCACACAGCTGGTCGAGATCCTGCAAAGCGTGTCCAGCAACCCCATCGTCATCCTGCTGATGATCAACATCGTCCTGCTGGTGCTGGGCACGTTCATGGACATGTCGCCGCTGATCGTCATCACCACGCCGATCTTTCTGCCCGTCGCCACCGC
Organism: Paracoccus sp. PAMC 22219; assembly: GCF_000787695.1. Classification (GTDB taxonomy): domain Bacteria; phylum Pseudomonadota; class Alphaproteobacteria; order Rhodobacterales; family Rhodobacteraceae; genus Paracoccus. The sequence goes on along the minus strand of NZ_BBPH01000232.1, from coordinate 3,767 downwards.
GTTCGGTGTCGATCCGGTGCATTTCGGGGTCATCATGATCCTGAACCTGGGGATCGGCCTGTGCACGCCACCGGTCGGCGCGGTGCTGTTCGTCGGTTGCGCGGTGGGACGCATCAGCATCTGGCAGGCGATGCGCACGATCTGGCCGTTCTATGGTGCGGCCTTTGCCACACTGATGCTGGTCACCTATGTCCCGGCGCTGTCGCTGTGGCTGCCCTCTGTTTTCCGCTGATGAAAGTGCTGTCATGACCGATCCCGTCCGCACCGTCTTGGCCCATACGCCGGACCTGATGGTCGTCCGCTTTGCCTTTGCCGCGGGCGAGCGGGGCGCGCTGCACAGCCACCCGCATGTGCAATCGACCTATGTCCAGGCGGGCCGCTATCGCTTTACCGTCGCCGACCGGACCTTCGAGGTCGGGCCCGGCGATGCCTTCATCATCCCATCGGCGCCGAACACGGCTGCCTGTGCCTTGAGGGGGGCGTGCTGATCGACAGCTTCACCCCCCGCCGCGACGATTTTCTGTGAAAGGACCCCCCATGACCCATGTCGAGACCCGCCACGCGATCCACCCGGACCACGCCCGCGGCATGGACACAGCCCAGCTGCGGCAGCATTTCCTGGTCGAGGGGCTGTTCGCCGCGGGTGAAATCCGTCTGACCTATACCCATTACGACCGCTTTGTCGTGGGCGGCGCGGTGCCAGACGGCGCGCCCCTGACCCTGGACGCCATCGCGGAAACCAGAACCCCCAGCTTTCTGGACCGGCGGGAAATGGGCATCGTCAACATCGGCGACCCCGGCCGGGTCGAGGCCGCGGACCAGGGCTGGGACATGGCCAAGGGCGACGTGCTGTATCTGGGCATGGGGGCTGGGGCGGTGACGATTTCGGGTGGGGGGCGGTTCTACATCACCTCGGCGCCCGCGCATCGCGCGCTGCCGCACCGGCTGATCACCGTCGATCAGGCCAAGAAGGTCGAGATGGGTGCGACCGAAACCTCCAACAAGCGTGTCATCAAGCAGTTCATCCACCCGCTGGTCATGGAAAGCTGCCAGCTGGTGCTGGGCTACACGTCACTGCAGGAGGGGTCGGTCTGGAACACCATCCCCAGCCATGTCCATGACCGCAGGATGGAGGCCTATCTGTATCACGGCATGGCGCCGGAATCGCGCGTGTTGCACCTGATGGGCGAACCGCAGGAGACGCGCCACCTGTTCGTAGCCAACGAACAGGCCGTCCTGTCGCCGTCCTGGTCGATCCATTCGGGTGCGGGTATCGGCGCATACACCTTCATATGGGCGATGGCGGGGGACAATGTCGATTATACCGACATGGACTTCATCCAGCCGGAGGATCTGCGGTGAACCCCTTTTCCCTTGAGGGGCGCACCGCGCTGGTCACCGGCGCCAATACCGGCATCGGCCAGGCCATCGCCGTGGCGCTGGCGCAGGCCGGGGCAGATGTGATCGCCAGCGGTCGGCGCGATTGCGACGAGACTTTGGCGCTGATGGGCCAGGTGTCTGACAAGGCGGGGCAATCGCTGACCCTGGATTTCGCCGACCCGATGGCGGCGCGCGACGTCTTTGCGGATCAGCCCATCGACATCCTGGTGAACAACGCGGGCATCATCCGCCGCGACGACGCGGTGGACTTCGCCGAGGCCGACTGGGACGCGGTGATGGACGTCAACGCCAAGGCGCTGTTCTTTACCTGCCAGGCCTTCGCGCGCGCCGCGCTGCCGCGGGGCAGGGGCAAGATCGTCAACATCGCCTCGCTGCTGTCGTTCCAGGGCGGCATCCGGGTGCCGTCTTATACCGCGTCGAAACATGGCGTGGCGGGGCTTACCAAGCTGATGGCCAACGAATGGGCGGGGCGCGGGCTGAACGTCAACGCCATCGCGCCCGGCTATATCGAGACGAACAACACCGAGGCCCTGCGCGCCGACCCCGAGCGCGCCCGCGCGATCCTGGAGCGCATCCCCGCAGGCCGGTGGGGCCGCCCCGAGGACATCGCCCAGACCGCCGTGTTTCTGGCCGCCCCCGCATCCGATTACATCAACGGTGCGATCCTGAACGTCGATGGAGGCTGGCTTGCCCGCTAGGTTGCACCACACCCCGTCCGCCGCGCCCGCGGGCATCGTCCATCTGGGCCTGGGCGCGTTCTTTCGCGCGCATGGCGCGATCTATGTCGAACAGGCCATGGCGGCCTCGGGCGGCGATTGGGGGATCATCGGCGTGTCGCTGCAATCGCCCGGCACGCGCGACCGGCTGGAACCGCAAGGCTGGGCCTATACCGCGCTGCAACTGGGACCCGAGGGAGAGACCGCACAGGTCGTCACCGTGCTGCGCGACGTCCTGGTCGCGCCCAAGAACCCGCAGGCGGTCCTGGCCGCAATGGCAACGCCGTCGGTGCGCATCGTCAGCCTGACGGTGACCGAAAAGGGCTATTGCCACGCGCCGTCGACGGGGCGGCTGAACGCCGATCACCCCGACATCCGCCACGATCTGGACAATGCGCTGCCGAAATCGGCACCGGGGTTTCTGGTCCGCGCGTTGGCCCTGCGCCGGGCGGCGGGCATCGCGCCCTTCACGGTGCTCTGCTGCGACAACCTGCCGGAAAACGGCCATGTCGTGCGCGGCGTCGTGCTGGACCTGGCGCGGTTGATCGACCCCGATCTGGCCGCCTGGATCGAGGCCGAGGGGGCGTTCCCCTCGACGATGGTGGACCGTATCGTGCCGGCCACCACGCCCGCCGACCTGGACCGCGTCGCGGCCCTGACCGGCCAGCGCGACGAGGCGCCCGTGATGCACGAGCCCTTCCGCCAGTGGGTCGTCGAGGATCGGTTCTGCAACGGCCGCCCCGACCTGGGCGCGGTGGGCGTGCAACTGGTCGACGACGTCACCCCCTTCGAGCACATGAAGCTGCGGATGCTGAACGGCACCCATTCCAGCCTGGCCTATCTGGGCTATCTGGCCGGACACCAGACCATCGCCGACACGATGGCCGACCCGGTCATGGCGCAGTTCGCCGATAGGCTGTGGCGGTCCGAGATCATCCCGGCGCTGACGCCCCCGCCCGGCACCGACCTTGCGGCCTATGCCGATGCGCTGGCGGCGCGCTATGCCAATCCGGCGATCCGTCACCGGACGTGGCAGATCGCCATGGACGGCAGCCAAAAGCTGCCGCAGCGCATCCTGGGCACCATCGCGGAAGGCCGCGCCGCGGGGCGGCCGGTGCCGGGGCTGACCTTGGCCGTGGCGGCATGGATGCGCTATGTCTCGGGGCGCGACGAGGTGGGCGCGGCGATCGAGGTCAAGGACCCGCTGGCCCCGCGGCTGGCCGCGCTATGGCGCGACGATCCGGCGGCGACGGTCGACGGGTTCCTGGGCCTGTCACAGGTGTTCCCGGCCGCGCTGCGCGACGATCCGGGGTTCCGGGCCGATCTGACCGATGCGCTGACCCGGCTGGTCCGTGACGGCGCTCGGGTCGCCGCCGGTGGCTGACCTGCTGGTCCTGAACCCGGCGGACACGGTCGCTATCCTGACCGCGCGCGGCGTGGCGCCTGCCGGACACAAGATCGCCCGCGCGGCCATCGCGCGGGGGGCGGCGGTGGTGAAATACGGGCAGATCATCGGCTATGCCACCTGTGACATCGCGGCGGGCGATCACGTCCACAGCCACAACCTGCCTTCGGCGATCACGACCGCGACCAGACCCCGGCGCCGGGCTTGCGGCCGCGCAGGCCGCGCTGGACCGCCATCGTGGGCCG
>NZ_BBPH01000233.1 GCF_000787695.1 Paracoccus sp. PAMC 22219 | reverse complement strand
AGTTTGTCACAGAGTTTAGGCAGGCACGCGGTGATAAGAGCCAGGACTGACGACCACTAGATGACGGTGGCGGCCAAGCCGCGGACCCAGAGGAAGCGGATCGGGCAAAGGTCGTAGCGTGTGGCAATCCGCCTCCAGTTCCGCAGTAAGGGTTAGAGTTGAGGCGACTATGACAGGCACCGTGGTTGCAGTTGCGAAAGCCAAGGGGCATCGCTTCTCAAAAATCTGGCACTCGAAATCTTACTTCTGGAAGGTCTCGGCGTTGCGGAAGATGCGCATCAGGGATCGACTGTGAAGCACCGCTCCTGCGTGGCCGCGGATCCCATGCAGCCCAACCTGCGCCAGGTCCACCTGATCCACTCGGAGCTGTTCGATGAACTGGCAGATCAAGCTTCCGCATTCAGCCCGCCGACTTGGGGGAGAATATCACGACCAAGAACCTTGATCTCCTCTCTCCCGGAGGGAGCCGTTCTGCGTATCGGTCCTGATGTGCAGTTGGTCGTAACGGGCTTGAGAAACCCCTGCTCACAGATCGAATAATTCCAGAAAGGTCTCATCAAGGCGGTTCTCGACAAGGGCGCAGACGGACGCCTTGTTCGAAAGACCGGGATCATGGCGACCGTCAAAGCGGCGGCGTTGTCAGAAAAGAGGACGAGATCGAGGTGATCTACCCACCCCTGCCCTACAGACCGCTGAAGCCTCTTTGAAGTTACCCGGGCACAACGTCGCCGGGATTGAGGAACGACATTAGAGCTGTCGATCGGACAGCATCTTCGTGTGCGCCTGAAACCTCACTGCTATCATCTGTCTAGATGGCGCCGTAGTAACGGCAAAACAGAGCAGGTTGGATAATGCGAACGCACTTTGCTGTTCTTTTGGCTTTCGTGATGACCACCGGGTGCGCGGTTGGTTCTGGTGCAGTCGTTCGGGGTGCCGGTCCCAACGATCTCCTGAAGCTTCGCGAAGGCCCTGGCCTCGACCACGCCATCATAATCGGCCTGCCCGACGGAACACGCCTTGCGCGCCGGAACTGTCTGACGAGGAACAGCAAGGTCTGGTGCCGGGTCTCCCTCGCCGACAGGCCGAGTGTATCGGGCTACGTGTCAGCGGACTATCTGACGCCTCGCTAAGGAAGACATCCGCCCATCGCTGACGGCGTTGGAAGCGTATCCGATCATGACCTCGACTTCCTCGATAAGCGAGCACGCGACATGTTTGGACTGATCCCGCCGTTTCGGGCACAAACCCTTATTCGGAAACGTCAGTGTGCAGCGTGCATCACCGTCGGGGTTCGCAGGATCAGCTTGATGTGTCCACCTGTCCATCTGGATTCACCGGTCTCGCCAGACCATCAAGTTCCTTGCGCAGCGCATCCGCCTGTCTGTCCCTGATCTGGCAGGCGGACTTGACCTGGTCAGCAACAGCCCAGACTGAAGCCTGCAACGCTTGACCGGCAGGCGTCAGCTCGACAAGGACCCGGCGCTCATCCAGCAGGTCACGCTTCTTTGAGATCAGCCCGGATTGCTCCATGCGCTTGAGGAGAGGAACGATCGTGCCGGTATCGATTCCAAGCTTGACGCCAATCTTACCCACCGAACCCGGAGACGTTTCGAGCAGTTCGAGCATCACCAGGTATTGGGGAAAAGTCAGACCGAGCGGCTCCAAAAACCGCCTGTGCATCCGCATGATCCGGTTCGCCGCCCCGTAGAGTGCGAACGAGAGTTGCTTGTCGACCTGGCGACGGGCCTCGCTTTTACGGCTCATTTGATCCCCGGCTTAAACTGATGAGGTGTCTTGCGATACGAGAGCATTCCAAGCTTGGTCGAAGCTTTCCCCCTGGAACTGTATGCTGATCCCTAGAACGTAACGCATCAACTTGTTGCGGACGACAACCAAGGGCACACCTCCAGATCTCTGTTCGGACGGAGAGCTGCCCGCGTAGCGAGTTGGGAGCCCAAAAGGCGAGGCACATCTCTGCAACGTCAAATCGCCGCGCGCCACATCCGATACCGCCCCTGCCCGGTCATCTCCCGGATCAGACCCTGTGCC
>NZ_BBPH01000234.1 GCF_000787695.1 Paracoccus sp. PAMC 22219 | reverse complement strand
GGGGCAGGGGGGCGCCCGATGCGGGGTGCCGCATCGGGCACGGGGCGTCAGCTGCGCAGGAAATCCTGGGTGCTAACGACATCGCCGTACAGGAACGCCAGCGCGCCCATGATCGCGGTGTGGACATGGGCGGCGGGGGCGGTCTGGCCGCCGAACTCGATGTCGCGGGTCGCGCAGGCATCGTGGATCGTGGTCGTCGCAAAGCCGTGGTCGTTGGCGGCCCGCGTGGTCGCGTCGATGCACATATGGCTCATCGCGCCGATGAGGATCACGTCCTGGACGCCGTTTTCGTCCAGTAGAGCCTTGAGGCCGGTGTCGCGGAACGAATTCGGAAAGTTCTTGGTGATGACGGCCTCGTCGCCTGCCGGGGCCACGACGTCGTTGATCTGGGCGCCGTGCTGCCGGGGACGAAGATCGGGCCGCCGGGGATCTCATGGCGGATGTTCACGACCAGATCGCCCTTGGCGCGCGCATGGGCGATCACGCGGGCGGCGTTTTCGGCCGCGGCCTCGATCCCCTCAAGGGGCAAGTTGCCGGTCGGCCAGTATTCGTTCTGAAGGTCGACGACCAGAATGGCGCGTTTGGACATGAGATCCTCCTGTGGTTCGGGCCATGGTGCACCGAATGTCGTCCGCAGCGATAGGGGGCACGACGCAAAGGCTGCGCCCGGACGGAACATCGCCCGCGGCCGGATGTTGGTGCGGACAGGACAGACAAAAGGACCGCGCCATGGACAAGAAGAAATCCGATCCCGTCGTGCCCCGGCAGAACGGCCAGGGACAGGGTCAGGGCGTGCCGCACGCGCCCGAGGAGTTCGACGTGATGAACCCGGCCAAGATGGACAGGCCGCCCGCCGACGACACCCCGCCCAAGACCTGACGTGACGGCGCATCCCGACACGGCCGCACCTCTGGATGCGCAAGCCGCACGGGCGGTCGCGGTGATCGTCATCGCGACCGCCGTCAAGCTGGCGGTCTTTGCGGCGCTGCAGCGGCCCTGGGGATGCGGATGCGGTCAGATCTGGGCGATGCCCGGCAACCCGGCGCTGAATTCGCAGACGCTGCTGGACCCCTATACCGCGCTGCATGCGGTGACCGGCGCGCTGCTGATCCTGCTGGTGGCGCGGTTGCGGCCCGATCTGGGCCTGTGGGCCTTGATCGCCGTCGTCGTCGCCAGCAGCACGACATGGGAGGTGATCGAGAACCTGCCCGTCAGCATCCGCCTGTTCGGATACGAGGCATCGGATCCGCTGGCCTATCACGGCGACAGTCGTCTGAACGCCTTTGCCGACACGGCCGCCGCCGTGGCCGGTGCGCTGTTCGCGCGGCGGGTATCCGCGCGCGTGGTGCTGGCGCTGGCGGTCGGGACAGAGATCGCGCTGTCCCTGTGGATTCAGGACGGGTTCATCATTGCTGCCATGCGTGCGCTGCGACAGGTGGTGTGACCAGGGTCGGGCGACGGCCCAGCACGCCCTCGATCGCGTCGACGGCCCCGGCGGCACGGGGCCAGTGGGGCGCGTCGTGGGCAAAGCTGCGGGCGTTCGTGCGGAACGACGGGTCGTCCAGCAGGCGGCACAGGGCGGCATGGATGCGGGCCTCGGACGCCCACCGGGGCGACAGGCGCAGGCCGGTGCCGGTCCGCGCGATGCGGGCGGCGACGCCCGGCTGATCGTTGGTCAGGGGCAGGGCCAGCATCGGCACGCCCTGTTCCAGACATTCCATGACCGTGTTCATGCCCGCATGCGTCACGCAGACCTGCGCCCGGCCCAGGATCGCGCGCTGCGGTACGAAACTGCGGACCCAGTCCGCGGGGATGCCGCGCGCGGCCTCGGCCGACTGCCCGCCAAGCGAGACCAGCACCTGCGCGCCGGCCCGCCGGCAGGCCCGCGCGATCCGCGCCAGCAGGCGGTGCCGGTGCCCCTGCAGCGTGCCAAGGCTGACATAGACCAGCGGCCGCGCCGGGTCGGGGCGGATGTCGCAGGGCAGCGGATCCTCGACCGGGGCGCGGAACAGGCCCATGTGCCGCACCCGCCCGCCGGTGACCGGCCGCGGGTGGTCGAACCCCGGCACGGCCTGCGCCAGCGTCATCAGCGGAGAGACGCAATCGGTGAAATCGCGCAGCGGCCCCAGGTCCCAGTCCAGGGCGGTCTGCGCGATCACCCGGGATTGCCGCAGCATCACCCATTGCGCGATCCGGCGCGCAGTCTGCAGGCGGTCGATGCCGCGTTCGCTGTGGTCCGGGCGCCAGCCCAGGAACGGGATCGGCACGCCCGGTTCATCGTCAAAGGGCAGGGCGCAGGCGATCGACACCATCGGAATGCGCAGGTGGCGCGACAGCAGGCCCGCCGCAGGCTCCGTCTGGTCGCCCAGGATCAGGTCCGGCCGATAGGCGGCGATGGCCTCGGGGCCAAGCCGGCACAGCATCCGCGTCCGGTCGGCCCCGGCGGCGATCTCTCCGCGCAGGCGCGCGGGGTGGCGTTCGGATGAAAGGCGGGGGCGAGACCGTACCGTGTCGCCATTCAGGAACCGGACATGGTGGCCGCGGGCGCGCAACTCCTCGGCCAGTGCGGCAAAGGCTTGCCGGTGGCTGGGATGGGGCGGGCAGATCATCAGGATGCGGGCGGCAAGCCGGTCGTATTGTACCATCATCGTCCTCTTGAAGGCCCAACGACGGCTTGCGAAAATCGTTGCAAAAGTTTGTGCATATGGGTGCGGCATCGGGTCGTGCCGGATGGCATCGCGGCGGTCGGGACTTGCTCGGACCGTCATGGCGGCGTGCCGTGCCGGAGGCGCGGTTTGGCGGGACCGACACCGGCGGGGCGAACGGAGACTGCACCAGTGTCTGGTCCGACCGGGTGGGATCAGGCCAGTCCAGCCCGGTGAAAACGGGGCCCCGTCCTGGGGCCCGACCATCAGTTCAGCTGTCGCGGTCGTCGACGATCACGGTCAGCTCTGCCCCGTCGCGGTGCAGGGCGATCACGTCATCGGCGGTATAGCCCTGGGCCTCCAGCGCCTCGATGACGGGTGCATGGTCGGCCAGGCTTGCGCGCAGGGCCGTCAGGCTGTCCGCACCATCGGTCAGGGCCGTGTCGATGTCTCCGGCGGTGCCTTCCGACATCGTGGCGGTCTGGGTTCCGCCGCCGGTCGCCAACCCGGTCGACATGCCCGCGGGCGCATCCACCGCGCCGCCGGCCGACGACCCCGAGGCGGTGTCGGACTGCATCATCGCCGACCCGGTCGTGTCGTTGGTGGTCTGGCCACCGGTCATCGGGGGGGTGCCATCCTCGGCCGTGGACACGGACCCGCCGGCCACCTGGTCCAGCGTTGTCAGGCCCGTCACCGTGACGGTGGTCTCGGCGTCCATGCCGTCCAGCTGGTCGCTGAAATCGCGTCCCGATTGCAGGTCGCCCACGACGCGTTCGTAGGACAGCGACATGTCTGCCGAACCGCCAGATTGCGCGGCAGAGCCGGTGTTCTCTCCGCTGCCGGTCGTCGTGGTCATGTCGGCTGTGCTGCCGCCCTCGCCTGCCGCGCCGGGGGTCGTGGCGTCGGCCGCGGGTGCGGTGGCCTGGGCCATGGCGTGATCCGGCAGCGCCAGCATCGGAACGGCAAGGGCTGCGGCGACAAGGGCCGCGCGGCTGGTCTGGGTCAGTGTCCGGGTCATGATAGCTCCTTGAAGATCAGGTCTTGCGCCGTGATGCGCCTCTCCGGTCCCAACCGGGGCCATGCGCATATGTTCCCGTCTTCCGGCGCGGAATGGGAAATGGACCCGCCCTTGTGCACCCGCTTTCCTGGATCGGCGCGGCTGCCCTGATCCGCGCGCGATGCTGACCCGGCTGATCCGGCGGGACAGGCACATGGCCCGAAAATTTCCGGGCGGCGATCCGTACGAAACCCGCAGGGACAGGCGTTTTGTGCCATTGGTGTGGGCAAATGCAGGCTTGTTTCGGGTTCTTCAGGAACATTCACGGGCGGTGCCTGTTCTGTTCCTGTCCGATCCAAGGAGACATATCCGTGTCCAACGACCAGCCCGCCAAGACATCCCCCGCAAATGCCGGTGTCCTGCGGCAAACGCCACGCCCGGCCGATGCCGACCCGACCCTGCTGCGCCTTGCCGCCGCACGGCTGGCGATCGAGGGGATTTCCCATCAGGTCGATGGCGGGCGCTTTGCCGCAAAGGTCGTCGCCGGGCAGGCCGACCTGTTCCAGGCGGACATCTTTTCGGACGGGCATGACATCATCGCCGCGGCCCTGCTGTGGCGCCCGGTCGGCCAGGACGGCTTTTCCGAGGTGCCGATGACCTTTGTCATCAACGACCGCTGGCAGGCCAGCCACGTGTTCGATGCGCCGGGGGAACACCAGATCGCCTTTGCCGCGTGGCGCGACCTGTTCGCCACCTGGCGCAAGGAGATCCTGGCCAAGCACGCCGCGGGCCAGTCCATATCGCTGGAACTGACCGAGGGGCGGCGCCTGATCGAGGCGGCGACCGGCCCCAAGGGTCGCGCGACCGCGGAGGACAAGACGGCGCTGGAGGCGGTTCTGGCACAGGACGACGCCTTGGCGGCGCAAGGGTATGCGGCCCGCCTGACGGCGCTGACGGATGACCAGGTCACCGAATTGATGATCCGCGCGCGCCCCGCACGGACCTGACCCTGTCCGACACGCTGCCGCTGTTCGTCGACCGACAGGCGGCGGCCTTCAGCGCGTGGTACGAGCTGATGCCCCGGTCGCAGTCGGGCAGCATGGACCGGCACGGCACCTTTGACGACGTGATCGCCCGGCTGCCCTATGTGCGCGATCTGGGCTTTGACGTGCTGTATTTCCCGCCGATCCACCCGATCGGGCGCACCAACCGCAAGGGTCCGAACAACAGCCTGACCGCAGGACCGAACGATCCCGGCAGCCCCTATGCCATCGGGTCCGCCGATGGCGGGCATGACGCGATCCACCCGGAACTGGGCGATTTCGACGATTTCCGCCGCCTGATCGACGCGGCCCGCGACCACGGGCTGGAGATCGCGCTGGACTTCGCGATCCAGTGTTCGCCGGATCATCCGTGGATCAGGGAACATCCCGAATGGTTCGACTGGCGCCCCGACGGCACCATCAAGTTCGCCGAGAACCCGCCCAAGAAGTACGAGGACATCGTCAACGTCCATTTCTATCGCGATGCATTGCCGGGGCTATGGTACGCGCTGCGCGACGTGGTGCTGTTCTGGGTCGGCCACGGAGTGCGCATCTTTCGCGTGGACAACCCCCACACCAAACCGTTCCCGTTCTGGGAATGGATGATCGCCGAGGTCCGCCGCGTCGATCCCGGCGTGATCTTCCTGGCCGAGGCCTTCACCCGGCCCAAGGTGATGAAGCGTCTGGCCAAGGTGGGCTTTTCGCAATCGTATTCGTATTTCACCTGGCGCAACGAAAAGACCGAGATCACCGATTACCTGACAGAGCTGACGCAGACCGACAGCCGTCTGGTGATGAACCCGAACTTCTTCGTGAACACGCCCGACATCAATCCGCGCTTCCTGCAGTCCAGCGGCAGGCCGGGGTTCCGCATCCGGCTGGCACTGGCCGCGACCTTGGGCGGCAATTACGGCGTCTATAGCGGCTTCGAGATCTGCGAGGCCGCGCCGGTGCCGGGCAAGGAAGAATACCTGGACAGCGAGAAATATCAGCTGCGGGTCTGGGACATGGATCAGCCGGGCAACATCCAGGACGACATCCGCCTGATGAACCGCCTGCGCCGCGACCACCCGGCGCTGCGCCAGTTCACCGACCTGACCTTTCACGTGGCCGACAACGACCAGGTGCTGGCCTATGCCAAGCGCGCTGGCGACGATTACGTGCTGATCCACGTCAACCTGGATCCCCACAACACCCAGACCTTCCAGTTCGAGGTCCCGTTGTGGGAGTTCGGGCTGCCCGACGATGCCTCGATCGAGGTCCGCGACCTGATCAACGGCAACAGCTTTACCTGGCACGGCAAGACCCAGACCCTGGATCTTGATCCCCAGACCCGCCCTTACGCCATCTGGCAACTCATCGCACCCGGAGCGCCGCGCCCATGAACATTCCCAATCCCAAGCGCGACGGCGCAACCTTTGCCGTGACCGGCGGCATCGACCGCGACCAGTCAGACTGGTACAAGGATGCCGTCATCTATCAGCTGCACATCAAGGCGTTTATGGATTCGAACGGCGACGGCATCGGCGATTTCGCCGGGCTGATGCAGCGGCTGGACTACGTCCAGGAACTGGGCGTGACGGCGATCTGGCTGCTGCCCTTCTATCCCTCGCCCTTGCGCGACGACGGCTATGACATCGCCGACTATCGGTCGATCAACCCGTCCTATGGGGCAATGCGCGACTTCAAGGCGTTCGTGACCGAGGCGCATCGGCGCGGCATCCGCGTCATCACTGAACTGGTCATCAACCACACCAGCGACCAGCATCCGTGGTTCCAGAAGGCCCGCCATGCCAAGCCCGGATCGGCGGCGCGCGATTTCTACGTCTGGTCCGACACGGACGAGAAATGGCCCGAAACCCGGATCATCTTTCTGGACACCGAAAAGTCGAACTGGACCTGGGACCCGGTTGCCGGGGCCTATTATTGGCACCGGTTCTATTCGCACCAGCCTGACCTGAACTTTGACAACCCCAAGGTTCTGGCCGAGGTGCTCAAGGTCATGCGCATGTGGTTGGAGATGGGTGTGGACGGGCTGCGCCTGGACGCGATCCCCTATCTGGTCGAACGCGACGGCACCAACAACGAGAACCTGCCCGAGACGCATGACGTCCTCAAGGCCATTCGCGCCGATCTGGACAAGCATTTCCCCGACCGGATGCTGCTGGCCGAGGCCAACCAGTGGCCCGAGGACACCCGCCCCTATTTCGGCGAGGGCGACGAATGCCACATGGGCTTCCACTTTCCGCTGATGCCGCGCATGTACATGGCGCTGGCGCAGGCGGACCGTCACCCGATCACCGACATCATTCGGCAGACGCCGGAGATCCCCGAGAACTGCCAGTGGGGCATTTTCCTGCGCAATCACGACGAACTGACGCTGGAGATGGTGACGTCGGAGGAGCGCGACTATCTGTGGCAGACCTATGCCACCGACACGCGGGCGCGCATCAACCTTGGCATCCGGCGTCGTCTGGCGCCGCTGATGCAGAACGACCGCCGCAAGATCGAGCTGCTGAATTCGCTGCTGCTGTCGATGCCCGGCACGCCGATCATCTATTACGGCGACGAGATCGGCATGGGCGACAACTATTACCTGGGCGACCGGGACGGCGTGCGCACGCCGATGCAGTGGTCGGGCGACCGCAACGCGGGCTTTTCCACCGCCAAGCCGCAGCAGCTGTACCTGCCCACCATCATCGACGCCGTCTATGGCCACCAGGTCATCAACGTCGAGGCGCAGGTGGACGACCCTTCGTCTCTGCTGAACTGGATGCGCCGGATGATCACCGTGCGCAAGCAGCACCCGGCGTTCGGGCGCGGAGAGATGACGCTGCTCTATCCGCGCAATCGCAAGATCCTGGCCTATGTCCGGGAACACGAGGGGCGCGCCTATCTGTGCGTGGCCAACCTGTCCGACAGCGCGCAGGCGGTGCAGCTGGACCTGTCGGCCCATCGCGGCATGGTCCCGGTGGAGCTGACCGGACGGTCGGCCTTTCCGCCGATCGGCGATCTGCCCTACATGCTGACGCTGCCGGCTTACGGCTTCTTCTGGTTCGCCCTGTCGGGCGAGGAGGAGATGCCGTCCTGGCACGAACAGCTGCCCGACATCCTGCCGGAGTTCATGACCCTGACCACCCGCGACGGCAAGGTCAGCACCGCGCTGGCCGGACGCGAGGGTGCGCAGCTGCAGGCAGAGGTTCTGCCGCAGTGGCTGCCGCTGCAGCGCTGGTTCGCGGCCAAGGATCAGTCGGTCCCGTCCCGTGTCCGCCTGCGTCAGTTGGGCGATCTGGGACAGGGCGAACATGCGATGGTCGCACTGGACGTGACCCCCGGCGACGACGGCGAGGCGCAGAGCTATTTCCTGCCCCTGTCGGCCCGGTGGGGCGACGAGAACCTGCGTCCCGGCGCGCCCAAGCTGTCCTGGACGCTGGCCAAGATCCGCCACACCGCACGGGTGGGGGCATTGGTCGACGGCGCCTTTGACGAGCGTCTGCCGCAGCTGTTGCTGGACGGGATGATGGAGGGCACGCCGCAGGGCGACCTGCATTTCCACGGCACCGATGCGCTGCGCGCCATCACCGAACCCGGAGCCCCGCGCCAGATGGGGGTCGAACAGTCGAACCTGTCGGTCGCCTTCTCGGACCAGATCATCCTGAAACTGTACCGCCGCCTGCGCACCGGGCATCAGCCCGATGTCGAGGTCGCGCAGTTCCTGACCACTGTCGCGGGCTTTGCCAACACGCCGCGCTATCTGGGCCATCTGGACCATAAGGGGGATCAGGACACGACCCTGGCCGCGGCCTTCGCCTTTGTCCCGAACCGGGGCGACGCCTGGACCGGCATCATAGACGCGCTGATGCTGGAACTGAACGAGAGCGACGGCTGGACATCGGCGGGCGATGCCGCACCGGTGCGGCACGGATACGACTTCCCGCTATCGATCGGCACGCTGCTGGGTCAACGGACGGCAGAGCTGCACCGCGCGCTGGCGACGCCGACCGACGATCCGGCCTTTGCGTTGCATGACCTGACGGCTGACACGCTGCGCGGATGGGCCGATAATGCGGTGACCGATGCGGAAGCGATGCTGGCCCGGCTGGAGCAGGCGGACCTGCCTGAGGATGCCGCGCCCTTGGCCAAAAAGGTGCTGGCACAGCGGGACACGCTGCTGGACCGGCTGCGCCGCGTGGCCGACCTGACCCCGTCCGGCGGGCTGTCGCGTATCCATGGCGACTATCATCTGGGCCAGGTTCTGCTGGCGCAGAACGACGTGGCCATCATCGACTTCGAGGGAGAACCCGCGCGGTCGCTGGATGAACGTCGGGCGCTGTCGTCGCCCTTGCGCGACGTTGCGGGCATGCTGCGGTCCTTTGACTATGCCGCGCTGACGGTGGTCGCCCGGCATCGCGCCAGCTTTGGCGCGACGGTCGAACAGGCGCTGGAGCGGATCGAGGATTGGCGCCGCACCGCCAGCGCCGCGTTCCTGGACAGCTATCGCGAGCATGTCGACGGGTCCGCGAACCTGCCGTCCGATCGTGCCGCGGCCGATGCGCTGCTGGACCTGT
>NZ_BBPH01000235.1 GCF_000787695.1 Paracoccus sp. PAMC 22219 | reverse complement strand
TCCGGGATGGAACACTTAGGAACGTTCCGGGAGGCCGATTATAATCAGAAAAGATGTCGCCGAGATGTGGGGCTACTCGCTCCACCCAAAACGGGATGCGTAAAACCGCTGTACTCAGACATCAATGCTACCGAAGTCCGGGCCTTGATGCGGTGCTATTCTCCTTTTGCGCATCGGAATCTAAACTCAACGTAAGCCAAAAAAGAGCCTGCACGCAGCTTTCAATCTGGGTCTTTAAAATGCAGCGTTCGTCCCAAGGTAATACTGTGAGGCAACCGCCGCCCAACTCTGCCTTTTCTCGAACAGAAATCAAACTCCTGACGAGATCTTCTAACTTAGCCTTATCCTGCATAGGTCTCTTCACCTTCAATATGCCGCCTTTTGCGAACTTGAATGTTTGGCGCTAAGCGTAAAAAAAGTTGCGGATCATCTGCACCAAAACAACCCATGGTTGATTCGGTGTTAGTAGGTATATGTTGACAGGAGGTTACCGGGTGGCGGAATTTTGCCGATGTGGCCAGTTTTCCCGATTTTTTCCTTAGTCTGTTGCCTTAAAGGCACAGCGAAGCACGGTAGATCGGCGGCCAATCTATAGAAAGGAGATGTAATATGTCGTTTCTTGAAAATATGTGACCGTAGGGCATCGCTGCAGAATATAGTAATCTTCGGAGTGAAGGGCACAATACTGTGGTTTACCAAGGCGGCAGATTGAGCAGCACCTGCACCATCAGGCACGATTGAACTGCTGCACGCTAGGGCAATGGGGGTGGCCAAGGCGCCCCGCCTTGTTCGGCCTACTACATCATTTCCTCATACATTTAGATCAGCAGCGAGATTCGTTGGCTGAGGGCGGCATTGTTGGACTTCTAGTTCATCATGTGGCAGCAGGTCGCATTAAGCTCCAGACCCACTGATTTCAGTCAGTTTGCGCGATTCAGGATCCGCCAAGAGACCTGACCGATGACCAGTCCTTTTTGGCTGACGGATGTGCAGATGGAACGGTTGCGGTCGTTCTGTCCCAAGAGCCACGGCAAGCCCCGCGTCGACGACCGACGCTTTCTGAACGGCATAATATTCATTAGTCGCAATGGGTTGCGGTGGTGCGACGCGGGCAGGGAGTATGGTCCGGCCAAGACCCTTCATGGCCGGTGGAAGCGCTGGAGGCGAGTGGCAAACGCCATTGGTCCGAGTGCGGCCACGGGCACGGCGTCTTCGCCCGGATCATGGCCGGGGTGGCTGCCGAAAACGCCGCGCACAAGAGGATCATGATCGATGCGACCTATCTGAAGGCACATCACACGTCCTCAAGCCTGGGGGTCAAGCAGCGTGGCGCGGACCCGAGATCGGGCGCACCCAAGGTTGCATGACTACCAAGTCGCACGCCCTCGCGGACGCGACGGGGCGGCCGATCGGGTTCTCTATGTCCGCCGGACAAATCGGTGATTACCGGCGTTTCGGCTCTGCTGTGCACCCTGCCGACGGCGGGGTGGTTGCTCGCCGAAAGGGGTTATGACGCTGACTGGTTCAGGAAAGTGTTGAAAGACGAGGGGATAATGGCCTGCATTACTGGCCGGAAGTCCTTTAGCAGGGAGGTAGAATACGACAAGAAGCGCTACCACCGCCGCAACCGCATCGAGATCATGTTCGGCCTCCTTGAGGTTTGGCGACAGGTTGCCACCCGATACGACCGCTGCCCGGAAACTTTCTTCTCCACTATTGCCCTTGCCGCAACAGTCCTCGTCTGGTTCTGAAATTCAATGGGTCTGGAACCTAGTGAAACCGTAAGCCACTTAATAAATCCTGAACCTAGGCAAAAATAAAATCGACATCATCTAAGCTCGACAAACCAACTATGAACACCGTGAAATCTGCCTTCCTATCTCCATTCACGTCTGCGGAAACATAAATACCGTTATCGGCACTTGAGAACCACAGAGCGTTTGGAGCCGGCCGCTGTGAAAACCCTAAGGTTTGAAATCCTGGCTTATTCATGTTTGCGTCAATTGAGGAAAGGTCAATGACATCTACCCCAGTCTTGAAATCGCAAATATGATCTATAGCACCATGCTTGCTATCGCCTAGCTTAAAATGGAAAACATCTCGGCCGACGCCGCCAAAAAGACGATCAACCCCACTACCACCATTTAAAATGTCATTACCAAGACCGCCACGAAGAACGTCGTCACCTGCTTCACCGTAAAGACGATCATTGCCCTCATGCCCAAAGATAACGTCGGCACCATGCCCCCCGAATGATCGGTCATCACCAAATCCTGAATAAATTATGTCATTGCCAACGCTTCCTGAAATGACATCATTACCAGCTGCTCCAAATATTGTATCGTTCCCGATCCCACCATCAATGTGATCATTTCCCCATCCACCATGGAGATAGTCATCCCCCTGGTTTCCCCAAAGTCTGTCCGCTCCATACCCCCCGAATATTCGATCCCACCCGTACCCGCCGTGAATTACATCCGCGTCCGCGCCGCCAAAAATAGTGTCATGTCCAGCTCCACCCCAAATAAGATCGCTACCAAAGTCTCCGTTAATTTGGTCGTTCCCATACCCTCCTGAAATTTTATCATTGCCAGACCCACCATGAAGGCGATCGTGTCCGATTCCACCATGTATCATATCATTGCCGGGACCTCCGAATATAAGGTCGTTACCTGCATCCCCCCTTAGATCGTCATTTCCCGCACTACCATAAATCTTGTCGTTTCCAAATCGTCCGTAGATTTTGTCCGCAAAGGGTGTACCTGTTACGCTATCAGCAGACATTGATCCAATTATTTCCTTTCCTTTGTTAGGAGAAGACACCCTTGGAAAACCATCTAGATCAGACTCCACTCCGCCAACATTAGTGATTATTCTTGAAAGGGAATCAAAATTGAATGCGACATCAAAATTACTTTCGCGAGAAATTTTCAATATTTCATTTATTTGAAAATCTGAAAATTTTTCAAAGTACCTGTTAGTTATTTCATAACGATCATACCTTCCCAGAAAATCAATATTCTGTAGATATAAATCGAACATCATGTCAGAGCCACCGACAATTTTTGTAATTCCCCCTCCTGGCATCTTTATGTAAAGATCGGCACCATCTATATGGCTAGCGTTCAACAGTTCATTCCTGCTCTTAAACGCTCCGCCAAATGAAATTAGATCTTCAGTGGAAAAGTCCATTATGTCGACGCTTGAGTCTGGCGTAATGATGAAAAGGTCATCTCCGGTTCCGCCTCGAACCGTAGAATGGAGAGAACCTTTCGCCGAAGAGAACAGCAAAAGGTCGTCTCCGCGCCCACCTATGACATTATCGATCCCACCATCGGATAGAATCATGTCACCGTTGTCTCCCGCTAGGAGAAGGTCGTTACCTTTTCCTCCTGCGAGGACATTCTTTCCTCCACTCCCATATATCCTGTCATCACCTGCATGCCCGTAAAGCACGTCATTCCCATTTGCGCCTTGGAAAGCGTCATTTACCATCCCTGTTCGGGGATCCGTAACGTTGTGAGCCCCTTCGATAAATAGGTCTCGTTCGCTATTAGAGATCACAACCACGACAATTTCATTCGGTTTCAAGTCAGTGTCAGCTGTACCACCCGGACCTGAAATGACTTTCATATCGCCCCTCGCATCAGCGATTTTTCCCGGCTTAACAGGAGTTGATATCGACTCATCATACCAAGTACTGTATGGGGAATCTGCTGGAATAATGTGATATGTAGATATATGGTAGTTACCTGAAATCTCACTTAGATAAACTACGGCATCCACATCAGCTTGGTTATAGAAAAACAATACCTTCTGAGTTTCATCAGCAAAGCCAGAACTTTCCAAGTCTCTAGACTGCAATACCCAATTAGCAGATTTTTCGTCTGCTATGACGGTTTTACCGATTAGATGCCGTTCAGCGATGTCGTAAATTTGCCCCATTGGCGTCGCAATAGCCACCACTGTTCCACCATCGCTTTCTGCTGGTGAAAATTTCGTATCATAAAATTTGTTAGATAGCCATTCGTACGAAATTCCCCAGTGATCGATTGCGTCGACGCCTGCTTCAATGAGTTTTGAGAAAGCTTCAATCCAGGCGGCGGCCTGCGGAACTCCTACCGCCGTATTTTCGCCAATATTAAATTCTGAGATGATAAAATCAATGTTACTTGGAAACCCGTTAGCATCTTTAAATACCTGCATCGGATTTATAGCCCAGTTGATTTTAGAGCTTAGGTTATTTGCATCAGGATAACTGTGCTGGAATATGGCGCTTACGTGCGCGCGATTTTCAATTGTAATCTCATTTATAATTTCTACAGAGTGACGCGGGCCGACCGCTGTCCAAGTTCCATCTGCATTTTGCTCCGCCTTCCACTGGACTCCTGCTTGTACACCGATGCCAGGGCGATCATCCGCGGGATGGTGCTCCCAAACGTTGTTAATCATCCCATTGATTAATGCAATTTCGGCGTTGGCTATTTTTCCGTACTCACTAGGCTCCAAGCTCCCCCATTCTTTACTGCCCCAGTACTCATTTCCTATTTCAAAGTTTGTTACTTTGACGTTTGGGTATTCAGCCAGCGCCTTAGCTACCTCTGATAGATAGGCGTTAAATCCCCTCGCGTCGAAATGGCCGTCACTTTTATCGTAAAACTGGAATGTCGGAGTAACAATAGAGATGGATCTTCCTGTTTCACTGGCATACTGCAGCATTTCTCTTATTGTTAGCGTGTAGTTTTCATCCTTGGGATCCATTGGCTCGCCAAACATACGGTGCAGGCCGCCATTTACCCATGTCTGGGCCTCCGTAACACCGCCACCCGGAAACCGGATATTTGAGAAGTCGATCTCTTTCAGCGTTTCATGATAGGGCTGGCCATCATTCAAATTATCACGAGTAAGAACGACATTTCCGCCGAAATGGCTTTCGCTAATCTGTGCCATGGATAACCTCTTTTAACTCTGATTAATAAGAGGTTTACTCAGGATAATTATCAATGTGTTAATGTTTAGAACTTTCTCGATACCATTCATGCGAGGCCGCGAATTTTGAAAACAATGCGTCATCAAGAAGTTGATCTGTTTTTAATTCAATGATTTCAATAGCTAAGCAGATATAAATCAAGAGTTTTGCTAGATTTCTGTTTGATAAAAATTTAATTACTTGCTGAGATCGTTGTCGGATCAACCTGCTTGAGCACCGACTTGGTATTTCCCTAAATGTCATGGGAATTGTTGCAGAACTGCGCCGTAAGGCTTGACTTCCACTTAATCCGTCAAGCTTGGGCCATGTGTTCGATCTTGAGGGTGCCGAGTGCGTTGAAGCGGTTTGCGAGGGCGATGCGGATGTGGACCTCGGCCGTCTGCCTTTCCAGATCTTACGATTCCATGCGCTCGCCGAAGGACTTCAAGCAGTGCACTCCTGCCTCGATCTTGCTTCGAACGTGATAGCCAAACCACTGCTTCCGGTTCGACCGGCCCAAGCGCATCGTTACCCGGAGTATTCAGTTGCGAGCAGGGGCGGCAGGACAGTCCTCCTTCTAAAAGCGTACCTTCTTGCGAATGAGCATCACGGCTGCACCGCCGCGGTTCTGAATGGCCGCGTGGCACCGCCGAGTGTCGAAAGCACCATCGCCGGTCACGGTGCCGATTTGGTCATCCGGCGGGATCTGGCTCAGAAAGTCGCTGAGAACGGGACTGTCACCCTTACGGTGCGAGGTGAATTCCACCTCACGAGTGTTGCCGCAGGCTGTGTCCATTGCTGCGTGGACCTTGCCATACTGGCGCCTGCGGTGTGTGCCATGCTTGCGTGCCGGCCATTCTTCGTCACCAAGAAGCTTGATTCCAGTGCTGTCGACCAGATGGTTCAACGGCCCTGATCTGCGGCGGTGAGAAATCTGAACAGCCAGTGACTTTTGCCTGCGGCACAGGGTGGAAAAGTTCGGTCCCAGCCAGTTGAGCACTGCCATCTCCGGGCAGCTGGCCACCACCCCTGTGGTTTGCCGGAGTGGCAGTCCAAAAAGCACCTTCACCATCAGACAGAACTGGATCGCTGCATCGGATAACACTGCTGGGACGCCCAGCCCTGGTGGCCAGCCATTCCAAGTCTTTGTCCAGCCAGATCAGCAGTGACCGCGCCGCGTTAGAGAGTCATTGCAGGAGTTCCAGATCGTGGTGCGGTACCGCGCAGCCTCGGGTCTGCTATTACCAAGAAGCTTGCCCTACGAGTCTGCTTGCGTGAATCCCGCAGCAGGCTGGAGTTCTGCAACAGCGCCGTCCACATAGCTCACCGCTTAGTGTAAAATCCGCTTAAACCCAGAAAATTAATTATTTAATTACAAAGGTTTATGTTAGTAAGATAATTTTAATCATTGAATGCGAGGGTCGCCGCAGGCCGTCACAGGCCCTGCGTGGTGATATGGTCGCCGCGGTAACGAGGCAAGCCCCGCCATCGGCGCGGCATTTTCAAGGCATGACGAATGGCCAAGGCTGCGAACCTGACCGACGGGGCCCGCGAACTGCGCCAGGCGCGTGCCACGGGCTGGTCGCTGTTCCTGGCGGTGGGGGTGTTTTCGGCGGTCGTGAACCTGCTGATGCTGACCGGACCGCTGTTCATGCTGCAGGTCTATGACCGCGTGCTGGCCTCGCGCAGTGTGGAGACCCTGACCGCACTTTTCGTGCTGGTGGTGTTCCTGTTCGCGCTGATGGGCGCCATCGACGTCATCCGCAACCGTGTTATGCAGCGGATCGCCGCCCG
>NZ_BBPH01000236.1 GCF_000787695.1 Paracoccus sp. PAMC 22219 | reverse complement strand
GGACCGCGCGGTAGCTGCCGGCGGCTTTTCGCGGGCGACCGGTTCGGGCGCGGGCGCGGCGGGGGCCGGGGCTGCGGCCTCCGGCTCCTCGGTGCGGTTCGACAGGCCCAGGCGGTGGACCTTGCCGATCACCGCGTTGCGGGTCACGCCGCCCAGTTCCTTGGCGATGGCGCTGGCCGACTGGCCCTCGGACCACATGCGTTTCAGTGTCTCGACGCGATCATCCGTCCAGGACATGGCAGCCTTTCCGGGCGGGTCTGACCTGCCGCCCCATCTTGTAACCTGCGATTGGTCCCGTCACATACGGGATGCCGAGATTTAGCCGCCGAAGCGCAGAAATTCAAGGACCGCCAGATGACCCCGCCCACAATGCCCGGCCTGCCCCCGCTTTCCGACAGCCCCGCCATGGGCGTGCGCCGCTTTGGCCGCGTGAACTGGCTGGGCCTGCGCACGCTGGCGCGGCGCGAGGTCATGCGGTTCATGGCCGTCTGGCAGCAGACGATCTTCGCGCCGCTGATGACGGCGGGGCTGTTCGTGGTCGTGTTCGCGATGGCGCTGGGGCAGGGGCGGGGACAGATCATGGGCCTGCCCTATCTGGTCTTTCTGGGGCCCGGCATCCTGATGATGACGGTGATCCAGAACGCGTTCGCCAACACCTCCAGTTCGATCACCGCGGCCAAGGTGCAGGGCAACATCGTCGACACGCTGATGCCGCCCCTGTCCGCCGGAGAGTTGCTGGCGGGCTATCTGGCCGGGTCGGTGGTGCGGGCAGGGCTGGTGGCCATGGTCATCGGCATCGGCATGGTGCTGGTCACCGGGCGCGGCATCGCGCATCCGGGATGGACGCTGGCGTTCGTCCTGCTGGCCGCGCTGATGCTGGGGGGCCTGGGGATCCTGGCGGGCATCATGGCGCAGAAGTTCGACCAGATGGCGGCGATCACCAATTTCGTCATCACGCCGCTGTCGTTCCTATCGGGCACCTTCTATTCGGTGCAGGCGCTGCCGCAGCCGTTCAGCACGCTGTCGCACTGGAACCCGATCTTCTATCTGATCGACGGGGCGCGTTATGGCGTGACCGGGGTCAGCGATGCGCCGGTCTGGCGCGGTGCGCTGATCTGTACGGGGGTCGTGGCGGGGGTGCTGTACCTGGCGTGGCGCTGGCTGCGGTCGGGCTATCGCATGAAGCCCTGATTTGCGCTTGCCTTGGCAGGCAAAGCTGCGCATCCTTCGCGCCATGACGAAACGACGCACCACCCGCTCGCGACGCTGATGCCGGCCCCTTCGCGGGTCCGCGTCCCTGTTGCCGTTTCCGCCATTTCCCCTTCCATCGCCGGAGCCTTGCCATGATCCCGCACGTCCTGCCGACCTATAATCGCGCCCCTCTGGCGTTCGAACGCGGCGAGGGGGCGTGGGCCATCACCGCGGACGGGACGCGATACCTGGACCTGGGCGCGGGCATCGCGGTCAACGTGCTGGGCCATGCGAACCCCGACCTGGTCGCGGCACTGACCGAACAGGCCGGGCGGATCTGGCACGTGTCGAACCTGTACCAGATCCCCGAACAGGAGCGGCTGGCCGACCTGCTGGTGGAACACACCTTTGCCGACACGGTCTTCTTCACCAATTCGGGCACCGAGGCCGCCGAACTGGCCATCAAGATGGTGCGCAAGCATTGGGACCACGCGGGCGACCCGGAGCGGATCGAGATCCTGACCTTTTCCGGCGCGTTCCACGGACGCTCGACCGGGGCCATCGCCGCGGCGGGGTCGGAAAAGATGGTCAAGGGGTTCGGCCCGCTGATGCCGGGGTTCCGCACGCTGCCCTTTGGCGACCACGAGGCGCTGAAGGCCGCCGTCACCGACCGCACCGCCGCGATCATGGTCGAGCCGGTGCAGGGAGAGGGCGGCATCCGCCCGCTGCCCGACGCCTGCCTGCAGGGGCTGCGCGAGCTGTGCGACCGGACCGGCGCGCTGCTGGTTCTGGACGAGGTGCAATGCGGCATGGGCCGGACGGGGCGGCTGTTCGCGCATGAATATGCGGGGATCGCGCCCGACATCATGATGGTCGCCAAGGGCATCGGCGGGGGCTTTCCCCTGGGCGCGGTCCTGGCGACGGAAGCTGCGGCGGCGGGCATGGTCGCGGGCTCGCATGGCTCGACCTATGGCGGCAACCCGCTGGCCTGCGCGGTGGGCGCGGCGGTCATTGGGATCGTGGCCGACCCGGCGTTTCTGGCCGAAGTGAACCGCAAGGCCGCCCTGTTCCGCCAGAAGCTGGAGGGGCTGATCGCGGCCCATCCCCAGGTCTTCGAGGGCGTGCGGGGCCAGGGGCTGATGCTGGGCCTGAAATGCCGCATGGCACCGACCGATCTGGTGCGCGCGGCCTATGACCAGCATCTGCTGACGGTGCCTGCGGCCGATGACACGCTGCGCCTGCTGCCGCCGCTGAACATCACCGACGACGAGATCGCCGAGGCCGTGGCGCGCCTGGACCGGGCCGCCGCCAGCCTGGATGGCTGACTACGCCTTCAGGCCGGTCACCGAGGATGACCTGCCCATGCTGGCCCGCTGGCTGGCCCGGCCAGAGGTCGCCGTCTGGTGGCCGGGTCCCGACCGCCAGGTGGCCCTGATCCGCGACGATCTGGGCCACAGGGTCACGCGGCAGGTGATTGCGATGCGCGACGACATCGCCTTGGGCTATGCGCAATCCTATCCGGCCCATCACTGGCCCGCGCTGCATTTCGCGGACCTGCCCGCGGATGCGGTTGCGCTGGACGTCTTTGCCGGCCCCGATGGGATGGGGCAGGGGGGCGCGTGGCTGAGCGCCCTGGGGGATCTGCTGCTGCAGGAATGTTCGACCTTGGCCATCGATCCCGCCCCCGAAAACCTGCGTGCCATCGCGGCATATCGCAAGGCGGGCTTTGCGGGCGACGACATCCGCCATGACGGCCTAGGCCGGCCCGTCCGCGTGATGAACCGCCTCCGATGAGGCGCGCGCGCCCTGCTTCTTCGTTGCCCAAATACCCATCTTCTCCGGCCCGACCGGGCGCCGTCCCCGCGGGGGCGCAGAAAGCCCGATCCGCCCCTTGACCCGGCCCGTCCGGCGGGGCTTGCTGGAGAAAAGCCGAAAGCCCAAGACGATGACCCATTTCCTGGATATCCACACCACCGACCGCGCGGCCCTGCGCAGCATCATCGACAGCGCCCATGCGATGAAGGCTGCCCGCAACAGCCGCCCCAAGGGCATGCCCGACGACGAACAGCCCCTGGCCGGACGCATGGTCGCGCTGATCTTCGAAAAGCCCTCGACCCGCACGCGCGTCAGTTTCGACGTGGGCGTGCGCCAGCTGGGCGGGCAGACGATGATCCTGTCCGGATCGGAGATGCAGCTGGGTCACGGAGAGACGATCGCGGATACCGCGCGCGTGCTGTCGCGCTATGTCGATCTGATCATGATCCGCACGTTCGAGGAGGCGACCCTGCTGGAGATGGCGGAACATGCCACCGTGCCGGTCATCAACGGGCTGACGAACCGCACCCATCCCTGCCAGATCATGGCCGACGTAATGACCTTTGAGGAGCATCGCGGCCCCATCGCCGACAAGAAGGTCGTCTGGTCGGGCGACGGCAACAACGTGTTCGCAAGCTTTGCCCATGCGGCGGGGCAGTTCGGGTTCGACCTGACCTTTACCGGCCCGCCGCCGCTGGACCCCGAGGCCGCCTGCCTGGACTATGCGGCGTCGCAGGGGCGCCCGGTCACGATCGAGCGCGATCCGGCGCGGGCGGTGATGGGGGCCGATCTGGTCGTGACCGACACCTGGGTCAGCATGCACGACCCGCAATCGGCCAAGGAGCGCCGCCACAATCAGCTGCGTGGATACCAGATCAACGAGGCGCTGATGGCGCAGGCGCGGCCTGACGCGCTGTTCATGCATTGCCTGCCCGCGCATCGCGAGGACGAGGTGACCAGTGCCGTCATGGACGGCCCGGCCTCCG
Source organism: Paracoccus sp. PAMC 22219 (assembly GCF_000787695.1). Classification (GTDB taxonomy): domain Bacteria; phylum Pseudomonadota; class Alphaproteobacteria; order Rhodobacterales; family Rhodobacteraceae; genus Paracoccus. The sequence goes on along the minus strand of NZ_BBPH01000236.1, from coordinate 766 downwards.
TGATCTGGGACGAGGCAGAGAACCGGCTGCATGCCCAGAAGGCGATCATGCGGCACTGTCTGGGCCTGTGACCTGATTGACGGGCGGCCAGGGGCCGCCCGGTGACATGAGGACAGACCCCGCGGGGCGGGGCCTGTCCGGCCTGGTGCCCCCGCATCGGGGTCCGGATGGCAGGAATGGCGGGGCCCGGCATGCGCAGTTTCGATTTCAGTTCCTGGCAGGCGATCGGGACGACCCTGTTGGGGTTGGCGCTGTTCGCCTGCGTGGGCGTCGGCATCCGCGTTCTGGCGATGATGACCATCCAGCAGCGCCAGCAACGCATGAACCGCCAGATCAACGAGCGGCTGAAGACGCTGATCGCCGCCTATCGCACGCTGGGCGGGTCGTTCACCGGAGAGCTGACCGTCAGCCCCGCGCATCTGCGTGAGCTGCGCGTCGCCGATGCGGCCGATCCGGTGGAGCCGGGGTCCGACCGGCCCCGTCGCATCCGCGATGCGGTCGAGGCGGCGCTGGCGGACATCCTTCTGCTGGGCACCGAGGAGCATGTGCGCCTGGCGGGGCAGGCCGCGCGGGACATGGCCGCGGGTCGCGCGGTGCATACGGCCGAACTGGTCGTGTCGCTGCGCCGTTATATCCGGCTGGCGCTGGACCTGGAGGCGATCCCGGAGGGGGTGGAGATTCCGCTGCAGGGGCCGACGCGCCCGCAGTCAGGCGGGGGGCGCGGCAAGGCCGAAGGTGGCCGTGACAGGGCAGGCGGTGGTGGCGG
>NZ_BBPH01000237.1 GCF_000787695.1 Paracoccus sp. PAMC 22219 | reverse complement strand
GGGCGGGGCGGTTCGTCGATCCGGGCGGGCCGGATGCCTCGGCCCAGATGCTGCGGTTCTTTCTGCGCCACCGCACGTCGCGCAAGTCGCGGGCCGCGCCGCCCGCTTGACAACACGGGCCTGCCATGGAATGCCGACAAAAACCATAAGGAAATGGCAAGCCGATGATTCAGGCCGTATTCCCCGGATGCTTTCGTGCCCTGCTGATCGTGCTGCTGCCCTTTGGCGCGACCTGTGCGGTGGCGCAGGAATTCCCTATCACCATCGACCACGCCTTCGGCCAGACTGTGATCGAACAACGCCCTGAACGCGTGGCCACCGTGGCCTGGGCCAACCATGAGGTGCCGTTGGCCCTGGGCGTCGTGCCCGTGGGTTTCGCCGCCGCGGGCTTTGGCGACGAGGATGGTGACGGCCTGCTGCCCTGGGTCGCCGCGCGCCTTGACGACCTGGGCGCGGACACGCCCCCCCTGTTCGACGAGGGCGACGGCATCGACTTCGAGGCGGTCGCGGCCACGCAACCTGACGTGATCCTGGCGGCCTATTCGGGGCTCAGCCGGTCCGATTACGACACGCTCAGCATGATCGCGCCGGTGGTGGCCTATCCGGGGTCGCCCTGGTCGACCGACTGGCGCCAGATGATCCGCCTGAACGCCCAAGGCTTGGGCATGGCCGCGCAGGCAGAGGCGCTGATCACCGATCTGGAGGCGCGGATCGCGGAAACGGCCGCCGCGCATCCCGAACTGTCGGGCAAGACGGCCATGTTCATCACCCATCTGGACAGCACCGACCTGTCCGTCATCCGCTTCTATTCCGCCAATGACACGCGGGTGCAGTTCTTTCGCGACCTGGGCCTGGCCATGCCGCAAAGCGTGACCGACGCCACCCTGCCCGGTCAGTTTTCCGGAGAGGTCAGCGCCGAGCTGATCGACCGTTTCGACGACGTGGACATCTTCGTGTCCTATGGCTCGCCCGAACTGCGCGACCGGCTGATGGCCGATCCGCTGGTCGCGCGGATGCCCGCGGTGGCGAACGGCGCGCTGGTGATGCTGGACAATGACGCGGTGGGCACCGGGGCGAACCCCACGCCGCTGTCGATCCCTTGGGTGCTGGACGATTACGCAGACCGCCTGGCCAAGGCCGCACGCACCACAGAATGACCGCCCCTGCCGCCCCCCTGACCCGCGCGACCGGGCGTGCCGGTATGCTGCTGCTGCTGGCCTGCGCGGTCGTGGCGCTGTGCGCGCTGTCGCTGGCCATCGGCACGCGCAGCGTGGGCTGGGCCGATCTGATGGCCGGGCTGGCCGGCGCGACCGACAGCATCGGACAGGCGGCGGTCGCGGTGCGCATTCCGCGCACGCTGATGGCGGCTGTGGCCGGCGCGGCCTTGGGCCTGTCGGGCGCGATCATGCAGGGCGTCACGCGCAACCCCCTGGCCGATCCCGGCATCCTGGGCATCAACAACGGCGCGGCGCTGGCGGTGGTCATCGGCATCGCCTGGTTCGGCATCGCGGCCGCGTCGACCTTTGTCTGGGTGGCGATCCTGGGGGCGGGGCTGACGGCGGTTTCGTCTATGGCGTGGGCTCGATCGGGCGGGGGGCGCGACACCGCTGAAGCTGGCGCTGGCGGGGGCGGCCACGTCGGTCGCGTTCTCGTCGCTGACGCTGGCGGTGGTGCTGCCGCGCGCGGACATCGCGGGGGGCGTGCGGTCGTGGCAGGTGGGCGGCGTCGGCGGCGCGACCTTTGACCGGATCGGGCTGGTGGCGCCGGTCATGGCCGCGGGGTTCGTGCTGGCCATGCTGTCGGCACGCAAGCTGAACCTGCTGACCCTGGGCGACGACGTCGCCGCGGGGCTTGGCGAAAAGGTCGCGCTGGCGCGGGTCACGGCGGCGCTAGGGGCGATCCTGTTGTGCGGGGCGGCCACGGCGGTCTGCGGGCCCATCGGTTTCGTGGGCCTGGTCGTGCCGCATGTCTGCCGGCTGCTGCTGGGCGTCGATCACCGCTGGCTGTTGCCGGCATCGGCGCTTGGGGGCGCAGGTCTGCTGGTCCTGTCCGACATCGCGGGCCGCCTGGTCGCCCGGCCAAGCGAGCTTGACGTGGGCATCGTCACCGCCCTTGTGGGCGCGCCTGTGTTCATCTGGATCGTGCGCCGCCAGCGGGTCCGCGACCTGTGAGCGGCGCGTTGACCATCCTGACCGCCGGTCGCAGGCGGCGCGCGGGTCGCTGGCGCGCGGTGGCGCTGACGCTGCTGGCCGTGGTCGTCGCGGGCTTTGCGCTGACGCTGATGTTGGGGCAAAGCCTGACCCCGCCGGGCCAGGTGCTGCGCATTCTGGTGGGGCAGGGCGGGCCCGACGCTTGCAGTGGGCCAACTGCGCCTGCCGCGCGCGGTCATGGCCGTGCTGGCGGGGGCGTGTTTCGGTCTGGGCGGCGTCGCGTTCCAGGTGATGCTGCGCAACCCGCTGGCCAGCCCGGATATCATCGGTGTCAGCGCCGGGGCCAGCGCGGCGGCGGTGTTCGGCATCGTGTTCCTGTCGCTGGACGGTCCTGCCCTGTCTGCGGTGGCGATCGCTGCCGGGCTGGGGGTCGCACTGCTGATCTATGGGCTGTCCTTTCGGGGCGGGGTCGCGGGATCGCGGCTGATCCTGGTGGGCATCGGCGTGTCGGCGATGATCAACAGCTTCATCGCCTATGCGCTGGCCCGCGCCCCGGCCTGGGACCTGCAGGAGGCGATGCGCTGGCTGTCGGGCAGCGTGAACGGCGCGCGGCTTGACCAGGCCTGGCCGCTGCTGGGCGCATTGGCGCTGTTCGGCGGCCTGCTGATCAGCCGCAGCCGCGACCTCGAGGCGCTGCGCATGGGCGACGACATGGCCGCCGCCCTGGGCGTGCGCGTGGGGGCCACCCGGCTGGCGGTGATCCTGGGCGCGGTCGGCATGATCGCGGTCGCCACCGCCACGACCGGGCCCATCGCCTTCGTGGCGTTCCTGTCCGGACCCATTGCCGCGCGGATCGTGGGGCCGAACGGATCGCTGCTGATCCCCGCGGCCCTCGTGGGCGCGGTGCTGGTGCTGGCGGGCGATTTCGCGGGACAGTTCCTGTTGCCGGGCCGCTATCCCGTGGGCGTCGTCACCGGCGCCTGGGCGCCCCCTTCCTGATCTCTCTGATCATCCGCGCGAACCGCACCGGAGGCACGCTGTGACCGTCGACCATCATCTGCAGGTCCGCGACCTGTCGGCAGGCTATGGCGACCGCGCCATCCTGCAGGGGCTGGACCTGGACCTGATGCCGGGGCGCATCACCGCCATCGTGGGCGCCAATGCCTGCGGGAAATCGACGTTGCTGCGGGTGATGTCGCGCCTGCTGCGGCCGGGGCGCGGGCAGGTCACGCTGGACGGCACCGCGATCCACCGCATGCCCACGCGCGCCCTGGCCCGGACCTTGGGCCTGCTGCCGCAATCGCCCATCGCGCCAGAAGGTATCACCGTGGCCCGACCTGGTCAGCCGGGGCCGCCATCCGGCATCACGGGCTGATATCGCGGTGGGGGCCGCGCGACGATCAGGCCGTCGGCCGACGCGCTGCAGGCCACGCGCACGACCGATCTGGCCGACCGCGCCGTGGACGAGTTCGTCGGGCGGTCAGCGCCAGCGCGGTCTGGATCGCC
>NZ_BBPH01000238.1 GCF_000787695.1 Paracoccus sp. PAMC 22219 | reverse complement strand
GATGGAGGCCCCGACCCCGGTCTCGGCGCTGCTGCATGCGGGGGTCATCAATGCGGGCGGCCTGCTGCTGATCCGCACGGCCGATCTGGTCCAGGCCAGCCCCGGCGCGATGGCGGTGCTGGTCACCTTGGGCGGTCTGACCGCGCTGTTCGGGGCGGCGGTCATGCTGATCCAAAGCGCGGTCAAGACGGCCTTGGCGTGGTCCACCGTCGCGCAGATGGGGTTCATGCTGATGCAATGCGGGCTGGGCCTGTGGTCGCTGGCACTGCTGCATATCGTGGCGCATGGGCTGTACAAGGCGCATGGGTTCCTGGCCTCGGGCAATGCGGTCGCGGCGGTGGCCGCGGCGGGTCGCCCCGGCCCCGTCGCCGTGCCGGGCATCGGTGCCGTCGCGCAGGCCTTTGCGCTGGCCCTTGCCCTTTATGCGACTGTCGCGCTTGGATTCGCGGCGATCGGCGGCCAGAAATCGGCGCAGGCGCTGGCCTTGGGTGCGATCCTGATCTTCGGCACCGCCTATCTGGTCGCGCAAGGGCTGGCCGATGCCGCCCCGCGGGCGCTGACGCGGCGCACGGCGATGGCATCGGTCGCGGCGGCGCTTGGCTATTTCGGCTTTCACCTGCTGGCAGGCGCACTGTGGGGGCCGCATCTGCCGCTGCCGCCGTCGCCCGGCGCGCTGGAATGGGCGCTGATCGCGCTGGCGGTGATCTCGTTCGGGGTGGTCGCTGTGGCGCAGGCGCTGTTTCCGCTATGGGCGCATCACCCGGCGATGGCGGGACTGCGCGTCCACCTGGCCAACGGATTGTACCTGAACGCCCTGTTCGACCGGCTGATCGGCGGCTTTCGCGCCGCACGGTCCAGCTGATCCCCACCCCCCATTTTCGCTGAGGTTTCCATGTTCCACGATCACGCCGGCGTCACCCCCGATCATGCGGCCAGCCTGCTGGCGGCCGTGACCCAGGCCGCACGCACCATCCCCCCGGCTTTCCCGCTGACGGCCACCGTCTCGGTGAACCCCTTTCTGGGCCAGTCGGACGATGACCTGGCCACCGCCTCGGCCAGACTGGCCCGCGTCGCGGGGCTGTCGGCAACCCGCCCGCGGGCCGCGTTCGGGGCGATGATCGCAGACGGGCGCATCACCGACGACGACCTGGCGGCGGCGCTGATCGCCTGCCCGTCGGCGCTGAAGCCGGTCGATCTGGGCATGCTGAAGCTGCGGCTGAAGGCGACGGCGCCGATCCCCCCCGCCCTGCCGACGCTCGCCGATCTGGCCGCGCGACATGACGGCACCGACTGGCCCGAGGTCATCGCCCGCAGCATCGGCCTGTGGGCGGCGGGGCGCTTTGATCAGGGCCAGGCGCTGTGGACGCCCGCGCCCGGCACCAGCGCCCTTGCGGCGTGGAAGGAATGGGCGACCCATGACCTGACGCCGGAAATCGCGGGCCTGCGCGGCTTCTGCGCCCATGTCGCAGCCGCCCCCGACAAGGCGGAACGCGTCATCCTGCGGGCGGCCGAACGGCTGGCCCTGACGCCCGACGCGGCGCCGACCGCGTTCCATCGGCTGCTGGTCGATCTGGGGGGCTGGGCACAGCACGCGCGATGGCTGTCCTGGCGGGCCGAACAGGCGGGGGGCACCGATGGCACCCTGATCGACCTGCTGGCGATCCGCCTGATCTGGGAGGAGGCGCTGCTGGCGCATTGCCCTGACCTGGCCGATCCCTGGGCCGACGCGGTGCGCGCGCATGCGCGGCCGGTCCAGCCATCGGCCGATCAGGTGGCGGATGCGATCGCCCAGGACGCGGCCGAACGCGCCTATCAGCGCGGCCTTGCGGCATGCCTGTCGGGGTCGCGCCCGACCCTGTCCCGTCCGGCGATGCAGGCGGCGTTCTGCATCGACGTGCGGTCCGAACCCTTTCGCTGCGCGCTGGAGGAGGTCGCCCCGGACGCCGAGACCTATGGCTTTGCGGGCTTCTTCGGCCTGCCGTTGCAGCATCATGCCCCCGCCAGCGTCCGGGCGGTGCCGCATCTGCCGGTGCTGCTGACCCCCTCGCTTGACGCCACCAGCCAGGATCAGGCCGAGGATGCCGCGCGCATCGCCGCCCGGGCCACGCGGGCCTGGGACCGGTTCCGGCAGGCCGCGG
>NZ_BBPH01000239.1 GCF_000787695.1 Paracoccus sp. PAMC 22219 | reverse complement strand
AAACTCCAGCTTCAAACGGTCCAGTTCTCAGGGGGCAGAGCAACTGGACAGATGGGCTATCTGACAATCCCGCCAGCAGGCCGAAAACGCCAGCGCCAGACAATGGGAGTGCTCTCATGATCTCGTCAGACGGGCATCATTGTTCGGCTTTCATTGCCAGTTGCATTCGGGGTCCGTAACGGGAAGCGAACCACAGGTTCTTTACAATAGCTAGGCACGTCCATCGCGGCGCAGCCTCATTGTCAGCAAAACTCTGGGCGCACGCGCCACCGGTGACCCTGGGACCATCCTGGTGGTCGTCGAACAGCATTTCGTTAATATGCAAGCCAGAAAGGCACGCAGCAAGAAGCCTAGGCCGTGCAAGAGCCCGACTCGAGCCATCTTTAGCGGAGGCAGCGCTTCCTGCTCTGGTTGGCAAAGTCGTCGCTCCGATCGGACTTGTAGGCCTTGCCCGATCTCGTCGCCTGATGTTCATGCTGACGATTCATCGCCAGTTTCGGGCAAAGGTTGCCACTCGGCTGTAAGATCCGCTGGAGCCAAAGTTGACCGTGTCGGCATGCAACCGCCTTAGCGTTCTCGGACCTTGCGCGACTTGCGTCTGTGTCGCTGACCAGCGAACTCCTTCGAAAAAGGGTCAGGCACGCTTGGCTGTTCCGATGCCGCAAACCGCGGTTCGATCGCGTTCGCCGCCAGATGCTTTGACACGGTATTACGCGCACGCCCCGTGCGCCGCGCGCTGTCGCGGACCGATAGCTTCTTGCGCAAATGCATCCGTTGGATGATCGGCAAAAGCCTCATATGGATCAGTTCGTCACTCCATTGCTGACCGCCATGGGCGAGGGCTCGCATGGTTCGACCCTCAACGTAAGTCCTGCCCACCCGGCTTTGATCTGGGTAGAAAACAAGTCCCGTCGGATGGTTTGACGGGTTGCAGTAGATCGGTCGAGGTTGACAAATTCCCCTCGAACATCATTATCGTTTTACGGAGGATTTTTGTTGTGTTCGTGTTTGCTCGTGTTCCGGTAGCCAAGTTGGCAGCAGTCGGCCTTTTGGGTGCGACAAGCTTTGCTTGGGCGCAGGCTCCGTCAGATGAAACGGCCTCGCAAGCTCATGCCTTGCGGCAGATCATCGCGGCGTTGGAGCTGGAGGCCGCCGAACTTGAACCTCAGGTCGAGGCTGCGCGTGCCGCGTTGAGCGATTTGACCAGCAGGATCGATGAGACGACCGCCCAGCTTGCGCAGGAGCAGGAAAACCTCGACCGTGTTCGGCAGGAAGAAGACGCGGTTTCAAGTCAAATTGAGACAGCGCGCGCTGCGGAGGTCGACCTGAACGCCAGGATCGACGCTGCGGAGGCCTCTCTGGCGGAACTGACCGAAACTATCGAAGCGCGTCGTGCCGAGGCCGATCAGCTGACCGAACGCGCGGGCACCAGTGCCGCTGCGGAACAGGAGCGGGCGCAAAGCCTTGCCTTGCTGGAAAAGCAGATAGCTGAAGCGACCGCCGAGCGGGACGATTTACTGTCGTCCCGGCAAGAGGTGGAAGCGCAGCTTGACGGGATGCGTACGGAGCTGGCCGACCTGACAGGGCAACGCGAAGCGATGCAAACAGAACTGGACAGCTCTGAGGGACTGTCCACCCAGATCGCATCGCGGCTTGACGGGATGCGTGCGGAACTGACCGACCTGACAGGCCAACGCGATGCGATGCAGGTGGAATTGGAGCGATCCGAGGAGCTGTCTACCCAGATCGCGTCGCAGGAGGAACGTTCGTCCGCCTTGACGGAGGAACTTAAGGCCCTGACCGCCGAATTGGCGGACCGACAAGCACAACTTGAACTGGCAGCAGCGCCCGAGCCCATCGCCGTTCCTCAACCCGAGCCGGAACCCGTACCCGAACCCGCACCGGTGCAGTCACCGACGCCAGTGGAGGAACCCGAAGCGCCGGCGCCATCACTCGCCGCTGGCGACGTGGCGCGCCAGCCGCGCGATGCTGACCAGGTCAGTGCGGTTCTGGCCACGACGCCCGGGCTTCCTCAATCGCCAGCGGCGCGTGACCGGTTGCGCGACCTGCTGGTCGAGGGAGAGTGCACGATCGACGCGCTGCGTCAGGTTCAGGACCCGATCAACCGCCAGGCGTTGCTGGTCCTTCTGGCCGGGCTGGATGGATGCTGACGTTCCTCTTATGGAAAGAAACGACGATGCCATTTTCCAAGCTTCTGCAACGCCTTGCTTTCGGGATCTGTGTGGCGTCCGGCGTCGCCGCAACGGGCCATGCCCAGGATGCCGATATGACGATCATGACCGGATCGCCGACCGGGACCTATATCCAGATCGGCCGCGACCTGAACGGGCTGATGCAGCAATGCGGCCAGAACCTGGAGGTCGTCGAATCCGCAGGCTCGCTGGAGAACTTCCTGGGTGTGCGGCAGCGCCCGAATACCCAATTCGGGATCGTGCAGAACGACGTTCTGGAATACATGCAGACGTTTGCGGGGGATGATCCCGGCGTGGCGCGGGCGATCGCCGGTGTCCGGATCGCGTTTCCCCTGTACGAGGAGGAGGTCCATATCCTGGCGCGGCGCGACATCGGCGACTTTGCCGAACTGAACGGGAAACGGGTGGCGATTGGGGTCGAGGACAGCGGCACATACCTGACCGCGTCCCTGATGATCTCGCTCGCCGGGATCGAGCCGGCCGAGGTGCTGCCCATCGCCCCCGGCGATGCCCTTCCACAGCTTGAGGCCGGCGAGATCGACGCATTCTTCTATGTCGCGGGGGCGCCGGCGACGCTTTACTCCGAGAACGAGATCGACGGCGACCAGTTTCACCTGTTGCCGATCCAGGACGAGACGCTGCAGGCGGTGTACACCCCGGCGACGCTGGCTGGCGGAACGTATGCCTTCCAGCCGGATCCGGTGAACCTTGTCGCCGTCAAGGCCGTGCTGATGACCTATGAATACGATCCGCGTGGAAATCGGTACCATCAGGCCAGCTGCCGCGGGGTATCGGACCTGTCGTCGCTGATCCTGTCGAACATCGACACGCTGCGGAGCGAGGGTCATGCGAAATGGCAGTCGGTCGACCTGACCGCCATCCCGCCGGGATGGGACATTTCCACTTGCGTCAATCGCGGCCTCGACCCGGAATATGTGCCCAGCTGTACCCCGGTCGCACCCGTGGTCGAGACCCCGACCGACAGCGAAGCCAACGCAGCCTATCGCCGCAACATCTGCGCCGTGCTGGGCTGCTGATCAGGGCGCCCCGGCGTCGGTGACGGCCCAGTCCGAGGCCGGGCCGGGCGTTCCATCCGCACGCAAGGCGACGACCCGCCAACGCGACACAGGCTGCCGTATCAATGCGGCGGTCAGGTCCGTCTCCAGGGCCTGTACCCCCTCCGTGCCCGTTTCGATGAATTCGACACGATAGCTCGCAGGGCCCGGTCCCGAAGCGCCGCGCCAGTACAGTTCAGCCTGACCCGTGCCAAGAGCCGTCTGACGCTCCAGGATGGGGGCTGCCGGGTCCGCGGCGGCAGTCACCAACGGCGCCGTCTCCAGATCGCGCAGCCGTGCGACGGCGCCCGCGATCTGTGGTGCCTGACGGTACCATGCGCGCGCGGTGTTCGGGTCGGCGTCCACGCCGATACCGGTTTCATGAAGCTGACCAAGGTAATAGGCGGCCCGATCGCTGCCCCACAATGCGGCCCGCGTATAGAGCGCTATCGCGGCTTGCGGATCGTCGGCGCCGATCGCAAGCGCCTGGCTCAACAGGTCCTGGGGGTCAGGAGCCGCGTCCTCAACCCGCGTCTCCAGCTGCGCCAGTTGCGGTTCAGGCTCA
>NZ_BBPH01000240.1 GCF_000787695.1 Paracoccus sp. PAMC 22219 | reverse complement strand
GGGCTGAACCTGGCGCAGGTCATGGGCTTTTCGGTGCTGGTGCTGGCGGGCGCGTCGCAGTTCACCGCCGTGCAGCTGTTGACCGACAACGCCCCGGCGCTGATCGTGATCCTGTCGGGGCTGGCCGTGAACCTGCGCATGGCGATGTATTCGGCGTCCCTGCTGCCGTGGCTGCGGGACGCGACGCCCGGCCACAAGGCCTGGGTCGCCTATGCGCTGATCGATCAAAGCTATGCGCTGTCGATCCAGCATTACGAACTGTATCCGCGCCTGACCATCGCGCAGCGGTTGGCCTATTTCGGCGGCACGGCGCTGGTCCTGTGCGTGCCGTGGATGATCGCCACCTGGGCGGGCGCCACCGTGGGCCAGGCCATCCCCGAAGAGATCGCGCTGGATTTCGCGATGCCGATCACCTTTCTGGCGATGATCGCGCCGATGCTGCGCACGCCCGCGCATCTGGCGGCCTGCTTTGTCGCCATCGTCGCGGCGCTGGCGCTGGCCGGGCTGCCGTCGGGGCTGGGCCTGCTGATCGCGGCGCCCTTGGGCATGGCCACAGGCGCCCTGGTCGAGGTTCGCACCGAACGCAGGGAGGCGCGCGATGCAGGCGTCCACGACTGAGATCTGGGTCATCATCGCGGTGTTGGGCGTCGGCACCTATCTGATCCGCTGGTCGTTTCTGGGCGCGCTTGGCGACCGGGACCTGCCGAACTGGATGCTGCGGATGCTGCGCTATACCCCGGTGGCGGTGCTGCCCGCGCTGGTCGCGCCGCTGGTCGTGTGGCCCGCGGCGACCGGGGGCACTGCCGATCCGGCCCGGATGGCCGCCGCTGCCGCAACCGTGGCGGTGGGCGTGCTGACCCGCAACGTGATGCTGGCCATCCTGGCCGGGGGCATCACGCTGGCAGGCCTGCTTTATCTTCTGTAGCCGCCGATCGTCCCGTCCTTTTGGCGCAGCAGGACGTCGTGGTTGTTGGCCGGGTCGCCGTCATAGTGACGCTTGGACACCACGCCGGGCTGGCGCAGGAACCATTCGCGCAGTTTCAGCGGAGAGAACCCGCGCGGCACCGTCTCGAACCCCGGCACGCCGGACAGGACGTTGCCCGATTCGACCGCGCAGAAGCTTTTGTTGGCGGCACCGTTGGCCTCGGCACGGCGGATCGCCAGATCGGCCACCTCGCGCGGGACCAGGATCGTTTCCTCGGCCACCCAATAGGTCTCGCGGGCGTGGTAATCGATGTAGAAGTTCTTGAAGTTGTCGGTGATCCCGTACAGCACGTCGCGCCGTTCGGGGATGCGCGGATGGCTCCAGCTGCCGGCGGGGTCAAAGATCACGCGCTGGCTGCCGTTGAACATCAGCGCGGAATGACCGCCCTCGCCGCGCGGGATTCCGATCACCGTGAACAGCGTGATCGAGGGCGGGGTGGCCGACACGTAACGCGCGCCGCGGACGGCCTCGTCGCTGGCCCAGATGTTGTCGCCCCGCAGGCGGTCAGCACGACCGGCAGCGTGGCCGCCAGAAAGACGCGTCGCTTCATGTCCCCGCCCGTCCGATCAGGCGTTCGTCAGGGCCATGAAGACCAGGATCGCCAGCGATCCGACGACGACCCAGGTCGATCCGCGGATGAAGCCCGCAAAGGTCTTCTTGTGGTCGGTCAGGTCCATCGAGCCCTGGGTCGCTTCGGGTTTGTTGTCGTAATCGGCCATGACTGCCCCATCGGTTTGCGTTTGTCCTGCGATAGCGGAAAGCGGCGCAGCTGTCACGCCCCCCACAACACCGCACCCTGCGTTTCGCCCACCGGGCGGATCAGTCCCGCGCGGTGCAGGTGGTTCACATGGGCGACGGCCTCGACCATGGCCAGGCCGTATTCGGCCTCGCCGATGCGGCGGCGGAACAGGATGTCGAAACAGTCGACCGCGGTGCGGGGCGCCGCCGTCAGCGCCGCGGCCAGACGGTCCAGCCCGGCGCGGTGGTTCTGGATCAGCTGCTCCAGCCGGAAGGGCAGCCCGGTAAAGGGCAGCTTGTGTCCCGGCAGCACCAGCTGATCGGGCCATGCCAGCGCCGCCAGCCGGGTGCAGCTTTCCAGCCATTCACCGACCGGATCGGCGCCCGGTTCGGTCGGATAGACCCCCAGGTTCGGAGAGATCGACGGCAGCAGCTGGTCCCCCCCGATCACCAGATCATCGTCCAGCGACCACAGCGTGGCGTGGCAGGGCGCATGGCCATGCCCCATCGCCACCCGCCACCGCCTGCCGCCAAAGGTCACCGTGTCGCCCCCGACCAGACGGGTGAAGCCCAGGGGCAGCGGATGGACCACGTCGGCAAAGTTGAAGGGGCGTTCGGTGGCGCGCCTGTCCAGCATCTCGGGCGGCATCCCGGCCCGCCGCCAGAACGCCAGCGCCTGCGGACTGGCGCGGTCCTGGACGTCCAGGACCAGCATCCGCGCCATCAGCCAGGCCGTCCGACTGATCCACAGATCCGCGCCCCGCTCCATGAACCAGCCCGCCAGCCCGATATGGTCGGGATGGTGATGCGTGCCGATCACCCGCACGACCGGGCGCCCTGCAGCGGCCCGTCCAGCAGCACCTGCCAGATCTCGCGCGTGCGGGCGGTGTCGAAGCCGGTATCGACCACCGTCCAGCCGTCGGGATCGTCAAAGGCATAGACGTTGACGTGGTCCAGCTTCATCGGCAGCGGCAGGCGCATCCACAACACGCCCGGCGCGACGGTGATGGCCTGCCCCTCAGGGGGCGGAGCGTCGTGCGGGGTGCGGATCACGCCGCAAAGTCGCCCGCCAGTGCGGCGTCACTCAGCGCGGTCAGGTCGCCCTGGCCCGCCTGCGCCTCGGCCAGATCGCCCGCATAGCGCGGCAGGACGCGCGCCATGAACACCCGCGCCAGCGCCAGATGCGCCGGACCGCCGGCCAGCGCGGCGCGCAGGTGGTAATGCCCGCCCAGCACCCGCGAAAAGGCGGTCAGATAGGCGACCGCGCCCGCGAACCGGTCGGCCATGTCGCGTTCCAGCAGGGCCTGGGTCGCCTCGCGCAGGGTCTCGGCGGCCTGCCACAGCTGGTGGGCCAGCTCGGGATGGGCGCCCTGCGCGGCCTTGGCGCCGTCCAGCACCTCGTCCAGCAGGCGCATCGCGGCCTCTCCGCCATCCGCCAGCTTGCGACCGACCAGGTCCATCGCCTGGATGCCGTTCGTGCCCTCATAGATCGAGGTGATGCGCACGTCGCGCAGGTATTGTGCCGCGCCCGTCTCCTCGACATAGCCCATGCCGCCATGCACCTGCACGCCCATGTCGGCCACGCGGATGCCCACGTCGGTGCCATAGGCCTTGGCGATGGGCGTCAGGAACGCCGCGCGGGCGGCCTGATCGGGATCGTTCGTGGCCCGCTCCATGTCGATGGCGGTGGCGCAGGCCAGCCCGATGGCGCGGGCGGCAAAGACCTCGGCCTGCGCGGTGGCCAGCATGCGGCGCACGTCGGGGTGCTGGATGATCGGCCCCATCTGGTTGCGGTCGACCGCATAGGCAACGGCCTTCTGCAGCGCGGCCTCGGCCACGCCGACGCCCTGCATGCCGACGCCAAGGCGGGCCACGTTCATCATCGTGAACATCGCGGCCATGCCCCTGTTCTCCTCTCCGACCAGCCAGCCGGTGGCGCCGTCATAGGACATGACGCAGGTCGGGCTGCCGTGGATGCCCAGCTTGTGTTCCAGGCTGACGACCTTGAGGCTGTTGGCGACGCCGGGGTTGCCCTGATCGTCGGGGATCAGCTTGGGAACCATGAACAGGCTGATGCCGCGCGTGCCCTTGGGCGCGCCGGGCAGACGCGCCAGCACCAGGTGGCAGACGTTCGACGTCACGTCGCTGTCGCCCCAGGTGATGTAGATCTTCTGGCCCGACACGCGATAGGTGCCGTCGCCCACGGCCTCGGCCCGGGTGGTCAATGCGCCCACGTCGCTGCCCGCGCCGGGTTCAGTCAGGTTCATCGTGCCCGACCATTCGCCGCTGATCAGCTTGGGCAGATAGCGCGCCTTCAGGTCATCGCTGGCGTGATGCTCCAACGCCTCGATCTGACCCTGGGTCAGCAGCGGGTTCAGCTGCAGCGACAGGCAGGCACCCGACATCATCTCGGCCACGGCCATGTTCAGCGCCTGCGGCAGGCCCATGCCGCCATATTCCGGATCGGCCGACACCCCGACCCAGCCCCCGTCCGCGATGGCCCGGAACCCCTCGGCAAAGCCGGGAGAGGACCGCAGCACGCCGTTCTCCAGCCGTGCGGGCGTCTGGTCGCTGCCCCGGTTCAGGGGGGCCAGCACGTTCTGGGCCAGCTTGCCGGCCTCGGACAGGATGGCGGTCGCGGTCTCGGCGGTGGCCTCGGCGAACCGGTCGGTCCGGGCCAGGTCCGCAAACGGGACGACATGGGTCAGGATGAAGTCGATCTGGGCTGTCGGGGCCTTGTAGCTCATCGGGGTCTCCTCCTGGCGCCTTGGCATCGGGCCGCGGCGCGTCTATCAACGGGCGCTGGCGGCATCTTGTGCCGCCATCCCCTCAGGCTCAACCGAAACCCCGCGTCACGAATGCAGACCCTGCGATTGATCCCCGACCCGGCCGGACTGGCCCATGCCGCCCGCCTGCTGGCGCAGGGCTGCTGCGTGGCGATGCCGACCGAGACGGTCTATGGCCTGGCCGCCGACGCACGCGACGGGACGGCGGTGGCGCGCATCTATCAGGCCAAGGGGCGGCCCAGCTTCAACCCGTTGATCGTGCACGTGGCCGACCTGGCCGCGGCGCAGGCCATCGCCGATCTGCCACCGCAGGCGCTGGCGCTGGAACAGGCCTTCTGGCCGGGCGCGCTGACCCTGGTGGTGCCGCTGCGCGCCGATGCGGGCATCGCGGGGCTGGTGACGGCGGGCCTGGACACGATCGGCATCCGCGTCCCCGCCCATCCGGTCGCGCAGGCGCTGTTGCGGGCCTGCGGTGCGCCGCTGGCCGCACCGTCGGCGAATGCGTCCGGGCGGATCAGCCCGACCACCGCCGATCACGTGCTGGACCCGGATGGCGGCCTGGACGGACGCATCGCCGCGGTGCTGGATGGCGGGGCCTGCCCGGTCGGCGTGGAATCGACGATCGTCGGCTGGCAGGACGGGCGCGCGACGCTGCTGCGTCCCGGCGGCATCCCGGCCGAGGCGATCGCCG
>NZ_BBPH01000241.1 GCF_000787695.1 Paracoccus sp. PAMC 22219 | reverse complement strand
GCCTTGCGGCAGACCTCGGCCACCGGCGTGCCTTCCTCGCCTTGCTTCAGGATGAACGCCTTCTGCGCTTCCGTGAACTTCGATGCCTTCATCGTTCTCCGCTCCTCTCCCAGCCAGGGAAGGTTAGCCGAAAACTCCAGCTTCAAACGGTCCAGTTCTCAGGGGGCAGAGCAATGGAGAGGACGGACGATGAAGAAGGCACGACTGACGGAAGAGCAGATTATCGGCATCTTGCAGGGGCATGAGGCGGGTGCGAAGTGCGCCGATCTCTGCCGCAAGCACGGGGTGTCGGAGGGCACGTTCTATGCCTGGAAGGCGAAGTATTCGGGGATGACGGTGTCCGAGGCCAAGCGGCTGAAGGCGCTGGAGGACGAGAACGCGAAGCTGAAGAAGCTCTTGGCCGAGCAGATGCTCGACATGGCGGCGATGCGTGAGCTTCTCCAAAAAATGGTGACGCCCGTCGCGAAGCGCGAGGCTGTCGCGCATCTGAAGGCCCAGCTTGGGTTGTCGGAGCGGCGGGCGTGTCAGATTGCCGGGGCGGATCGGACGATGGTCCGCTATCAGTCGCAGCGTGCGCCTGATACGGCGCTGCGCGTCCGGTTGCGGGATCTGGCCAATGAGCGGCGCAGGTTCGGCTACCGACGGCTCTTCGTGCTGCTCAGGCGTGAGGGCGAGGCGTCGGGGATCAATCGCATCTACCGTCTCCACCGCGAGGAAGGGTTAACCGTCCGTAAACGCAAAGCACGCCGCAAGGCAATCGGCACAAGGACCCCGATCCTGATCGAGGCGCGGGCCAATGCCCGCTGGTCGCTGGATTTCGTGCATGACCAGTTCGCCTGCGGGCGGCGATTCCGGGTGCTGAACATCGTCGATGACGTCACGCGGGAATGTCTTGCCGCGATCCCCGACACATCGATCTCGGGCCGCCGCGTGGCGCGGGAGCTGACGGCTCTGATCGAACGGCGCGGCAAGCCCGGGATGATCGTCAGCGACAACGGGACGGAACTGACCTGGAACGCGATCCTGAAATGGTGCACCGAGGCCAAGGTCGAATGGCATTACATCGCGCTTGGAAAGCCGATGCAGAACGGGTTTGTCGAAAGCTTCAACGGTAGGATGCGGGACGAGTTCTTGAACGAGACGCTGTTCCGCAACCTCGCCCATGCCCGCAATCTGATCGCCGAGTGGGTCACCGACTACAACACCGAGCGGCCCCACTCTGCCCTCGGATACCAGACCCACGCAGGTTTCGCACTGCACCTGACCACCGCAGTCGCCCGACCCGCTGCACGCGATGAGGGTTCCGCGTGCCAGGCGATTGCTCAACCCGCGCCAAAAGGCGTAAATCAACTACCGGCTCCGGTCGTAGTCGGATGAAAGACCAGTGGCACGTCACTTCGTCAAAGACTTTAGCACGCGCGGGGAGTTTTCGAAACAGACCGCGGCTTCGTCGCCCAATCGGAAAGCATCCAGGTGGGATCTGGAAATGTCGAAGCCGATGGTATGGTCAGTCATCTTCGCCATGTCCTATGCTTGTCATGCATGGCTGAAACACTCTTATCCGCTCAGGCCCTACGGTGAAGCCGGCGGTTGACCACACTCAAACAAGGCCCTCGAGGACCAAGCTTTCCTCGATCCGACCGCCGCCACTGCCCGCCAAAATGGCGTGGTGGGCAGTGGCTTCGAATAACCCCGGAAGCACCCCCAATTAATAAGGCAGGCGCTTCTCCCACCCTTGGACCGACGGTTGCCGGATTTTTCTGGGTCGATCATGGCGACAGGCTTGCTGCGTCGCCATAGCCGCCCGGACCGATGGAGTGCCATGGCAACCCCGGCGGATCGACACGGCCCCAGTCCACCGACATCCCGATGACCCTCTGCCGTGCCTGAGCGGGCTCAGCCAACAGCAGCTGCCAATTCAAGCCTGCTGTCTGCCACGCGTCCGGCGGATGACATCCGATAGCATCTCTCGATCTCCGGTGAGGTCGGTGGCGATCTTCTTGAGCCGGCTGTTCTCACTCCATCGCTACGCTTGGACCAATGGCACCGGCTCCTGACTCCAGCGCCTTCAGCCGACGCATTTCGTCCGCCAGCAGCCTGCCCCATACCAAGTTCGTCTGGTGGACAGTCCACGGGACTGTTCACCGATCCCCCTTAATCCGCTCAAAGGAGGTCACTTGGATGATCCAAGCCTTCCAGCGAACCTCAGCAACGGGTGTGCCTTCCCTGCCCTGCGTCAGGACGAACGCGTTCAGATCACTCTGCCTTGCGCTGCCACACCGGGACAATGGTCTCTCGCTTGTCCATAAGCCTCAATGACGTCGTCAGTCTCCGTTCTTCTCCCGGTCAGGGAAAGTCAGCCGAAAAATTCCGTGCCAAACGCGCCAGTTCTCACGGGCAGTGGAGGTCTAAGAAAGTCGGAACCGGTCATTGGTGTCAACAAAACGGCATCAGTTCAAAGATCAAACATGACAACGTTTGCACCCAACACATGGGTTCTGACGTCTGTTCTGCGCGCTGCTACCCTCAACCTACCTTAAATAATGGTAGTCTGACATGAAACCACGACTGAGCTCGGCCCCGCGGCGAACCGGTCAAGAATGCAGGGCTACATCTCTGCGTCATGCACTCGCTCATATGAAAGAGGATGGCGCTAAGTGGTACTCTGCCTCGCATTTCTTTTGCTTATTATCAGGCACAGTCACCCCAGGGCGTATCCGACGCCTCGGACGGTTCTGAGGGGGTCGTCTCCGCCGTTTTTCATGAGGGCTTTGCGCAGGCGGCCGACATGGACGTCGATGGTGCGGGTGTCGACATAGATGTCGCGGCCCCAGACCCGGTCCAGCAGCTGTTCGCGCGTCCAGACGCGGCCGGGCTTTTCCATCATCGTGGACAGCAGCCGGAATTCGGTGGGTCCCAGGTGCAGCGTCTGGCCGGCGCGGAAGACCCGGTGTTCGGCGGCGTCCAGGATGATGTCGGCGAACGACAGCCGCTCGCCCATCGTGGCGGGGCGGGTGCGGCGCAGCTGGGTGCGCAGACGCGCCAGCAGCTCGACCACGGAATAGGGTTTGACCACGTAGTCGTCGGCGCCGGTCTCCAGGCCGCGGACGCGGTCGACCTCCTCGCTGCGCGCCGACAGCATGATGATCGGGATGTTGCGGGTCGCGGGGTCGGCCTTGACCTGGCGGCAGACCTCGATGCCCGACACGCGCGGCAGCATCCAGTCCAGCACGATCAGGTCGGGCTGCTCCTCTGCGACCAAGAGCAGCGCGTC
>NZ_BBPH01000242.1 GCF_000787695.1 Paracoccus sp. PAMC 22219 | reverse complement strand
CAAGGAGCAGACCATCACCATCGCAGCCTCGGGCGGTCTGACCGACGAGGACATCGAGCGGATGGTCAAGGACGCCGAGGCGAACGCCGAATCCGACAAGACCCGCCGCGAGTTGGTCGAGGCCAAGAACCAGGCCGAGAGCCTGATCCACTCGACCAACAAGTCGCTGGCCGAGCATGGCGACAAGGTCGACGCCTCGACCGTCGAGGCGATCGAGCTGGCCATCGGCGCGCTGGAGGAATCGCTGAAGTCCGAGGAGCCGGGCAAGATCCGGTCGGGCATCCAGAACGTTATGGACGCGTCCATGCGTCTGGGCGAGGCGATCTACAAGAACCAGCAGAGCGCCGAGGAATCCGATCCGTCGGACCGCGACGCACCGCGTGATGTCGACGACGACATCGTGGACGCCGATTTCGAAGATCTGGGCGACGACAAGAAGCGCGGCTGATCGGGGCCGCATCCCCTGACCGGGCCGCCCGCCTTTCCTGCGGGCCGGCCTGTTTCATGGGGACAGCTGAACAGGACGACACATGAGCAAGCGTTGTTACTACGAAGTGCTCGGGGTCACGCGCGGGGCCTCGACCGACGAGATCAAGAAGGCCTACCGCACCAAGGCCAAAGAGCTGCATCCCGACCGCAATCAGGACGATGCGACGGCCGAGGCCCGCTTCAAGGAAGCGAACGAGGCCTATGACTGCCTGAAGGACGACACCAAGAAGGCCGCCTATGACCGCTTCGGCCATGCCGCCTTCGAGGGTGGCATGGGTGGCGGCGGCGGTGGTCGCGGCCAGCATCCGGGCGATTTCGGCGCGGCATTCGCCGACGTGTTCGAGGATCTGTTCGGCGACATGATGGGCCGTCGCGGTGGCGGCGGTGGCGGGCGCGCGCGGGCGCAGCGCGGGCAGGACCTGCGCTACAACCTGCGCGTCAGCCTGGAGGACGCCTATGTCGGCGTGCAGAAACCGATCACCGTGCGCGGCTCTGTCGCCTGCGGCGAATGCGACGGCACCGGGGCCGAGGGCGCGTCCCAGCCCGCCGCCTGCCCGACCTGTGCGGGCATGGGCAAGGTCCGCGCACAGCAGGGCTTTTTCACCGTCGAACGCACCTGCCCGACCTGCGGCGGCGCGGGCCAGATCGTCAAGAATCCCTGCAAGGCCTGCCACGGTGCGGGGCGCATGGAACGGGACCGCGCGCTATCGGTGAACATCCCGGCGGGCGTCGAGACCGGCACCCGCATCCGGCTGGCCGGAGAGGGCGAGGCGGGGCTGCGCGGTGGTCCGGCCGGGGATCTGTACATCTTCATCGAGGTTCAGGACCACGCCATCTTCCTGCGCGACGGCAAGACTTTGGCCTGCCAGGTGCCGGTCAGCATGGCCACAGCCGCCTTGGGCGGCGAGGTCGAGGTGCCGACGATTGATGGCGGGCGTGCCCGCGTCAAGGTCGGTGCCGGCAGCCAGACCGGCCGTCAGATGCGCCTGCGCGGCAAGGGCATGCCGCCCCTGCGCCATGGCCCCGGTGCGCAGGGCGATTTCGGCGACATGCTGATCGAACTGACGGTCGAGACCCCGGTCAACCTGACCCCCCGCCAGCGCGAGCTGCTGAGAGAGTTCGAGGCCGAAAAGGCCGACAACAGCCCGCAGTCGGACAGCTTCTTCGACAAGGTGAAGGGGTTCTGGGAAGGGATGACCCGATAGGGGTTAACCGTTCCTTTACCGATTCGGGTTCATGTTCGCCGCATGGACCCGAATCGTTCCTTTGGCGAAATGCCCCTGCCCCTGTTCAGCCCGGCCACGGATGACGTGGTCCCGGCTGCCAAGACCGCGCCGTCCTATCTGGCCGATCACCGGGCGCGGTTGCGCGAACGGTTCATCCAGGGCGGCGCAACGGCGATGCCCGATTACGAACTGCTGGAACTGGTGCTGTTTCGCGCCATCCCGCGCCAGGACGTCAAGCCGCTGGCCCGCCGCCTGATCGAGACCTTCGGCGATTTCAACCGCGTCGTCACCGCGCCGCCCGCCCGCCTGCAGGCGGTGGAGGGTGTCGGCCCCGCCGTCATCACCGAGCTGAAGATCGTCGAGGCTGCGGCGCAGCGCATGGCCCGCGCCCGCATCATGCACCGCCCCGTGCTGTCCAGCTGGCAATCGCTGCTGGATTACTGCCACACCGCCATGGCCCATCGCGAGATCGAGCAGTTCCGCGTCCTGTACCTGGACCGCAAGAACGTCCTGATCGCCGACGAGGAGCAGTCGCGCGGCACCGTCGACCACGTCCCCGTCTATCCGCGAGAGATCATCCGCCGCGCGCTGGAACTGAACGCCTCGGCGCTGATCCTGGTGCACAACCATCCGTCGGGCGATCCCACGCCGTCCGACAGCGACATCACCATGACCGCACGCATCGGGCAGGCCGCCGAAAGCATGGGAATCACCATCCACGACCACCTGATCATCGGCAAGTCGCGCGAGCTGTCGTTCCGGTCCGAAGGCCTGCTCTGATCGCGACGAAGGGTGCTGCATTTGTGCCGGATGCGGCGATTTGCGACGGGCCGCGACGGCTTATCATCTGGACTGACGAGGAATTGAAGGCTAGAACCGCCCCGCGAAGGCTGCGTTTCGGACGCGGCCCGGAATGTCGTATCGGCCTGCATTTACGGCCCGAATTGGAGTATGACCCGTGTCCCACGCAGATGACCACGTAGGCACCCGGAGGGATTTCCTCTATTATGCCACGGCGGGCGCAGGCACGGTGGCCGCCGGTGCCGCCGCCTGGACCCTTGTGAATCAGATGAACCCCTCGGCCGACGTGCAGGCGCTTGCCTCGATCCAGGTCGATGTCAGCGGCGTCGCGGCCGGGTCGCAGATCACCGTGCTGTTCCTGGGCAAGCCCGTGTTCATCCGCCGCCGGACCCCCGAAGAGATCGAGGCCGGCCGCGCGGTCGAATTGAACGAATTGCCCGACCAGAACGCGCAGAACCCCAACCTGGCCGACGGATCGCCCGCCACGGACGCGAACCGCGCCCTGGACGAGACCGGCGAATGGCTGGTCCAGATCGGCGTCTGCACCCACCTGGGCTGCGTGCCCATCGGTGACGGCGCGGGCGATTTCGGCGGCTGGTTCTGCCCCTGCCACGGCAGCCACTATGACACCGCAGGCCGCATCCGTCGCGGGCCCGCGCCGCAGAACATGCACATTCCGCTGGCGTCGTTCGTGAACGACACCACCATTCAGCTGGGTTAAGGAGGGTTATCATGGCCGGAATTCCGCACGACCATTACGAGCCCAAGTCGGGCTTCGAACGCTGGCTGCACCGCCGCCTGCCCGTCGCCGGCGTGCTTTACGACACGCTGATGATCCCCACGCCCAAGAACCTGAACTGGATGTGGATCTGGGGCATCGTGCTGGTCTTCTGCCTGGTGCTGCAGATCGTCACGGGCATCGTCCTAGTGATGCACTATACCCCGCATGTCGACATGGCCTTCGCCAGCGTCGAGCACATCATGCGCAACGTCAACGGCGGCTACATGCTGCGCTATATCCACATGAACGGCGCGTCGCTGTTCTTCGTGGCCGTGTACCTGCACATCTTCCGCGGCCTGTACTACGGCAGCTACAAGGCCCCGCGCGAGGTCACCTGGATCATCGGCATGCTGATCTACATCCTGATGATGGCGACCGCCTTCATGGGATACGTGCTGCCTTGGGGTCAGATGTCCTTCTGGGGCGCGACCGTGATCACCGGCCTGTTCGGCGCCATCCCCGGTGTCGGAGAGACGCTGCAGACCTGGCTGCTGGGCGGACCCGCGGTCGGCAACGCGACGCTGAACCGCTTCTTCT
The DNA here is from genome assembly GCF_000787695.1 of Paracoccus sp. PAMC 22219. Lineage (GTDB taxonomy): Bacteria > Pseudomonadota > Alphaproteobacteria > Rhodobacterales > Rhodobacteraceae > Paracoccus. The sequence continues at coordinate 4,372 of NZ_BBPH01000242.1, read as the reverse complement.
CGCTGCACTACCTGCTGCCGTTCATCATCGCGGGCCTGGTCATCGTCCACGTGTGGGCCTTCCACACCACGGGCAACAACAACCCGACCGGGATCGAGGTGCGTCGCACCAGCAAGGAAGAGGCCGCCAAGGACACCCTGCCCTTCTGGCCCTATTTCGTGATCAAGGACCTGTTCGCGCTGGCGCTGATCCTGGCGGTGTTCTTCGCGATCGTGGGCTTCATGCCCAACTATCTGGGCCACCCGGACAACTATATCGAGGCGAACGCCCTGGCGACGCCCGCGCATATCGTGCCGGAATGGTACTTCCTGCCCTTCTACGCGATCCTGCGCGCCTTTGATGCCGAGGTGTGGCTGGTCCAGCTGGTCCAGTTCGTGACCTTCGGCATCGTCGACGCCAAGTTCTTCGGCGTGCTGGCGATGTTCGGCGCCATCGTCGTGATGGGCCTGGCGCCCTGGCTGGACACCAGCCGCGTGCGCTCGGGCCGCTATCGTCCGCAGTTCAAGTGGTGGTTCTGGCTGCTGGCCGCGGACTTCATGATCCTGATGTGGGTGGGCGCCATGCCGGCCGAGGGGATCTATCCCTACATCGCGCTGGCAGCCTCGGCCTATTGGTTCGCATACTTCCTGGTGATCCTGCCCCTGCTGGGCGTGATCGAAAAGCCGGAACCCATGCCTGCCACGATCGAGGAAGACTTCAACGAACACTACGCGCCCAAGGTTGGTGGAACCAGCCTGACGCAGCCGGCCGAATGAGAGGACCCAGGAACATGCTGAAAGCATTTGCGATCGCCGCCGTCACGGCCCTTGGCCTGTCCGGACCGGTGATGGCCGCAGGCGAGGGGGGGCACATCGAGGATGTCGCCTTCCCGCACGAGGGTCCGTTCGGCGCATACGACCAGTTCCAGCTGCAGCGCGGCCTGCAGGTCTATACCGAGGTCTGTTCGGCCTGCCACGGTCTGACATACGTCGCCATCCGCACGCTTGCGGATGAGGGCGGCCCGGGTCTGCCAGAGGATCAGGTCCGCGCCTATGCGGCCGAACTGCTGCCGGTCTTTGACGAGGCCATCGGCGAGGAGCGTCCGCGCACCGTCACCGACCATTTCCCGACCGTGTCGGGCGATGGCATGGGTCCCGACCTGTCGTTGATGGCCAAGGCGCGGGCGGGCTTTCACGGCCCCTACGGCACCGGCATCAACCAGCTGGTCAAGGGCATGGGCGGCCCGGAATACATCCACGCCCTGCTGACCAGCTATACCGGCGAAGACCAGGAGCAGGCCGGCACCCTGCTGCACGGGAACAGCGCGTTCCCTGGCGGCTGGATCAGCATGGCAGCCCCCCTGTCCGACGATCAGGTCACCTACGAGGACGGCACCCCCGCCACCGTGGACCAGATGTCGATGGACATCGCGGCCTTCCTGATGTGGACCGCCGAGCCCAAGATGATGGACCGCAAGTCCGTGGGCCTGGTCGCGGTGCTGTTCCTGCTGCTGCTGACCGCGCTTCTGTATGTGGTCAACAAGCGGCTGTGGGCACCCCACAAGGGCAAGCTGCCCGCCTGATCCCCCTTGGACAGGCCGACATGACAGGACGCGCCCCGCAACGGGCGCGTCTTTTCACATCTGGACAAGGCCATGCCCGCCCGGTCACATGGCGGCCGAAACGCGGAGGCAGTCATGGCAATCTGGAACCTGGGCTCGATCAACATCGACCACGTCTATCGGCTGGACAGCCTGCCCCGGCCCGGAGAGACGCTGGCCTCGCGCGCCTATGCCCAAGGGCTGGGTGGCAAGGGCGCAAACCAGTCGGTCGCCGCGGCCCGCGCGGGGGCGGTCACGCATCACCTGGGCGCCATGGGGGCCGGTGACGATTGGGTGCGGGATCGCCTGTCGCAGGCGGGCGTCGACATGGCGGGCGTCGCGCGGCTGGACGATCAGGCCACGGGGCATGCGATCATTCTGCTGGATGCAGACGCGGAAAACGCCATCGTCATTCATCCCGGCGCGAACCGCGCCATCGACGAAGCATCCCTGACCGACACCCTGTCCGCCCTGACCCCGGCCGACACGCTGCTGATCCAGAACGAGACGAACGGCCAGGTCGCCGCCGCCCAAGCCGCGCAGGCCCAAGGCGCGCGCGTGATCTATTCCGCCGCGCCCTTTGATCTGGACGCGGTGCGCAAGGTCCTTCCACATGTCACCATCCTAGCGATGAACGCCGGAGAGGCGGAACAGCTGTTCGCGGGCGTGCCCGGCGATCTGCCGGTGCAGGGGTTGCTGATCACCCGCGGCGCGGACGGTGCCGAGTATCGCGACCTGACCACCGCCCAGGTCTACAGCCAGCCGTCGTTCCGCGTGACCCCGGTGGACACGACCGGGGCGGGCGACACCTTTGCAGGCTATTTCGCGGCGGCGCTGGATGGCGGCGCGGACATTCCCGCCGCCTTGCGGCTGGCGTCAGCGGCGGCGGCGGTCAAGGTCACGCGGGCCGGCGCTGGAGACGCGATCCCGACCCGCGCCGAGGTCGACGCGTTCCTGGCCGATCAGCCGATCTGACCACGCACGCCGCCGGTCTGCGCCCGGTCCATCAGCAGGTGGTCCAGCAGGACGCAGGCGGCCATCGCCTCGGCCACCGGCACGGCGCGGATGCCCACGCAGGGGTCGTGACGGCCCTTGGTGATGACTTCGATCTCCTCTCCGCGCGAATTGATCGACCGGCGCGGCGTGGTGATCGAGCTGGTCGGCTTGATCGCGAATCGCACCACGATGTCCTGCCCGGTCGAGATACCGCCCAGGATGCCGCCCGCATGGTTCGACAGGAACTCCGGCCCGTCGGGTCCCATGCGGATCTCGTCCGCGTTCGACACGCCGGTCAGCGCGGCCGAACCCATGCCCTCGCCGATCTCGACAGCCTTCACGGCGTTGATCGACATCATCGCGGCGGCCAGATCGGTGTCCAGCTTGGCATAGACCGGCGCGCCCAAGCCGGGCGGACAGCCCTGCACGCAGACCTCGATCGCGGCGCCGACGCTGTTCTGATCCTTGCGGATGCCGTCCAGATAGTCCGACCAGGCCGCCACCGCGTCCGCATCGGGCAAAAAGAACGGGTTGCCGTCGACCGCCGACAGGTCCAACCGGTCGCGGTCCAGATGCATCGCCCCCATCTGCACCATGTAACCGGTGATCGTCAGGTCCGGCACCAACGCGCCCAGAACCGCCTGCGCCACGGCACCCGCCGCCACCCGCGCCGCGGTTTCGCGCGCACTGGACCGACCGCCGCCGCGGTAATCGCGCACCCCGTATTTCAGGTGATAGGTGATGTCGGCATGGCCGGGGCGAAAGCTGGTGGCGATGTCGCCGTAATCCTTGGACCGCTGGTCGGTATTCTCGATCATCAGCTGGATCGCGGTGCCGGTGGTCGCGCCCTCGAACACGCCGGACAGGATGCGCACCTGGTCGGCCTCGCGCCGCTGCGTAGTGTGTTTCGACGTACCGGGGCGGCGGCGGTCCATGAACCGCTGGATATAGTCTTCCGTCAGCGGCACGCCCGGCGGCACGCCGTCCACGGTCGCGCCCAAGGCGGGGCCGTGGCTTTCGCCCCAGGTGGTGAACCGGAATTCGCGGCCGAAGGTGTTGTAGCTCATGGGCGCGTCTCCTGTGACAGGGCCTTCAATTCATAGACCAGCTCCAGCGCCTCGCGCGGGCTGAGCGTGTCGGGATGGATCGCCTTCAGGCGGTCGTCCAGCGGGCGGGCCTTGGGCGCGGGCGGCGGCGCGGCACGGAACAGCGGCAGATCGTCGATCAGCGCCACAGGGCGCGCCGCCTGCCGTTCGCCCGATTCCAGCGCATCCAGCACGGCGCGGGCACGCTCCACCACCGATGCGGGCAGGCCCGCCAGCCGCGCGACCTGCACGCCATAGCTGCGGTCGGCCGCGCCCTTCTTGACCTCGTGCAGAAAGATCACCTCGCCCTGCCATTCGCGCACGGTGACGGTGGCGTTCTCGACCCCGTCCAGCTTGGCCGACAGGGCGGTCATCTCGTGGTAATGCGTCGCGAACAGAGCGCGACAGCGGTTGGCGGCGTGCAGATGCTCCATCACCGCCCAAGCGATGGACAGGCCGTCCCACGTCGAAGTGCCACGGCCGATCTCGTCCAGGATGACCAGCGCACGGTCGTCGGCCTGGTTCAGGATCGCGGCCGTTTCCACCATCTCGACCATGAAGGTCGACCGCCCCCGCGCCAGATCGTCGGCGGCACCCACGCGGCTGAACAACTGGCTGACCAGCCCGATATGCGCCGCGCGTGCCGGCACGAACGCCCCCGCCTGCGCCAGCACCGCGATCAGCGCGTTCTGGCGCAGGAAGGTCGACTTGC
>NZ_BBPH01000243.1 GCF_000787695.1 Paracoccus sp. PAMC 22219 | reverse complement strand
CCCCGACGTGACGCCCGCCGTGGGCTGGTTGTCGGACCGGCTGGCGGCGCAGGGCGCCTCGGTCGACAGCGTGGTGCGCCATGCGCAGGAACGGCTTGGCGCATCGAACGTGACGCTGCGCAACGTCATCACCGCCTTTCGCGGCCTGTCCGCCACCGACTGGAGCACGCTGTTCGAGGATGTCAGCCTGGTCGAGGCGCATCTGCGCCGCCATCCCGGCCATGTCCGGATGGATTTCGCCAGCCGCAACCTCTACCGCAGCGCGGTCGAGGAACTGTCGCGCGGCAGCGGCCGACCCGAGACGCAGCTGGCCGACATGGCGGTGACGCTGGCGGCCGACAGCCCGCCCGACACCCCGGCCGCCGACCCCGGCTGGCACCTGATCGACGCGGGCCGCCCGGCGCTGGAACGCGCGGTGGGCTTTCGCCCGCCGCCCCGGCTGTGGCTGCGCAGGCTGGGCATCTCTGCGGGCCTGCCGGGCTATCTAGCGCTGATCGCGGGGGCCACGGTGGTGCTGACCGCGCTGGCCGCGTGGCTGACCGGGGCGGGCTGGCCGTGGCTGGTCGCGATGGTGATGCCGCTGGCCGCGCTGGCCATCGCGCTGATCGATCTGATGGTCGCCCGATCGGTGGGGGCGGCACTGCTGCCGGGGCTGGACCTGCGCGGGGGTGTCCCGCCCGCTATGCGCACGCTGGTCGTCGTGCCGGTGATCATGACCGACGCCTGCGACCTGCAGCGCCAGTTCGACAGCCTGGAGATTCACCACCTGTCCGGGACCGGCGGCGATCTGACCTTTGCGCTGCTGACGGACGGGGCGGACGCGCCGCAGCAGGACATGCCGGGCGACGCCGATCTGCTGGCACTGGCGACGCGGCGGGTCGCGGCGCTGAACACCGCCCATGCGCCCGGCCCCGCCGGTCCGCGCTTTCTGCACCTGCACCGCGACCGCCGATGGGCCCCGGCCGAGGGCGTCTGGATGGGCTGGGAACGCAAGCGCGGCAAGCTGGCCGAGCTGAACCGCCTGCTGCGGGGCGCGACCGATACCAGCTATCGCCGCCCCGACACGCTGCCGCAGGACGTGCGCTTTGTCATCACGCTGGACGCCGATACGCGGCTGCCGCGCGACGCGGCGGCGCGGCTGATCGGCAAGATGGCGCATCCGCTGAACCGCGCGCGCCTGGATGCCGCGCGGGGCATGGTGGTCGCCGGATACGGCATCCTGCAACCGCGGGTGACGCCCGCGCTTGGGTCGGGCATGACGCCCTATCTGTCCGCGACGTCGGGGCCGGGGGGGATGGACCCCTATGCCTCGGCCGCGTCCGACGTGTTCCAGGACCTGTTCGGACAGGGATCGTTCACGGGCAAGGGCATCTATGACGTCGACGCGTTCGAGGCCGCGATGGCGGGCCGCATCGCGCCGGGCACTGTCCTCAGCCACGACCTGCTGGAGGGGGTGTTCGCCCGCGCGGGCCTGGCCTCGGACATCGAGGTGGTCGAGGCGTTCCCCGCCCGCCACGACCTGGCCGCCGCCCGCCAGCATCGCTGGACCCGCGGCGACTGGCAGTTGGCGGGGCGCGTGACGGACCCGGCCACGCCCATGCTGGGACGCATCAAGATCGCCGATACCCTGCGCCGGTCGCTGCTGGCGCCCTTCACGCTGGCCGCGCTGCTGGCGGGCTGGCTGTCGCCGCAGCCGGTCGCGGCGACGGCGCTGTTGCTGGTCGCGCTGGCCCTGCCCGCGATCCTGCCCATGCTGCTGGGCATGATGCCGCGCGGCCCGTCGCCCGATATGCGCAGCCACCTGCGCCAATCGGCGGGCGATGCGCGCGCGGCGCTGGCGCAGCTGGCGTTGACGCTGGCCCTGCTGCCAGACACCGCGTTGCGCATGGGCGACGCGATCCTGCGCACCGCATGGCGCATGCGGGTGTCGCGCCGCCACCTGCTGGAATGGACCACCGCCGCGCAGGATCAGGTCGGGCCGCGCCCGGACCTTGCCGCGCTGGCGCGCCGCATGGCGGGCGGTCTGGCGCTGACCGTGATCGTCGCGGGCATCGTCGCGGCGCTTGCCCCGGCCGCGATGCCGTTGGTCCTGCCCTTTGCCCTGCTGTGGCTGGCCGCACCCCTGATCGCGCAGCGCAGCGGGCGGGTGCAGCCCCCCGATGCCCGACCCCTGTCGCCCGAATCCGCGCGGGCCCTGCGCCTGACCGCGCGCCGGACCTGGCATTTCTTTCAGACCTTCGTGACGGCCGAACACCGTCACCTGCCGCCCGACAACCATCAGGAAACGCCGGTGCCCCTGACGGCGGCCCGCACGTCACCCACGAATATCGGCCTCTATCTGCTGTCCTGCGTCGCCGCGCGGGATTTCGGCTGGATCGGCCTGCCCGAGACGGTGTCCCGCCTGCAACAGACGCTGGCATCGGTTGCGGCACTGGAAAAGCTGAACGGCCACCTGTTCAACTGGTACGACACCACCGACGGCACGGTGCTGGCCCCGCGCTATGTCTCGACCGTGGACAGCGGCAATCTTGCCGGGCACCTGATCGCGCTGGCGCAGGCCTGCCAGGACTGGGCCGACGCGCCGGACCAGGACGTCCGCCCCGGCCTGCTGGACACGCTGGACCTTGCCCGCCAGGATGGCGACCCCGAGCTGATGGACCGGATCACGGCCGCCATCACCGCGCCGCAGCCCGAATGGGCCGCCATCGCGAGGCTGACCCGTGGGGCGGGCACGGATTGCCCGTGGCTGGCATCGCTGCACCGTCAGGCGGCGGCGCATCTGGCCGATCCCGACCCCGACCTGTCCGACGCCCTGCGCGCATTGGCCGTGCAGGCGCATGACATGGCTTGGGCCATGCAGTTCGGCTTTCTGCTGGACCCCGACCGCAAGCTGCTGTCGATCGGCTTTGCCCAGTCCGAGAACACCCGCGACCGCAGCTGCTATGACCTGCTGGCATCCGAGGCGCGGCTGGCCAGCCTGTTCGCCATCGCCAAGGGCGACATTCCCGCGACCCACTGGTTCCGGCTTGGCCGCCCGGCCGTGCCGATGGCGGGCGGCGCGGTTCTGGGGTCGTGGTCGGGGTCGATGTTCGAATACCTGATGCCGATCCTGGTCATGGACGAACCGCCGGGCAGCCTGCTGGATCAGTCGAACCGCCAGTCGGTCGTGGCCCAGCAACGCTATGGCCGCCGCCGCGGGGTGCCGTGGGGATTGTCGGAATCCGGTTTCAACGCGCGCGACCTGCAGATGAATTACCAGTATTCCAGCTTTGGCGTGCCCGATCTGGGCCTCAAGCGGGGGCTGGAGGCCGATCTGGTCGTGTCGCCCTATGCCAGCGCGTTGGCCGCGATGGTCGATCCGCAGGCGGCGGCCGACAACCTGGCGCAACTGGCCGATCTGGGCGCGGCGGGACCTTTCGGCTTTTACGAGGCGCTGGATTTCACGCCCCTGCGCCGCCCCACCGGGCAGGCCGTGGCGCTGGTGAGCAGCCACATGGCGCATCACCAGGGCATGACCATCGTCTCCATCGCCAACGTGCTGCAGGACGGGCGCATGCGCGCGCGGTTCCACGCCGAACCCGCGATCCGCGCGGCCGAACTGCTGCTCCAGGAACGCATCCCGCGCAACATTCCCGCCGCGATCCCCCGCTCGGACGCCAGCGCCCCCCGCCCGGCCTCGACCGAGGACATGCAGCGCATGGCCGTGATCGAGGGGGCGCCCCACGGGCCGCCGGTCGCGCATATCCTGTCCAACGGCCGCTATGACGTGACCCTCACCGCCACGGGTGGCGGCACCAGCCGGTGGGGGCCGCTGGCGGTCACGCGGGCCGGGGCCGATCCCGCCAGCGACGAGGGTGGCAGCCGCCTGTGGATACGCGATCTGCGCACGCAGGCGCTGACCCGGATCGGCGGCGCGGACCCCACCGATCACGCCCGCGTCGAGCTGTTCGAGGATCGGGTGCTGTTCCAGCGCCGGGACGGCCCCCTGTCCACCGCGCTGGAGGTGCTGGTGTCGGGAGAGGACGACGCAGAGGTGCGGATGCTGACGCTGACCTCGACCGCCCGCGTGCCGGTGTCGCTGGAGCTGACCTCCTATGCCGAGCTGGTCCTGACCACGCAGCAAGCCGAGGCTGCGCATCCCGCCTTTGCCAAGATGTTCGTGCAGACCGAATACCTGGCCGAATACGGCGCGCTGATCGCGACCCGCCGCCCGCGCAGCCCGGACGAGCCGCGCATCTGGGCCGCCCATTTCGCGGTGGTCGAGGCCACCCAGGCCGCGCCCATGCAGTTCGAGACCGACCGCGCCGCCTTTCTGGGCCGCGACAACGATCTGCGCCACGCGGCGGCCCTGGCACCGGGGGCCACGCTGCAGGGCGGGGTCGGCACCGTGCTGGACGCGGCCTTCGCGCTGCGCCATCGCATCACCATCGCGCCGGGCGGGGCGGCGCGGCTGGCCTTCTGGACGGTGGTGGCCGACACGCGGGCGGGCCTGATCGACCTGATCGACAGGCATCATGACCGTAACGCGGTCGACCGCGCGCGGACCCTGGCCTGGACCCAGGCCCAGGTGCAACTGCGCCATCTGGGGATCACCACAGCCCAGGCCGCGGCGTTCCAGGCGATGACCGCGCCGATCCTGTGGCCGGACGCCCGGTTCCGCGCCCCGGCGGGAACCGGGGCGCCAGGCAAGCAGTCCGTGCTGTGGTCGCAGGGCGTCTCCGGCGATCTGCCCATCGTGCTGATGCGCATCGCGGATCAGGCCGACATGGCGCAGGTCGAACAGGTCCTGCTGGCGCAGGAATACTGGCGCATGAAGGGCTTGGCCGTGGACGTGGTGATCCTGAACGAACACCCGGCGTCCTATGTCCAGGGCCTGCAATCGGCCATCGAGGCCGCGCTGCGCGGCGCCCGTCCGCGGGCACAGGCCGATGCGCCGGGCGGTCAGGTCCATGCCCTGCGCCGCGATCTGCTGCCGCCCGAGGTCACCGCGCTGCTGCTCTCCACCGCCCGTGTGCTGCTGATCGCACGCAACGGGCCGCTGGCCGATCAGGTGGCCGCGATGGCCGCACCGCCCGCCAAGGCCGTCCGCATGCCCCGCGTACCGTACGGCGCGCCGCCCCGGACCGACGCCGCGACCGGCCTGGCCGAGACGCTGGAGTTCTTCAACGGCACCGGCGGCTTTGCCCGCGACGGGCGCGAATACGTTGTCATTCTGGAACAGGGCCAGACCACCCCCGCGCCCTGGATCAACGTGATCGCCAATGACGGTTTCGGCTTTCATGTCTCGGCCACCGGCGCGGGCTGCACCTGGGCCGAAAACAGCCGCGAAAACCGCCTGACCCCCTGGTCCAACGACCCGGTGACGGACCCCGCGACCGAGGCCTTCCTGATCCGCGATGACGACACGGGCGCGGTCTTTTCGCCCACCGCCCGCCCGCTGGCGGGGCGGGGACGGCACGTGGCGCGCCACGGCATGGGATATAGCCGGTTCGACCATCACGCAGGCGGTCTGGCGCTGGAACTGTTGCAGTTCGTGCCCCTGGAGGGTGCCGTGCGGATCTCGACCCTGCGGATCCGCAACCTGGGCACGCAGCCGCGGCGGCTGACCGTGATCGCCTGCACGCAGCCGGTGATGGGTGTCACCCGCGCCGGGTCGGCGCAGCATCTGGTCAGCGAACGCGATGCCGACACCGGGGCCCTGCTGGTCCGCAACCCGTGGAACGTGGCCTTTCCCGACCGGGTGATGTTCGCCGACCTGATGGGCGCGCAGACCGCCGTCAGCGGCGACCGGGCCGAGGTTCTGGGACCAGACGGTGCGCTGTCCGCCCCGACCGCCCGCCTGTCGGGGCGCGCAGGCGCGGGCCTGGACCCCTGCCTGTCGCTGGAAACGCCAGTGCTGCTGGCGCCGGGCGCCACGGTGCATGTCGGGCATCTGCTGGGACAGGCGCCCTCCACCAACGATGCACAGGCGCTGATCGCCCGGATGCGCGATGCGGACCCCGCAGACCTGCTGGCACAGGTCGAGGCGCATTGGCAGTCGGTCACCGGCACCATCCAGGTGTCGACCCCGGACCGGGCCATGGACATCATGGTAAACGGCTGGCTGCCCTATCAGACGCTGGCCTGCCGCATTCAGGCACGCGCGGCATTCTATCAGGCCAGCGGCGCATACGGCTTTCGCGATCAGTTGCAGGACGGCATGGCGATGACGCTGGCCCAGCCCGCACGGGTGCGTGCGCATCTGCTGCACGCGGCATCCAGGCAGTTTCCGCAAGGCGATGTGCAACACTGGTGGCTGCCCCATTCGGGTCAGGGGGTGCGGACCCGCATCTCGGACGATTGCGTCTGGCTGGCGCATGCGGTGGCGGATTACGTGGCGGTGACCGGCGATCTGGCCGTGCTGGACCAGGACCTGCCCTATCTGGACGGTCCCGCCGTGGCGGCGGGTCAGCACGATGCGTTCTTCCTGCCCGACCTGTCCGCACAGCGGGGCACGCTGTGGGATCACGCCGCCCTGGGGCTGTGCCGCGCCATCGCGCAGACCGGAGCCCTGGGCCTGCCGCTGATCGGCACGGGCGACTGGAACGACGGCATGAACCGCGTCGCGAAGCCGGACAGGGAGAGAGCGTCTGGCTGGGCTGGCTGCTGTTGGACGCGCTGCGCCGCATGGCGCGGCTGGCCGATGCCCGCGATCCCGCGATCGCGGCCGAATGGCGCGACCATGCCGACCGGCTTGCCGCGGCGCTGGAGACGCATGGCTGGGACGGCGACTGGTACCGGCGCGCGACCTTCGACGATGGCAGCTGGCTGGGATCGGCCGCCTCTCCGGCCTGCCGGATCGATTCCATCGCGCAAAGCTGGGCCGTGCTGTCCGGCGGCGCCGACCCCACCCGCGCCGCCCGCGCCATGGGGTCGCTGGAGACGCAGCTGGTCGTGCCCGATCCGGGGCTGGTCCTGCTGTTCACGCCGCCCTTTGACGGGGCGGCGACGGGCAATGACCCCGGCTATATCGCGGGCTATCCCCCGGGCCTGCGCGAGAATGGCGGCCAGTACAGCCATGCCGCCATGTGGGCGATCCTGGCCCATGCCCGGATGGGCAACGGCACGGCGGCCGCGCGGCTGCTGGCGATGGTGAACCCGATCAACCATGCGCTGACCCCGCAGGACGCCGGACGCTATCGGGTGGAACCCTATGTCGTGGCGGCCGACGTCTATTCCGTCGCGCCCCATGTCGGGCGGGGCGGCTGGACCTGGTATACCGGTTCCGCCGCCTGGATGTACCGGGCCGCCACCGAGGGTATCCTGGGCATTCGGCGCCGCGGCGGCCATATGGTGATCGCCCCCTGCCTGCCGCAGGACTGGCCCGGCGTCACCGCGCGCGTGCAGGTCGATGGAACGACGATCACGGTCGAGGTCACGCGCGGCGGCGATGCCGATCGCTGTCCCTGCGCCTTTGTCCCGCTGGACGGGGGGTGTCACGCCATCACCCTGATCCTGTCGTGAGGTTCGGCCGCCTGATCTGGATCAAGGCGCACCCTGCCCCGGCGGGCGATGATCCGGGCCAGCCAGACCGCACCGGAACGACCCCCATGCATGCCGCCCTGCCCCTTGCCGCCCCACGGCACGCATGACCCGCCTTGCCCCGACACTGACCGTCGATCCGCAGGGCCCGCGCCTGGTCCTGTCGGGCGATCTTGTCGTCTGGACCTTGGGCCAGCTGCCCGCACAGGACGCGAGCGGGATCGACCTGGCCGCCCTCGCCCGCCTGGACACCGCCGGCGCGTGGGAGCTGGCGCGACGACGCGCGGCGGGGGCCGCCCTGACCGGCCTGTCCGC
>NZ_BBPH01000244.1 GCF_000787695.1 Paracoccus sp. PAMC 22219 | reverse complement strand
GACCCGCACGGCGTTGGCCGACATGCCCGGGCCGGCATCGACCGGCCGCAGGTGATCGAGGGCTCGCTTGGCCGCAGCGCGCGCATCCTGGGGGCCGCGGGACTGCCGCTGGCGCATTTCTTCCAGCCCGACGGGGCGCTGGACTAGGGCGATTGCGGTTGACACCGGGGCCTGCGCGTCTATACGGCACGCTTCGTTGGTGTTGGTGGACCCCGCAAGGGGAACCCTGTCAGGCCCCGGCCAGAGGACAACGCCCTTCGCAACTGCATGAAGGAGATCAGCCGTGACCAAACGCACGTCTGCCAAGTACAAACTCGACCGCCGCATGGGCGAGAACATCTGGGGCCGCGCCAAGTCGCCCGTCAACCGTCGTGAATACGGCCCCGGCCAGCACGGCCAGCGCCGCAAGAACAAGCTGTCGGACTTCGGCACCCAGCTGCGCGCCAAGCAGAAGCTCAAGGGCTACTATGGCGACCTGACCGAAAAGCAGTTCCGCCGCATCTATGCCGAGGCCGAGCGGATCCGCGGCGACACCGGCGAGAACCTGGTCGGCCTGCTGGAGCGTCGCCTGGACGCGATCGTGTATCGCGCCAAGTTCGTGGCGACCATCTGGGCCGCCCGCCAGTTCGTCAACCACGGCCATATCCAGGTCAACGGTCAGCGCGTGAACATCGCGTCCTACCGCGTCAAGGAAGGCGATGTCATCTCGATCCGCGAGCGTTCGCGCCAGCTGGCCATCGTGCTGGAAGCCGTCGCCCTGACCGAGCGTGACGTTCCGGACTATCTGGAAGTCGACCACAACAAGATGACCGCGACCTTCGTGCGCACCCCCGGCCTGGGCGACATCCCCTATGCCGTGCAGATGGAACCGAACCTGGTCGTCGAATTCTACGCGAAGAACTGATCTTCGCCGCACCGATTGCCATGGGGCCGCATCTTCTGATGCGGCCCCATGGCAATCTACGCATTCATTCGTCGATCCGCGGGCGCGATCGGCTAGCATCCGGGCATTGCATCCAATCGGAGCGCCACGATGGCCCGCATTCAGCTTCACCGACCTTTTGACCTGACCATTCCCACCAGTTTCGGCCCCGGCCGCTTCGGCGGAAACGAGGATTGGATCGACTACGCCAACGGCTACCGGGTCGCGATCGCCTCCGCCGGGTTCGACCGCGCCGACGCCCTGCGCCTGACGCAGAACGGTCGCGACGTGGTGACCATGTCGGATTTCCTGATCTCCACCGCACCTGGCCGCATCGACGAAGGCGCGATCTTCGGTCGCGGCGACTATCTGTCGATCTGGCGGTCGATCCTGGCATTCAACGACCAGATCACCGGTTCGTCGGGGCGCGACGTCGTGGACGGCATGGCCGGGAACGACCGCATCCAGGGCATGGGCGGCAATGATGTGCTGTTCGGCGGTGCCGGGAACGACCGGCTGGAGGGTGGTTTGGGCAACGACCAGCTGAGCGGCGGGATCGCCGCGGACGTGCTGGACGGCGGACTGGGCAATGACAGGCTGAACGGGGACGCGGGCAACGACCTGCTGATCGCGGGGCGCGGGGC
>NZ_BBPH01000245.1 GCF_000787695.1 Paracoccus sp. PAMC 22219 | reverse complement strand
CCCCCGGCGGTCGCGGGACGCAAATCACTCTGCGGCGCGGGCCATCGGGTTGTTCGGGTGGCTGGTCCAGTTCGCGTATTCGCCACGCGGAATACCGGTCCGCTTGTCGATCTCGCCGATCTCCAGCTCGCGCATGGTGATGCAATCCTCGACCGGGCAGACGTCGATGCACAGGTTGCAGGCGACGCATTCCTCCTCGATCACCTCGAACACGCGGCCGGGCTTCATGGCGATGGCCTGGTGGCTGGTATCCTCGCAGGCGGCATAGCAGCGGCCACAGCTGATGCAGGCATCCTGATCGATCACCGCCTTGGTGACATAGTTCAGGTTCAGGTGTTGCCAGTCTGTGACGTTGGGCGTCGCACGACCGATCAGGTCGGGCAGGGTCATCTCATGGCTGTCCAGATAATCGTGCAGCCCGGTGATCATCTCCTGCACGACCTTGAACCCATAGGTCATCGCCGCCGTGCAGACCTGCACGTTGCCCGCGCCAAGCGCCATGAACTCGGCCGCGTCGCGCCAGGTGGTGACGCCGCCGATGCCGCTGATCGGCAGGCCCGCGGTTGCGGGGTTGCGCGCGATCTCGGCCACCATGTTCAGGGCGATGGGTTTGACCGCCGGGCCGCAATAGCCGCCATGGCTGCCCTTGCCGTCGATCGTGGGCTGGGGCGCGAACAGGTCCAGATCGACCGACGTGATCGAGTTGATCGTGTTGATCAGGCTGACCGCATCCGCGCCACCGCGTTTCGCGGCCTCGGCGGGTTTGGTCACGTCGCTGATGTTGGGCGTCAGCTTGACGATGCAGGGCATGCGAGAGTGCTTCTTCACCCATCGCGTCACCATCTCGATGTATTCCGGCACCTGGCCCACGGCCGATCCCATGCCGCGTTCGGCCATGCCGTGCGGGCAGCCAAAGTTCAGCTCTACCCCGTCGGCCTCGGTATCCTCGATCCGGTGCAGGATGTCGCGCCAGCTGTCCTCGTCACAGGGTACCATCAGCGAAATGATCAGCGCGCGGTCGGGATAGTCGCGCTTGACCGACTTGATCTCGCGCAGGTTCACCTCCAGCGGGCGGTCGGTGATCAGTTCGATGTTGTTGATGCCCAGGACGCGGCGGTCGGCGCCGTAGACCACGCCATAGCGCGGGCCGTTGACGTTCACGACGGGCGGCCCTTCGGAGCCGAGCGTCTTCCACACCACACCGCCCCAACCGGCCTGAAAGGCGCGGCGGACGTTGTATTCCTTGTCGGTCGGCGGGGCCGAGGCCAGCCAGAAGGGGTTCGGGGACTTGATCCCGATGAAATTGCTGCGCAGGTCTGCCATGATCTCGTCCTCAGCCGGGGATTTCGACGGGACGTCCGGTCAGCCGGGCGTCGATGTCTTCTGCCGCGTCGCGTCCTTCGGCGACGGCGGTCACGGTCAGGTCGTCGCCGCCCGCGGCGCAATCGCCCCCGGCCCAGACCCCGTCCAGCGAGGTGCGGCCCGGTCCGGTGACCAGGATCTTGCCGCCCGCCAGTTCCAGCCCGTCCGGTGCGCCGTCCAGACGCTGGCCGATGGCGCGGAACACCTGATCCGCCTTCAGCCGGAACCGGTCCTCCGTCACGTGCAGCCCGTCGGGACCATCCTGAGTATAGGCGAACTCGACCTCGGTCACGGCACCGTTGCCGTGGACCGCCAGGGGGGCGGCGTTGCAGATGATCCGCACGCCGCTGGCCGTGGCGTGGTCCTGTTCATGGCGGCTGGCGCCCATGCGGTCCTGACCGCGACGATAGACGATGCTGACGTTTTCCGCGCCCAGCAGGCGGGCCTGCACGGCGGCGTCCACGGCGGTCATGCCGCCGCCGATTACCACCACGTCGCGGCCCACGGGCAGGGTGCCCAGATCGCTGGCCTGACGCAGGTCGCGGATGAAGCTGACCGCGTCCAGCACATGCTGGCGATCCTCGCCTGTCGCACGCAGCGCGTTCACGCCGCCCAGGCCCATCCCCAGGAACACAGCGTCGTATTCCGCCTGCAGCGCGGCCAGCGTGATGTCGCGACCGATCGCCTGGTCGTGGCGCAGCTCGATCCCGCCGATACCCATCAGCCAATCGACCTCGGCCTGAGCGAACCCGTCCACGGCCTTATAGCTTGCGATGCCGTATTCGTTCAGCCCGCCGGGTTTCGGACGCGCCTCGAAGATCACCACGTCATGGCCCTTGGCGGCCAGACGGTGCGCGGCGGCCAGACCCGCGGGTCCCGCGCCGACCACCGCCACGCGCTTGCCCGTGGCGGTCGCGCGCTTGAACGGATGCGTCCCCTGGGCCATCAGCCCGTCGGTGGCATAGCGTTGCAGGGCGCCGATCTCGACCGGCTGGCCCTCTGCCTCCATCCGGACGCAAGCCCCCTCGCACAGCTGTTCGGTGGGACAGACGCGGGCGCACATGCCACCCAGGATGTTGGCGTGAAAGATCGTCATCGCCGCCGCGTCGGGCGTGCCGGTGCCGATCTGGCGGATGAACAGCGGGATGTCGATGCTGGTCGGGCAGGCCGTGATGCAGGGCGCGTCATGGCAGAAATAGCAGCGGTCGGCGGCCACATGCGCCTCGTGGCGGTCCAGCGGCGGGGCGACGTCGACAAAGTTCGTCGCCAGCTGGTCGGGGGTCAGTCGTCCCGGCACCACGCCGGGGCTTAATCTCGCTTGGGACATTTTCGTCTCCTGGCTCACCTGTTGGTGAGATCAGGCTGACACAGGTCCATTTTTTTATCAAATGGTAAAATATGGACCGCAATGCTTTGCGGAAATTTCAGGCAGGCAGGTCCAGGACCGCCGCCAGACCGCCCAGATCGGACCGTTCCAGCCGCAATTCGCCGCCATGCAGCGCCGCCAGATCGGCCACGATGGCCAGTCCCAGACCCGCGCCGGGTGCGCCCAATTCATCCAGGCGCGCGCCGCGCATCAGGGCACGCGGGGCCTGGTCGGGGGACAGGCCGGGGCCGTCATCCTCGATCCGCAGGACCAGCCGGTCCGGCGGGGTCCGCACGGTGATCCTCAGGCGGCTGCGGCCCCATTTCGCGGCATTCTCCGACAGGTTGCCGATCATCTCCTCCAGGTCCTGGCGTTCGCCGGGAAAGGCCGCGTCGGGGGGCAATCGACATCGGCGCTCATGCCGCGATCGGCCAAGGGCCAGCGCAGCACCAGCAGGATGTCGTCGATGACCGGCGCGACGGGCGTCCGCTGGCCCAGCAGGCGCGGCCCCGCCTGCCGCGCGCGGCGCAGGTGCCAGCCGATCAGACGGTCCATGCGGGTGATCAGGGCCTGGCCCGCGTGGTCGGCGGGCAGTTCGTTCGACAGGGCCGCCAGCGGGGTCTTGAGCGAATGGGCCAGGTTGCCCAGATGCTGGCGCGACCGGGTCAGCAGGGTGGCGTTCTGGTCCAGTGCGGCGTTAATCTCGGACGTCAGGGGGCGCAGTTCGGACACGTCGGGGCGGGCCAAGCGGTCGCTGTCGCCGGCCCGCACGCGGGCCAGATCGGCGCGCAGGCGGTCCAGGCTGCGCAGGCCAAGCGTCACCTGGATGACGCTGGCCGCCGCCAGTCCCAGCCCCAGCACCGCCAGCGCCACCGCCAGCGGGCGCACGACCTGCGCCAGACTGGCGTCGATTTCGGCCAGCGGTGCGGTCACGGTAAGCGCGATCAGGGCGTCGCTGTCGGGAATGGTCAGTTCGCGGCGCAGCACGCGCAGGCCCGCCCCGTCGGCGTCATGCCCGACCGCGCCGGTCAGATCGCCCGCGGGCCCGGTCAGTCGCCCGTCCAGCAGGGACGGCGACCGCGCCACCGTCGCATCTCCCGCCGTGACCTGCCAGTACCAGCCCGACAGCGGCAGGGTGAAGCGCACGTCCAGCGGCGTGTCGTCCAGTTCGACCCGGTCGTCGTCGACCTCCAGCTGGCCGATCAGGCTGTCGGCGATGGCCAGCGTTTCGGCGTCGAACCGGTCGGTGACGAAATCCTCCAACAGCTGCGCGATCAGCAGGAACGCCCCCAGCAGCGCGGCCGTCAGCCAGACCGCCGCCAGCAGCAGCAGCCGGCCGCGGATCGACCGGGTCACGCCGACCTCAGGACATAGCCCTCGCCGCGGCGCGTCTCGATGATTCCGTCGCCGACCTTCTTGCGCAGGCGGCCGATGACGACCTCGATCGACTTGAAGTCGCGGTCCGTCTCGGCCTCGTAAAGGTGTTCGGACAGTTCGGTCCGGCTGATGATGCGGTCGCGATGGGTGATCAGATAGGTCATGATCCGTCCCTCGAACGCCGTCAGCTTCAACGCCATGCCATCCAGGGTGATCACGCCCAGCTGCCCGTCCAGCTGCAGCCGCCCAGCGGCGATCTGGGGTCGCGCATGGCCTGCGGCGCGGCGGATCAGGGTCTGGGCGCGCAGCACGACCTCGTCCAGACGGAACGGCTTCACGGCATAATCGTCGGCGCCCGCGCGAAAGCCTGCGACCTTGTCAGTCCAGTCGCCGCGCGCGGTCAGGATCAGGACGGGCATGCCGATGCCCTGGTCGCGCCAGCGGGTCAGGACCTCGATGCCGGGCAGACCGGGCAGGCCCAGGTCCAACACGGCCACGTCATAGCTTTCGGTGGCGCCCAGGTATTCGCCCTGGGTACCGTCGGCGGCGATGTCGGTCACGAAACCGGCCTGGGTCATGGCCTGGGACAGCTGGTCGGCCAGCAGGGGGTCGTCCTCGACGATCAGGGCGCGCATGTCAGGTCCTTCAGTCTTGCGTGCGGGGCGCGCGGCGCGCCTTCAGCTGGCCGCGTCCGGCCACTTCCAGAAAACGCCCCGTGCGGGCGTCCACGCGGATGTTGAGGATGTTGCGCTGCGTGGTCAGCAGCCGGAACTCATAGATCAGCTCGACCCCGGCGGCGCGTTCGGCGGGGCGGGGCGGGCGCGTCTCGGCCGCGACAAGGCGGCCGTCATAGCGTGCGGTGACCGCCTCGGCCATCCGGTGGAACGGTTGCGGCTGAAAGCTGGTGGCCCACGGATCGACAGGGGGCGCGGCCGGGGGCGCGGGCTGGGGCAGGGCCGCCAGCGGCACCATC
>NZ_BBPH01000246.1 GCF_000787695.1 Paracoccus sp. PAMC 22219 | reverse complement strand
CTGATGATCGCCCTCGACCCCCATCGTGCCCAGGCTGATCGCCTTGTGGCCCAGGGCCTGCCAGATCTGGCGGGTGAAGCTGGCCACGCTGGTCTTGCCGCTGGTGCCGGTGACGGCCACGACATGGTCGGGCTGATCGGCGAACCACAGGGACGCGGCCCCGGCCAAGGCCGCGCGCGGGTCCTCGGCCACGATCAGCGCACCGTCCCAGCCCGCCAGCACGTCGGCCGCAATCTCGGCGCCCTGGCGGTCGGTCAGGACGGCGGCGGCCTGCATGCGCAGCGCGTACTGGATGAACTCGCCGCCATGGACGGCCGATCCCGGCAGGGCCGCGAACAGGTGGCCCGGCTTGACCATGCGACTGTCGATGGACAGCCCCGTGATCCGCGGGTCACGCCCACCGGGGGCGCGCAGCCCCAGCTGCGACAGCGTCACGTCGTCCTTGTCCACAGTCCCACCCGTCATTGATTTGCGACGAGCCTTACCGCAGCCTCCTCGTCGGGTTCAACACGCGGTTCGAACCGCGCGGTGATCGTCGGCAGGATTTCGTCGGTGATCGGCTCCAGCCCCAGCAGCGGGCCGATGCGGCGGACCATTTCCGCCGCGACGGGCGCGACGGTATGGCCCGCGGTGCGCACGCTTGTGCCGTTTATCGTCGTCGACGGTTCGTCCAGCATGGTGATCAGCACGTATTTCGGGTCGCTGGCCGGAAAGACCGAGGCAAAGCTCGCGATGATCTTGTTCTCATAGTAGCCGCCCGCGGCGCGGGGCTTGTCCGCAGAGCCGGTCTTGCCCGCGACCTCGTATCCCGGAACCTCGGCCTGACGGGCGGTGCCGCGGGTGACGACCTGGCGCAGCATGTCCACGGCCATCGCCGCGGCGCGGGGCGACATGACCTGTTCACCCTCGGGGCGCTGGCGACCATGCACCAGCGTCGGCGTCACGCGCTTGCCGCCGTTGGCGATGGTCGCATAGGCCACCGCAAGGTGCAGCGGGCTGGCTGCCAGCCCGTGGCCAAAACTGACCGTGGCCGAGGTGACGGCGGGCCAGCGGGTGGGCACCAGCGGCTGGCCGGTGGGCGCCTCGACCATCTCGATGGGGGTCGGCGCGAACAGGCCCAGCTTTTCCAAGAAATCCTTTTGCCGATCGGGCCCGATCATCTGCGCGATGCGCACCGTCCCCACGTTCGAGGACTTGACGATCACGTCCGTCACGCTCAGCTCTCGGCCATAGTTGTGGAAATCGTTAATCAGGAACCGCCCGATCCGCATTGGCGCGGCGGCGTTGATCCCGGTCGCCGGATTGACCAGCCCCAGGTCCAGCGCCTGCGCGACTGGGAAGATCTTGAAGGTCGAACCCAGCTCGTACTGGCCCTGCACCGCGCGGTTGAACAGCGGGCTGTCCGACGGCTCTCCGGTCAGCAGGGGGCGGGGGCGGTCATTGGGGTCGAAATCGGGCAGGCTGGCCATCGCCAGGATCTCTCCGGTCTTGACCTCCATCAGGATGCCGGTGGCGCCCTTGGCGTTCATGACGTTCATGCCCGACCACAGCACGTCCTCCATCGCCTGCTGCAGCGTCAGGTCGATGGACAGCGCCAGCGGCGCGCCCTCGTTGCCGGGATCGCGCAGCCAGGCGTCGAACGCCTTCTCGACGCCCGCGACGCCGATGACCTCGGCGCTGTTGACGCCCTCGTTGCCGAAACCGGACCCACCCAGGATGTGGCTTGCCAGGTCGGCATTGGGATAGATGCGCATCTCTCGCGGGCCGAACAGCAGGCCGGGTTCGCCCAGGTCATGGACGGCCTGCATCTGTTCGGGGCTGATCTTGCGCTTGATCCACATGAACTTGCGGTCGCCGGTGAAATCACGGGTCAGGCGCTGGACGTCCAGGTCGGGAAAGATCGCGGCCAGGCCCTGCGCGGTGCCGATCGGATCGACCATCTGGTGCGGGTGCGCATAGACCGAATGCGTCAGCAGGTTGGTGGCCAGCACCCTGCCCCGCCGGTCCGTGATGTCCGCCCGTTGAGAGATGATCTGCGACGACAGCACCTGCGCGCGGGGTTCGGCGGCCTCGCTGGAGGCCAGCGTGCCCATGCGCACCGCGACGGTCCCGAAGGCCAGCAGAAAGCAGCCCGCCATGACCACCAGCCGACCCTCGGCACGCCTGCGGGCGCGGTCCTGGATCTCTTCGTGGCGGCGGCGGCGGTTCTCGGCCTCGATGTCGTCGGGATTCTCGCCGCGTTCGCGGGCCCTCAGGATGCGGGCCAGGGGGCGCAGGGGGGTGCGGATCATGGCTGAGACTCCTCGGCAGGGTCGGTTTCGGGCAGCAGGTCGCTGACCAGATCGGGCGGCGGGGGCGGCTTGGGATAGTCGATATGGTCCAGGTCCAGGAACTGGCCCGATTCGACCGGACCCAGTTCCAGACGGTCGAAATTCAGATCGACCAGCTGGCGCAGCCGGTCGGGACGGTTCAGGAACGCCCATTCGGCCCGCAGCACGCCCAATTCCTCGCGCAGGCCAGCGATCTGGCGCTGAACCTGAGACATCTCTCCGATGGCGGCCTGGGTGGCATAGTTTTCGCGATAGGCCCAGAAGGCCAGGCCCATCACCACCAGCACGCAGCCCAGATAGGTCAACGACCGCATCAGCCACCTCCCGGAAGATGGGGCATGGCCAGCGACCGGGCATCGACCTCGCCCGCAGGGGCATCGGTGCGGATGCCCACGCGCAGCAGCGCGGACCGCGCACGGGGGTTCACGTCGAGTTCGTCCGGATCAGGACCGATCGCC
>NZ_BBPH01000247.1 GCF_000787695.1 Paracoccus sp. PAMC 22219 | reverse complement strand
TTTTGGCCATTCCTTGTTGATCTGTTCGGCAAGCCAGATCCCATCTTTCTCAGCGCTCAAGTCGATATCCGTGAACACGACCAGAATGTCAGGATAACGTCTTAGCAAAATCAAGGCTTCTTCCGCGTTCCTGGCCTCTATCGCCTCGAACCCTGCATCTTCCATGATCGAGACGGCCGTCATGCGCAAAAGCCCCTGATCCTCGACAACAAGAACCACCGGGTCAAATTGTGATATGTTCATACTTAAATTCTCATCGTCATAGCGGTATTGGTATATGAGAGAAAAAGGAGTTCATAGCTCTACAGTTCCCACTGAGAAATGCTGTGGCGGCTAATCGCTCGTGGGCAGTGGTTTTCGAGGTCGGTAAGAGAGGAGTAGCCAATTGGCGGTAACCGACCCACCCGCAGGTTGCGGTCTGCCTGATAGAAAATGGCTGACAGGTCCACTACGCCCTCATAGTGAGTGTTGCTTCAAGCTGCAGACATCTTCAAACTGGTATTCTCTTGCTGATCATGTTTCAGGCGGGGGTAAGGTCTGACCTCCGAACAGGCGTGTCCCGACACGTTCCGACTGCGCCAGCACCATGGTCAGGTCATCCTGTCCCAGATCCGGCCGTGCATGACGGCTCAGGAAGCAGAACATGCCAAAGACGGTGCCATCGGCCCGCCTGACCGGAACGGACAGGTGGCTACCGATCGGGATCATTTGTGTGATCGGCAAGTCGGTCGCGATGGCATGCTGACTGGTATCGGTCATCAGACTGGGCAAGCCGCCATCAAGGATATGTTTGCAGTACACCTCCCGCAAATCCATGCTCTGGCTGGGACGGATCATCGCTTCCAAACCGGGGGCGCTGACGGCATGGAAAACAGCTCGTTCCTGAATAAACTCGGACAAGTAGGCGACCTCCATCCCAAGCGTTTCGCGAACCGTATCCAATGTGTTCTGAAGAGCGACACCGTCGTCCGAACTGGCAAAAAGCGTGGATAGTGGGGGGGACTGTTGGGGCATGGCGGTTCTCACGATGTGCATGTCAGCCCGTCATAGATGACGTATGCAACTTCATCGCACGCAAAGCACCTTGCATTCTAGCGATTGGTCGTTTTTTATCGCCGGATAACGTGTCGACCATACACCGAAAGGTTCTCACGACAGAGATCTTCGGCCTCCCAACAATGGAGCCCAAGCTCTTGCGAGAAAGAATGCGCCTTCGGAAAATTGCAGGCCTGCGCCTGAGGGGAATGAACGATGACACTGATGAATTAGCTGAATAAAACACCCATAACCAAGCCGGGCCGCAAATATGATAAAGTGCGGGATGGCGCGGCAGTCATTTTTCTTCGGGATGGGTACGCAGGCGCTAGCGTTGATGATATCACCCGCGCGGCCGGAGTCTCCAAAGCGACGCTCTACAGCTACTTTCCAGACAAATCGCTAATGTTTTCTGCAGCCATTCGTGCGGAGATTGACAATGCATTTCGAAAGTCCCCGTTCGACAAATGCCGAAATGGGCATCCTGCAGACATTCTGCCCAAGGTTCTGACTGAGCTTGCTGACTGGGCGGCCGCTAAGCCAAGGCTACGTCTCTTGCGTATTATTACCGCGGAAGGGGTCCGATTTCCGCAGGCTGCCGCAGCCTATCAGGCCGCTATCGGGGACCGTATCATCAATCCCCTCGAGACGCAGATCAAGACATGGATTGACCGGGGACAGATCAATATCCACGACAGCGATCATTCGGCCCGTCAACTTGTGGCCATGGTGACCGGCCGAGTCCAGCAACATGCAATGCTGACTGGCTCTGAGTTCACGAAGGAGCAATTGTCAACCTTTGCACAGGCTGCCGCTGATCTGTTCCTATGCGGACATGCCGTCACGGACGAGCAAGCTGTCTAAACAATTCCCCGAAAAAGACGTATTTGGGCAGTTGATCAGCAGGTATTGGACGCCTCCATGGCGATTGATGAGGGCGGAAGCAATCGCATCGCGCATAGAGACGCCACATGGGTATGCATCGCCGTCTGTCAGGTAAGCTGCATCTGCAGGGCCCACCCCACAAACGGGACGGCCCATGGCCACCGGGGTAGGTGTCGGACTTGAAGCTTTGGGCTGTGACCGATCCGCGAGGCATAGAACTCGCCCACCAGACCGCGCCAGAACAGCGGCACGCAAACTATGAAGACGGCTCTGGTTATGACTATGACAGGCAGCGGCGAGGTCGACACAAAGTTCTGCAGCGTAAACATTCATCCTTTAGGGCCTAGCCTAGAGGACATTCGTCAGCTGAGCTCTTGAGGGGGTCATCTCACGTTTTTCACGCCGGCGGAATTTTCATCTGGAGATCCAGGTCATGGTTGTCCCGGCCTTCTCTCCGCCAAGAGAGCCATCGAAATAGCCTGTGGCCGCGTAATTGTTAGTCAGTTCGGCTGGAATGACCGAGCCGTCCCTGACCGGGTTCGGGGCCTCGAGGATGCATCGCTCGAGGCCGCGCCAGGCGGTGTGCATGGCGATCCATTGTTATCCATCTCGTCGACGTTCGGAACTTGTACCCAATCCACAAAGAAAGCCACCTCCGGGACCATCGCTCTTTTGCAGGGGTCATACAAAAATCAAAAGATAAGCGTTCGGTTTGTGAAACCTTCGGCTTTGTATGGGGATTTAGCGTAGGTGCAGACATTTGGTTGCATGCAAAATCAGTGATATAAAATCCGGAATGACCATGCATACCGATGAGGAGTTTCTGGGCGAGATCGAACAGCGTGCAGCGGCCGAGCGCGTTCTGCTGAACATCCTGCGCGCCACACTTACTTGCCCAGGAGTGATGGACAACCAAAGTGTGGTAATGATGATGTCTGTCGCTGCAGCGGAGCGCGAACGTCAAGGCGATTACAAGGCAGCTGCTTTGCTCGGCCAATGGAAAATACTCGTTGACGGCTGGACCTGATTTAGTCCCCGGACACGGATCGCCTGGTCGTCGTCCCATTGGCTGGAAAGAACCCAGCTTCACCCCCCACCTCGAGCGTAACCTTGTTAGCCCGGCCTGCGGTCATTCCAATTCTCTTATTCCATGAACTCGGCTGCCGAACTAAACGAGGGCCTGTTACGGGACGAACAGTCTGCCATCTGACCCGATGCTGCCAGCACGGCGCTCAGGTGCACGGCTATGAGCGTATAACGATCGCCCTGCCTCTCGTCACGCCAGATGCTTTATAGGGTGCGGTTCTCTGGAAAGCTGGTGTCGTGCATCCAAAGATAGGCTGCGGCACTTAACCAGCACTGTCGTCTATATTGCGACGTTAACGGATCGATCTCTATCAACCGGCTATTGCAGCCTGGCCAGATCCCTCCTCTTGGCCACGACCATAGCGTCTCCAGCAGTAGTAAAGCATCTGGGCTGACGCGAAAGCACGCGTAGGCTGTACGGCATTTCCAATTGTATGCCCTTGTTTGGAACCTTCGAAAGCTCCAGCGGGTTAGGTGCTTGTTCCAGAGTGCAAGAGTATCAGGTCACCACTCACGCCAGTTAAGAAGCCCCGCCAAGGTGGGGCTTTTTGCCGTGTTCATGCGTCACTAGCGCGCACCCTTTGACGTCAGAAGGGCGGGGACTGTCATCGCGATGATCCGTACGTCTCTAAA
>NZ_BBPH01000248.1 GCF_000787695.1 Paracoccus sp. PAMC 22219 | reverse complement strand
GGGCGTTCCGCGAAAGCTGAATAAAGCTATCGGAGCGGTCCGCCGTTAACGGAATCTAATTCTAAATGCGCAACGCTGACAGATAGTAGATCATAAGAGGGATATATGGCACTCTCATCGGAATCGAATATTCTCACTATCGGTCACAGCCTTGTCGGCAGACAGCTCCCCCATATGATGAACAGCATGGGGAATGAGGGGAAAACGGATTTCCAGGTCATCACCGGTGCGCCGCTGCGTGTCAGCTGGAACGACCATGACCGTGCCCATGCGCAGGGGGTGGATTCCCACAATGCGCTTGCCACCGGAAAATATGATGCGCTGATCCTCACGGAAGCCGTCCCTTTGGAAACGAATGTCCAGTGGAACGACACCTCGGGATATGTCCTTAAGTTCCTCAGTCTTGCCCATGCCTCCAACCCTGACATCCAGACCTATCTCTATGAGACGTGGAACGGGTTCGACTTCTTCAACGGTGACCTGAAAGCCTGGCGGGCGAGCCTGGACAGGTTCAGTCCGATTTGGGAGGGCGTGGTCGACGAGGTGAACGCGGCACGACCCTCAGGATCCAAGGAGATGCTGTTGATCCCCGCGGGCCAGGCCATGGCCAACCTCTATGACGCGATCGAGGCCGGTCGCATCCCCGGCGTGACCTCGATCAGGCATTTCTTCACAGACGACATCCATCCTACGGATGCCGGTTATTACTACGTCACCATGGTTCACCAGGCGACCCTTTACGGCAAGGACCCCTCAGGGCTGTCGAACATCGTCTTCGGAGATTACGGCCCCTATCCGACGATCGACCCGACCATTGCGGCACATCTACAGGACCTCGCGTGGGAAACCGTGATGGAATACGACCGTGATGGCATCAACGAAGGAGCATCGCCTGCCCCGACGCCGACCCCCGTTCCGGTCCCGCCCGTCGTGGAGCCCGAGCCCGACGTGCCGGTTGTCACGCCCACCCCCACGCCGACGCCCCCTGCTCAGAACGTCATCACCGGGAATGACAGCGCGAACACGCTGGACGGGACGTCCGGCAACGACGTGATCCACGGCCGCGGAGGCAATGACATCCTCGACGGCAAGGCCGGCGCGGACGAGATGCACGGCGGAACCGGCGACGACACCTACTGGGTCGACAATGCGGGCGACAGGACGATCGAGCTGGCAGGTCAGGGTCGCGACGCGGTCCACGCCACTATCGACTGGAAGCTGGGCGACCATATCGAAGACCTGCATCTTCGGACCGCAGCCTCGCTTCGCGGCGAAGGCAACAGCCTCGACAACCGCATCCATGGAAACAGCGGCAACAATGGCCTCCTGGGCATGGCGGGGAACGATGTCCTTATCGGTAACGAAGGGAACGATACCTTGGTCGGCGGAACGGGCAACGACACGCTCACCGGTGGCACGGGCAGGGACGCATTCCGCTTCACCTCGGGTGACGGTCGCGATGTGATCACGGACTTCGACGCGCGCGGCGGAGAACTTCTCGACATTCGAGGATATGCCAACGTCACAGCCCTGATCACCGAGAACGGCGGGACCCGCATCGTTCTGGGTGCCAATGACAGCATCTTTCTGGAAGGTGTCGACAGGGCGACCCTGACGCCCGCCAACTTCCTCTTCAACGGCGCGGTCCCGAGGGAACTCGTGGGCACGCAGTCCCCCGTCGTCACCCCGCCCGTCGTCACGCCGCCCGCTCAACGGCA
>NZ_BBPH01000249.1 GCF_000787695.1 Paracoccus sp. PAMC 22219 | reverse complement strand
GTCCAGTGCCCCGAGCCTGCCCGCAACACGGGCAAGATGGACTGCACTGCCCGCCTCTGCCGTCCGCCAGTCAACAATGACCTTGAGCTCACGGGGTTCAGCCCGTGGCCCGGGCGGCAGGTCGTCGGGCTCGTCGTTGATCGGATTGGGCAGAAACCACAGGTCGTCCTCGGATGTCTCATCGACGGATCTGTCGCAAGTTTTTCGTAAGGTCCAAGCCGGAAAGATAGAATGGTGTGAAGTCGGCCGTTTTGATGAGGATTGTGCAATGAGCGTATCATTCAAAGGTGTCCACTTTCTCAAGGACGTGATCCTGCACGCGGTCTTCTTCTACCTGCGCTACGGGGTGTCCTACCGTGACCTGGAGGAGATCATGGCCGAGCGGGGCGTCACGGTTGACCATGCCACGCTCAACCGGTGGGTGGAGCGGTACGCGGGTCAGGTCGCGGAAGATGCGCGCCGGCGCAAGCGACCCACTGACAGATCCTGGCGCATGGACGAGACCTACATCAAGGTGAAAGGCCAGTGGGTCTATCTTTACCGCGCCGTCGACAAGTTCGGGAAGACGCTGGACTTCATGCTCTCGGAGCGCCGCAACAAGCCCGCGGCGATCAAGTTCTTCGCCCGCGCGATGGAGGTGAACGGCTTGCCCCGCAAAATTGTCATCGACAAGAGTGCAGCCAACACCGAAGGCATCAAGGACATCAACCGGATGTTGAAGCGGTTCGGATGCCCGGTCCCGATCGAGATGGTGCGGATCAAGTATCTCAACAATCTTGTCGAGCAGGACCACCGCTTCATCAAGCGCCGGGTGAGACCAATGCTCGGCTTCAAGAGCTTCAAGTCAGCCGCGTCAACCATCGCGGGGATCGAGCTGGTCAACATGATCCGCTAGGGACAGTTCAGACCAGAGCTTCGCCCATTTCAGCAGTTCTGTCAGATTGTCGCCTGAAGTCGAGGCAGTCATCGACGCCCTGCGTCTCGACGCACAATTTGCGACAGAACCGGATGCCGCCGTCGGCGTCGGTGTTGTTCAGTTCCGTAACTGCCGTTGCCGTGTTGTCGTCATCGCCGGTATAAGTCGCACCGTCCACAACGCCGATAATGGATCCATTTGTGGTGGTATAAGTCGTGTTGCTGGCAATGCCGGACAACTCGATCAGGTCGTTGATATAGGGCATCGGCGGCTCGCTTTGTTCGCGGTGATAAGCACCACTCTTAAGCGAGAATAATTGCTTTCTACTAAAGTTCAGACGCCTTAGTTTGTATCAATTGTATAAAAATAACATTTTATTTTATATTTTATATCCATATATGAACTGTCGATCTATATATCCTCAGCGCCTTCTCTGAACTGCCTAATAATTTCCTTAAGATTGTGAAAAGCAATCGGCTTGGCCAACCAATGAAGCGGCTTGGCCGCTGCGCCGCGCAACCGCGCAGCAGGACTTACGTTACCCGTAACGAACAGCGATCGGATGCGGTGCGTCTGATAGATCCTGATCGCTGTATCGATCCCGTTGCACTCTCCCCTCAGAACAACATCCATTGTCGCAAAATCCGGCTGATGCAGAGCAGCAAGTCTTGCGGCTTCTCTTTCGGTCATGGCGATGCCGACAACCTCGACGTCCAGGTCAGTGAGCATCATCTGGAGATC
>NZ_BBPH01000250.1 GCF_000787695.1 Paracoccus sp. PAMC 22219 | reverse complement strand
ATCTGATGATGACGCGTCGCCCGTTGATCTGCGCAGCCCTTTGCGCGAGCACTCCACTGCTCCGTCCCGTGTTTACGAACGATCCGCTGACACAGTGGCAACAATGGCAGCGCCGCTATGTCAGTTTCGGCAGGGTAATCGACGCACAGCAAGGCGGCATTTCTCATTCCGAGGGACAAGGACATGGTCTCCTGCTTGCTCAAGCGCATGGTGATCACCAAGCCTTCGATGAGATCGACACATGGACCCGACAATACCTCGCGATCCGCGATGACCGTCTCATGGCTTGGAAATGGCAACTAGGACCGGGCAACAATATTGCCGAGTGGCACAATGCCACGGATGGTGACCTGTTTCGGGCCTGGGCGCTTCTACGCGGCGGTCTCAGCTCTCAGCCCCTACTCCGATAGAGCGCCAGTGCCGACAGCGCCCCTTTAATCTCGGACGGGTTCAGCATCCCCGGTCCGCTCAGGAAAGCCCGAGGGTACCGCAGCGCTCCAAATCATGCCGGTTAGTCGCAGCGCTCGGTGGCCACGGCGCTTCGGTGCCAGCTTAGCGGATTGCACAGGAATTTCCTCTGCAATCGTGTCAGTTTCCGCGCCCGTCGCGCCATATCCAAACTGACCTTAACCTTGGATTAACCAATATCCGGCATTCTTTTCCCATGGGCCGACTCATGAAAGACGCAGCGCTGGTTGGGCTCCTAAAATAAAGCTGAAAAGAGCGACAGAATGACCACGACTGCCATTCTTCTTATGATTGTGGCTGCAACGGCGGCCGGTGACTACCTGATAAAAGCGGCTTCGCTAAACACACAAGGTATTGCATCTGCGAGGTTCATGGCTGGTGCAGCACTTTATGCGCTTCCGGCGATTGGATGGTTCTTCCTCATGAAAGGCCATACCCTGGCCACAATTGGCATCATCTATAGCTGCTCGAATATATTAATTTTATTTGCGCTTGGATACTTTGTTTTCAAAGAAGCTGTCACGGTGCGGGAATTGACAGGGATAGGACTCGCCGTCGCTGCAATTCTCGTGCTGCACGAAACTTAGAACTGCCAAACGATCACGTCCACATACTCAAAGCAAAGAGGCAGAATGCTGACCGTAGATCACACCATCAGCCCAAGCACGATCCATGGCCTGGGCGTTTTCTCAAGTGAAAAAATTCTAACAGGGCAGCTTGTCTGGACGTTCAGCCCCGTTGTGGACCGAGAAGTTCCAATCGAACATTTACTTACGATGCCTGATCATGTTCTTCGAATGTTTGCCCGCCATGCCTGGTACGTCGAGGAGCGAAGCACCTTCGTTATCGGCACAGATGGCGACTACTTCATGAACCACTCAGACGAACCTAATCTCACCGACGATGGTGAGTATATGTATGCCGCGCGAGATATCGAAGTCGGGGAAGAGCTGACGTGCGATTACAGCGCAGTCACCGTCGTTGAGTTCGATCCGAATAAGGGGCGGGCGCATGCCAAGGATATTCGTGAATTCTATACAACTATCACTCAACAAAACGCACCGCGAAGGACAAGCAAGGAGATTGGCATGCTTGCCGCCGTCTCGTGCTCAGCAGGACCAAGAATGCAAAGTCGTGCCTGAATAACTTTCGGATAGGAACGTGCAATAATGAGCATTTTTTTAGGAGCTTCGAGTGGACTATCCAATCGCATTGCCAGCTTCACACTTTGTGGCACGTTATTGCTCTACCTAGCGATTGGGATTTCACTTGAGTCACTGAGAAGGCAAATCAACCATCAAGCCGAGATAGAATCTGCCCGTCAGGTCGTTCATAATATCAACCTACTGCACCACCAAGTCAGGCAGTTTGCCAGGGATTACAATAATTGGGGCGATGTCTATGAAGCACTTTTAGATAAAGACTTCAACTTTGTTTCGGATAACTATGGTATTACGGCTGTCAATGGAGATATGTTCGACCGCGCAGTCATCTATGATGGTCTGCTGGATGATCCTTTAGCTTGGAATTCCACCGGAACCCGAGCCCCACACCAATCATCTTTATCAAGCTGGGCTTTGGAACAGATACGTGTTGGCGTGGACAGGTTGCCACGTGAAGGCCGGGCCACATTTGATTTTGCTGTCTTGAAAGATGGCGAGGTTCAATTTGGAAGTGCTTCACGCATCCTGCCAGATACTGCAGAAGCTCTTGCGACGGTCAACCGGGATGAAGCTTCCATCGGTGTAATTTTAAGGACAGTTACGGTTGCGCAATTGAGGGACATTGCGACCAGCTCAAATGTCTTGGATCTTCGGCTATCAGAAATTCACGGGAGCCCTGCAACTGCGACGCCAATAATCGGTGTAGACGGCAGGCCAATAGCACATCTCAATTGGCTTCCGACGCATCCCGGAAACGAGTTGCTGAGCCATATAGCGCCTATAATTGCGTTGATTTTCGTCGTTCTCGGGGGTGTCGGTATCGGAGGAGCGCGCCTCTTGCGCGACCACGCAAATACTCTTGCCCTGCGGGAGGACGATGCCAATCGACTCGCAAGGTCCGACCCATTGACAGGCCTTCCAAATCGACTTGCTCTCAAAGAGTATATTGAGCGCCTTGAGTCCACGGGCGTCGACAAGTATGCAGTGATCCTTCTTGATATCAATAACTTCAAAAAAGTTAATGATTTCGCGGGCCATCAGGGTGGCGATGAACTTATCAAAACTTTTGGAAAAAACTTGCGTGAGGCAGCAGACGAAGAGGTTTTCGTATCCCGTGTTGGCGGTGACGAGTTCATTGCCGTAGTCAACACTTCAGCTAACATTATAGAATTATCTCGTTGCACAGTCACCCGCTTCATTCAGGCGACCAGTGTTTGTTTCAATTACCGTGGATTACAATTTTCGATAACATCCTCCTATGGCATTGCTGTCAGGAGGGATGCAACGCGTTCTTTTGAGGATCTTCTAGGCGAAGCGGACCGCGCAATGTACGCTTCAAAAAAGGATAATGGAAACCAGATTACGGTTTACGATGCCGAGCTTGACGCAGAATATACCTTCGGAAGGAAAATTGAGGAGGCACTTCGATTAGCAATCAGATCGCCATACGAGTTCTATATGCTTTACCAGCCTATCGTTGATGCGCAGACTATGGAACTCCATTCTGTAGAAGCTTTGGCGCGTTGGAACTCTACATCCCTCGGACCTATTGCCCCTGACGTGTTTATTTCTATTGCAGAAAAGAGTGGACTGATGGTCCAACTCGGATGGCTCCTGCTCAGGAAAATATTTTGCGATATGTGGTGCAGGCCAGATTTGCGCTTCAACATCAATATATCCCCTGTTCAACTCCTGTCGTCGGACTTCATTCCGACGCTGACGCGCTTGTTGGGCGAGTATTCTATATTACCGAGCCGAATTGAAATTGAGCTTACCGAAGGCGTTCTTGTTTCAAATTGCGATACGGTCCAGGCCCAATTAAAGCATCTTAGACAGATGGGGATCACTACGGCACTCGACGATTTTGGAACTGGCTTCTCTTCTATCGGCTACCTTCAAAAGATGCCCCTCGATACTCTCAAGATTGACCGCAGCTTTGTGTCGGGGCTTGGAGATGACGACGTCCTTGCGAACGTCCTACACTCGATTGTCGGCCTAGGCCGCACTTTGGGAAAATCAATCACGGCCGAGGGCGTTGAAACCCTCTATGAAGCAGAAATACTGGCTGATGTCGGGTGCCATTACCTTCAGGGGTACCTCTTCAGCCGGCCTCAGCCCTTGGATCATATACTTAAGGCAACTGGTAGCAATTTTTCTCTTACTGGTGAGCCATGTGCTCAAAAACTTCGTCGGGCCCTCGCCAGTTAGTTTGGTGAGAATCTATATTGACGGATAGAAAAACTCATTTTGATTATGACGCAGAAATACTTCATCTTGCTGCGTTCTCTGCGCTCTCTGCGTTGACAAAGTTCAGCTTCATTATGCGGAGTTTGGCAAGGCCCCGCCGTTTGCGCTGCTGAGTGGCAACAGCAACATGATCGATGACTTGACCTCGGACGAGTAGGTTGAGCTCGCAGCCAGATCACATTGGGCGATCGTGTCCGATCATCCGGGCTATGGGTGCAGAACGCGACCAGAGGTTCGGGTCTGGGATGCCGCTGCTTAAGCGGACCTGATCAATTCTGCGCTTGGGCATATTGGTGTGGGGAAGCTATCGTATCGGGCCATTCCTGGAGATCATCCGTAGCGGTGGATCTGCCTCCAGGCACCCTCTAACGGTGCGCGGTCTGGTCCTGGCATCGGGTTGTCACTATCGCACTTCTCGGATAGAGTTGATCCTGACGCGGGCCCCGCCATTCCCATCTTGGCTGACGTTATACATCATAGCATTCTACCCGCGACCAGCCGGCTGATATGGCCGGTGCGATGCACAGCATTTTTGGACTTGCGCCCGTTCGTGCAAAGTTCAGCGGTTTTCCTGTGGAAATGGCCGTTCGACCTTCGCAGCTGCGGGCGTCGGCAGCTGAATCCCCGCCGCTGATCCCCATGGCAGCTGCCGCAGCGGCAAACTACTCTGCCTTGGCAATGCCCGTCGTGATCGTCGCAGGATCCGAGGAACGGCTGATCGATCCAGAAATGCAGTCCGAAAAGGTGCATGATGCTCTACCGCAGAGCACCTATCACTGTATTCCAAAGAGCCGACACATGTTCCATGAGACAGATGTGACCGCAGTCATGCAAGCTGTCCCAGAAGCATTTACGCTAGCAAAGGCTAATGCGTGTTGACAAAAGGGATTCACAGGGCGCGCTGCTGGTATCTGTGATGGAGACCAGCTTGGCACGAGAATTGATGTCAAACGAAGAATGGGATTTTTACGAGCGCTTCATTCTGGCCATCCGAGCGCCGAACGGGCGCAAACCTACCGACCATCGGCTCGTTCTCGATGGGATTTTCTGGATAGCCCGGACAGGCTCGCAGTGGCGTGACTTGCCGGCAGAGTTCGGGAAGTGGTCCAGCGTCTACCGCCAGTTCCGACGCTGGACCTGGCGGGTTTGTGGGAGCAGATCCTGGAGGCCCTGAACGAAAGCCGGATCGTGCCGAACGCACTTCAAATGATCGACAGCACAGTGATCCGCGCCCATCATCAGGCAGCGGGCGCAAAAGCGGGACTCCGAGACAGGGTCTTGGCCGCTCAAGAGGTGGTTTTGCGACCAAGATCCATCTCCGCGTCAATGGCGCAGGCCTGCCCATGAGGTCGGACATCACACCGGGTCAAACAACCGATTATCGGGGCTTTGATGGACGATAATCTGCCCGCGCCTGCTTTGCTGATGCAGATCGAGGCTATGACTCCGACAAGGTTCGCAAAACGAGAGTCGCGCAACGTCGTCCCGGTGATCCGAATGCGCAAGTCCCGCAGGTTGCGCGTCGTTGTAGATCGGGCCCTCTACCGCCTGCGCAATCTCGTCGAGCGGTGCTTCAACAAGCTCAAGAATGCCCGCCGCGTTGCCACCCTATATTACAAAGCCGCCGAAAGCTACCTCGGCTTCGTCGACATCACATCGATCCGCCATCTGTCAACATGACCTAGATCAATAGAAAACTTAAGCGGTTAACGGTTTATCAAGAGCTCTTGAATAGCGTCGATCGGGCCGACGCATCAGACCAAGCGGCTCGGCGTATGCGCGTCGACAGGCACTCCTTCGGCAACAGGCGCAGGTCAGGCTTGAAGGAGACCGCCTTGCCACTTATCACCGATGCCCATTTCGGTACGAACATCATCCTTACGCGGGACAGCCTTAAGGATGGCCAGCCCTTAGCAGAAACCCTGAAGGAAATTGACTTCTCAGGGTTTCGCTATCCTGGCGGCGGCGTGACCGAGGATCAGACCTGGGCGAATGGTGGTCTTGCGCGGATGTTCGGTGATCCCATTGAACCCGGCA
The DNA here is from genome assembly GCF_000787695.1 of Paracoccus sp. PAMC 22219. Lineage (GTDB taxonomy): Bacteria > Pseudomonadota > Alphaproteobacteria > Rhodobacterales > Rhodobacteraceae > Paracoccus. The sequence goes on along the minus strand of NZ_BBPH01000250.1, from coordinate 3,203 downwards.
GCAACAACTATGTCATGACCATCAACGAAGCGTTGGAATATGCGTCGTTGACCGGCAAGCCGATGACCTTGGTCGTGCCCACGTTCCAGTTCTATGATAAGCAAGGAGGTGTCTTCGATCACTCCGGGTTCGACCGGTATGTCGACAGGCTGGAGGCAGCGCTGAAGGCGTTTCCCGATGCCGTAATCAGGGACCTGGAAATCGGCAATGAATACTGGGGCAGCAAGGCCTGGGGCAGCCTGACTGGCCATCAATACGGCGCAATCGCCGATGCGCAGATCCCCAAGCTCGCCGACATGATCGAACGGCTCTCGGACGACATTTCCGGGTGGCATGCCCCCGGCCTGGGTGTTCAGGCGGGCGTCCAGTGGCGCGCGACGCAGGGTGCCGACGGCAAATGGACCGCGGATGGGCCGCAGGATTCGGCGGACATCGTCTCCAAGATCTCGCTGGAACATCGCGGGATGATCGACGCGATATTCCAGCACAGCTACCCGGATGCCAGCACCATCACCCAGAACCTGAATTGGGCCATCCGCCCGATGGAAGTCTTTGAGCGGTTCGAGGGGTTCTCAAGCAATCTCAGATTTTCGCTTTCCGAATTCAACATCGGCGCGAACACGGCCGTCGGGATCGACCAGGGCGCGGCCTGGATCGACGCGTTTTCTAGGGCGGTTGATCTTGGCGTGGATTCGATCGACCATTGGGGCATTGCCTATGACTGGTTGTCGAACAAGCTCTATGACACCCGGTTTCCGTCGGCGGAAAGCAATGGCGGACAGATCGTCACGATCGCAACGCCAATGGGGCAGGTCTACGACATCGCGCAAACCCATCTGGTCGGAAAGACTACCATGACCGATGCCCAGGCCCTGCAGGACATCGCTGCAACAGACGGGATCGGCGTCACCGGCTTTGCGGATGATAGCCAGAAGATCGTCTTTCTGCACAATCCGACCAACGGGGCGGGCAGGGTCGATATTGGGAGCATCGCCGACGGGATGCACGTCTCGGTCCGGACGCTGATGCCCGCGGATTCGCCGCATTCTCCCTGGTTTGACGAATCCGCACGCACGGTGACGGGCGCGAACGGCATTGCCGACGCGCGGGCGGACATGAACGTGGTTTCCGGCCCCGGCGTCCAGGACCGCCACGATCTGAAGCCGGGAGAGATGCTGGTCGTCGTGGTCTCCGATCCCCGCCGCGACCTGGTCATCGAGGGTGCGCATAACGTCACCGATCCGGCCACCGGGATGGTCGACGACCTGATCGTCGGCGGGCTGGGTCACGACATCCTTCGCGGCCATGTCGGCAACGACACGATCGAAGGGGGCGGCGGCAGAAATGTCCTGTCCGGCGGCAGGGGGGACGACGTTCTTGTGGCATCGGATCAGGGCGAGGTGATCTTCGCGGATGGCGGTAATGACACCGTGACAGGCGGCGACGGCGACGACATGATCGTGGCCAGCGGCGGCGACCAGCGGGATTACAGCGTCCTTGAAGGAGGCGGGGGACGAAACCTGTTCCTGGTCGGCAATGGCGGCAATGCGTCCATTCTGGATTTCTCGGCCCAGGACCATGTCGGCTTTGGCGGAGCCTTCGCCGATGCGGGCGAGCTTCGCGACGCATCACAGATGATCGACAGTGACATCGTGGTGGGGTTGCCCGACAGAAGTCAGGTCATTCTTGCAGGTCAGGCCGAGCGGATCGACATGCTTCACGAACAGGTTCTCGATTTCATGGACCATGACCAGATCGTCGAGGTGACGGACAGCTATCTGACCGGGCTGACGCATAACCAAGTTGTCGAGGTCTTTCGCCAGAAGGAGGGAGACTTCGACCTGCCGCGAGAGCAGGGTGCGTCGCTTTACTTCAACGAACTGGAAGCGACGATGGCCCGTCTGGAACTACGCGAGGATGAAAAAGGTCTTCCGGACGACGACCCGCCCTCCGTTCCGCCGGTTGCCGACGATCCCCACAGCCCCGACCCGGATGATCCCTACGCCGATCAGGACAATGAATCCGCCTCCGGCGGCGCGTGCTTCGTCGCAACGTCCGCCTATGGAAATCCCTGCCACCCCGACGTGGTTGCGTTGCGCGCGTTCCGCGACAATCACCTAATCAGGACGCGGGCCGGTCGCTTGTTTGTCAGGTTCTACTGGATCGTGGGACCGAAACTGGCCGCAAAAATCTGCCACGATCATCCTCATGCACGCGCTACGCGATACGCTCTGTCCCAGTTTGTCACGATGCTAAGGTCTATAAAAATGACTGCCGGCAATTAATTCTGCTGGAATTTAGGTCTACGTTCTTTTTGTGACCCTGTGGTCTTGCGCTTCCGGCCACTGACGGGAAGAGCGCACCCGGTTGTCTAGGCGCGCGCCAGGAACGACTTTGGTGGTCAAGGCGCGCGACCGCGACCGGCCGAGCGAGACGTAAACGGTGAAATGAGGATTTGCGCGCAGCCGGTCTGGGATAGGAGCAGGTTCGGCACCGACCCTTGTTGCATCTTTCAGAATAGCGCGATCCCGGCGCAAAGTTAACGGGGTCGCGACGATCGCGCAAACTGCTTTGGCCACATATTAACCCTGCAATATCAATACATCGACATGCCAAAGCTTAGCGCCAAGCTCTTTCGGCTAATGGCCCCTCTGGAGCATTCCAGCATCCTCCAACTGCTAGAACACCATACTCTAAGGGGACTATCTTTTAGGGTGCAGCAAACTAATATCACATCTACGCCCAAATGGTGTACTTCCGGCGATTAATGTTTCGCAGAAGGTGAAAGTACATATCTTGTTAACTCGGGGTGTTTAAGGTCAGAATTGATCGCGATCCAATAAACTCATCAACTTACTAAAACCTGACCTAAACTTGATTATTGGCCTTTCTAACGCAAGAAAGGGTGCCGAACAAAGTCTTCTAAACACGCGTCATCTTAAGGCCTCAAACCGGCGGTTTGGGGCTTTTTGATGTAGATCAGGATCTGGTTGGACATAAAGTCCCGATCGCTCTGCATCATCCCGGCGGCGCAGTCAGCCCGTCGCCATGACCAAGCCGGAAAACTCCAGCATCCGGCAGTCCAAGGTTGGGGAGCAACTCATTAGAAATCAGGTTCTACCTTGAACTTAGGTGTCACATCCCACGTGATTATACGGCCTCTTCCTGAACAGGTCCGGCCTTTGTTTTTGCCAGTCCTTGAC
>NZ_BBPH01000251.1 GCF_000787695.1 Paracoccus sp. PAMC 22219 | reverse complement strand
TTCCTTAAGACAATCTAGGTTGACAATGGCAGCCAGTTCATGTCGCGCGCCGTTGATCTACGGGCATACGCCAATGACGTTACCTTGCATTTCTCACGCCCTGACAATGGCATTATAGAAGCATTCAGCCGCAAGCCACGGTCCGAATGCTTGAGCGGGCACTGGTTCATGAGCCTCGCAGATGCGCGGGGCAAGTGGGGGGCCTGGCGTAGGCACTACAACGAGGACAGACCGCACAGCGCGATCGGACATAAAATCTTGATTGAATTGCATTATTCCGGCGGCATAGCCACCCCTTCGCCGTGACTGAACCGCGAAACTCTAGGTTCCAGACCCGTTGATTTCAGGCTCTGCCATGGTTCGGACTCCGTGAGAAGACGTGGTCACCAGCAAGCTGTTCTTGCTGACAGAGGCGCAGAAAGCGCGCGTCCGCTCCTTCTTTCCCGAAAGCCATGGCCTTCCGCGGATTGACGGTCTGCGCGTGCTGAGCAGCATTGTCTTCATCAACCGCAATAGTTGGCGATGGGGTGATGCGCCGATGGAATACGGGCCTGCCAAGACGCTATGCGAGCATTGGAAGCGTTGGTGCGATAACGAAACTCCGCCCTGATCATGGTCGGCCTAGCCGCAGCGGGCGCCGATCCGAACACTATCATGATTCATGCGACCTCCTTGAAGGCACTGCGCACGGCTTGCAGTATGTGTGCAAAAAAGGTGGGGCGGTCGACAGATCGGTCGGACGACAGGATGCCCGAACAGGAAACTCACCCCATCGCTGATGCGGACGGCCGCCCGATGAGGTTCCATATGTCGGCCGGGCAAGTCAGCGACCATACCGGCGGCGGCGCTCCCGGGTGGTCTGCAGAAGGCCGAATGGCTGCTGGCGGATTGAGGATATGAAGCTGACTGGCTGCGAAAACCGTTGGCAGACAGGTCTGCATCCCTAGCCGCAAGTCCTGCCAGAAGTTCGTGAAACACGACAAGCGGCGCTATAGACGGCGTAAGCGCATCGGGATCATATTAGGACGCTTTAAGGACTGGCGGCACGTCCCAACCCGGATTCCACCGATGATCAAAGACACACCTTTCCGCCACCATTTTGGCTGCGACTGTCCTGTCCTGGCTGTGAAACGTGATGAGCCAGGAGGCTAGCAACCGCCGGTCTAAGGCAGGGGAACAGCGCATAGCGCTTCTCGCCGACTGTAGATGTCTCGGCGACTATGGGTGCATCTGCTCGTTGAATGGATCAGACTGCATGGCAATTTCTTGCAAGTGCTGATTTCTCCGGTTGCCTTGGGATGGCTGATCAGTCTTCCTTGGACCAGCTTCGGCCGAAATGTGGCGTGGTTACGTTTTTTGCCTGAGGCGCATCCATCCGACCGCGGACACCGATTATCGCAATCATCCGCTAGACATTGAAGGCAAGGATATTCAGCGCGATCGCTGTGTTGATGGTCCTGAACCTTCGGTTCATGTTATAGGTCGTGGTCATCAAGGCTTTGATGGTGCCGAATTGGCAATCGAGCGTGTCGCAACGAACTGTAATCGGCTATGTTGAAAGGCGGGAACTGTCTTTTAATCACGAACGACGCTCTCCATCAGCCGCATCGGCTCACCAGCCAAGCTTCCCGCTCGGGCTTGAGGCAGGACGCAATCGGTTCGTACGTCAATGTAATTGCATATTAGGTACCGGCATTGATGTGCTCCCCTTCTTTGGTCGGGATCTGACGCTCTTTAAGCTCTGAGTTGCTCCTGTTGATCGGGCTGCGTGACTTCTATTTGCAGCGAGAAGACCACTGCCGGCGGTCG
>NZ_BBPH01000252.1 GCF_000787695.1 Paracoccus sp. PAMC 22219 | reverse complement strand
GGTCGACGAGAACAGCACGGTGCGCTGGACCGGATGCGACGCCAGCACCATCGCCAGGTTGCGGGTGCCGTGGACCTTGGGGGCCAGCACATCCTCGATCCCGGCGCTGGACTTGGCCAGCATCGGCGCGTCGTCGACCACCCCCGCGGCGTGGATCAGGTCGGTGATCGGACCGAGCTTTGTGCGCAGGGCGGCCACGGCGCGCGACAGCGCCTCGGCATCGGTGACGTCCGCGGCCTCGACCGCGATGGTCGCGCCGGCCGCGCGCAGGTCGCGCAGGGCGGCCATCTGGCGGGACTGACGATGGTTGTGATCGGCCGCGATGCGGGCGTCCCATTCATCCTCGGGGGGCAGGGGACGGCGCGTCAGCAATGCCACCGCCGCGCCTTGGGCACTGATATGGCGCGCCAGGGTCAGCGCGATGCCGCCCAAGCCGCCGGTGATCAGCACCGTCCGCCCCGGACCGAATGTCGGCGCGGCGTCCGGCGCGGGCAGCGATGCGGGCACCAGATGGCGCGCCAGCCGGCGTCCGTCGCGCCATGCGGCGCGGGCCGGGGGTGCCGGGTCCAGCAGATCCTCGACCAGGCGATGGGCCAGCGCGGTCTGATCGCCGCGCGTCTGCACGTCGATGCTGCGCGCCGACAGCCACGGGAATTCGCGCATGCCCACGGCCAGCGGCCCCAGGATGGTGGCCTTTTCCGGCGCCTCGATCCGTTCGGACCCCACGCGTGCCGCGTCCGAAGTGATGGCCACGAAATCGATTTCCTGCCCGCCACCCTCGTTCGCCAGCGCCCGGATCAGGTGCAGCGCGGTGTTGAACCCCTGTTCCAGATGCCGGTGGAAGGCGCTGAAGCCCGCCCGCGCGCCCTGCCGTCCGGCATCGGGCACCAGCCAGAAGCTGACGATCCGCTGCGGCAGCCGGTTCTGCGCCACCAGCGCCGCGATCAGCAGCTCGAAATCCGATGCGCCGTTTTCGGGCGCGACGATGAAATCGGATTCGCCCGTCTGCGCGAAACAGTCGCCCGGTCGCAGCCAGATCACCTCGTGTCCTGCATCGCGCAACTGCGCGCCGACGCGGGTCGCAAGGCCCGTCTCATCCGCCAGGATCAGCCAGCGTTCGGCGGCGGCGTGCGGGCGGCCGTCGGCGCCCAGTTCGATATCGGGCGCGGACAGCCGCCACGACGGACGCCATGCCCAGCCCTGCGATTCCGGGATGGCCAGCGGCGCGTCGTCGGTCGTGGCATAGGACGCGTCGGACGATGCCGGTTCGATGAAATAGCGCTTGCTTTGAAAGACATAGCCGGGAAGCGGCACGCGGCGGCGACCCTCGCCCCAGATCGGCGACCAGTCCAGCGCCAGCCCCGTGGCCGACAGGCGTGCGAATGCGTTCAGGAAGAACGCGTCGTCGTCGATCGCATGGTCGGGATGGCGCAGGGTGCTGATCACCCGGTCGGGCGCCGCGCCGTTGGCCTGCGCCAGCGCCGACATGGCGCGGCCGGGACCGACCTCGACGAACAGGCGCGCAGGGTCCTCGCGCAGCGTCGCGATGCAGCCTGCGAAATCGACATGGTGGCGCAGGTGGTCGACCCAATAGCGCGGATCGGTGGCCTGCGCGTCGGTCATCCAGGTGCCGGTACGGTTCGACAGGATCGGGATCCGCGGCGCGGACAGAGGGATGCTGCGCAAAAACGCCTCGAATTCCGGCAGGATCGGTTCCAGCATCCGCGAATGGGCGGCGATGTCGATGGCCACGCGCTGACAGTCGATGCCGCGCGCGACCAGCGTCGCCTGCAGCGCGTCGATCCGGTCGCGGGGGCCGGACACCACCGACAGGCCGGGGGCGTTGTCGCAGGCCAGGTCCAGGTCGTCGCCCGCCTCGGCCATCAGCTCTGCTGCGGGCAGCGGCACGCTGAGCATGCCGCCCGGTGCGATGCGGTCGAACAGCCGCCCGCGCAGTTCCACCAGCGCGATGCAGTCGTCGAACCCGATCACCCCGGCCAGACAGGCGGCGGTGTTTTCGCCCATCGAATGACCGGCCAGCGCCTGCGGCACGACGCCCCAGCTGATCCACAGCTGCGCCAGCGCGTATTCGACGATCATGATCAGCGGCAGCTGGACCGAGGGGCGGTTCAACGCCTCGGTCGCGGCCTGTTCCTGGCCGGGTTCGGGCAGCCACAGCGCGCGGGGGTCGCGGTCGGTCAGGCGTTCCAGAACGGTCAGGCCGCGGTCCATCCAGTCGCGGAAGACGGGCTCGGTCTCGTAGAGGCCGCGGGCCATGTGGATCGATTGCGCGCCGCCGCCGGGGAACAGGAAGGCGGGCTTGGGTGCCGCCGTCATCCGGTCGTGGTTGAAGACCCGGCGCGTGTTGCCGGTCTCCAGCAGCTCGGCGGCTTCGGTCGCGTCGGTGGCGACCAGCACGCGGCGCTTGTCGAACAGCTTGCGCCCCTGCTGCAGGGTAAAGCCCACATCGGCCAGGTTGGCATCGGGATGAGCACGCAGCCACGCGGCCAGCGCCGCCGCGTTGGCATCCAGCGCGGCACGCGTGCGGCCCGACACGATCAGCGGCTGGACCGGCCAGTCGGAGGGTTCGGACGCCGGGGCAGGGGGGGCCTCCTCGACCACGACATGCGCGTTGGTGCCGCCCACGCCAAGCGAGTTCACCGCGGCCCGAGCCGGACGGCCCGGATGCGCGGGCCATGGCTCTCGCGCGGCGACCACGTGGAAGGGGGTCGACTCGAAATCGATGACCGGGTTCGGCGCCTCGTATCCCAGGCTAGGCGGGATTTCGCGGTGGTGCAGCGACAGCGCGACCTTGATCAGTCCGGCGGTCCCCGCGGCGGTGTCGGTATGGCCGATATTCGTCTTGACCGACCCGATGCCGGTCCGGCCGCCGCCCTGACCCAAGGCAAAGGCCTCGGCCAGGGCCGCAACCTCGATCGGGTCGCCAAGGCTGGTGCCGGTACCGTGGCATTCGACGTAATCGATGGTCGAGGGGTCGACCCCCGCGATCAGATGCGCCTCGGCCATGGCCGCCGCCTGACCCTCGACCGAGGGGGCCAGATAGCCGGCCTTGGCCGAGCCATCATTGTTGATCGCGCTGCCCCGGATCACCGCCCAGATGTGATCGCCGTCCGCAATGGCGTCCGACAGGCGGCGCAGCAGCACGACCGCCGCGCCGCTGCCGAACACCGTGCCTTGGCTGCGGTGATCGAAGGCGCGGCAATGGCCATCCGGCGACAGGATCTCGTTCGGTTTGTAGATATATCCGCGCCCCTGCGGCAGTTCGATCGTGACGCCCCCGGCAAGGGCCGCGTCGCAATCGCCCGACAGCAGCGCCTGGCAGGCCGAATGGACCGCCACCAAAGATGTGGAGCATGCCGTCTGCACCGACACGCTTGGCCCGCGCAGATCGAAGATGTGGCTGACGCGGGTGGACAGGAAATCCTTGTCGTTGCCGGTATGGCGCAGCAGGAACATGCCCGTTTCCTCGACCAGGTCGCGGTTCGAGCAGATGTTGACCGAGAAATAGCTGCCCATCCCGCAACCGGCCCAGACCCCGACCGCGCCCAGACTGTCGGGCCGGTGCCCGGCATGGTCCAGCGCATGCCAGCAGGTCTCCAGGAACTTGCGGTGCTGGGGGTCCATCACCGCCGCGTCCTTGGGGCTGAGGCCAAAGAATTCCGCGTCGAAATGGTCGAACCCGTCAAGCCGCGCGGCAAAGGGAACGTATTCGGGGTGGCTGATCCGCGATTCCTTTTCCCCGGCGGCGCGCAGCTCCTCAGGTGTCAGGTGGATGATCGATTCGACCCCGTCGCGCAGGTTCTGCCAGTACTGCTGGGGGTCGGACGCGCCGGGAAGATCGACCCCAAAGCCCACGATGGCGATGTCACGCATGTTGATCGGCGTATCGGTCAAGCCCGTCTTCCTTGTTCTTCCGGACCACAACCCTGCGCAGAGTGCGCTCTGTGGTCCACCACTGAAACCTTACAACGGGATGATTATCAAAGGTGACGGGATGTTGCATGGGAATTTACACTAATTCCTGTGGATTCACGTCATCGTTCCCCTTAAGCGTGACTTTCAAGCTGGGAGAAGACATGGGCAACAGTCTGTCGCTGATCATGTTGGCAGCGTGGCCAGCCGTGGCGGCGATGCTGTTCTCGCGGCTGACGCCCCGCCAGGCGCTGATCTGGGTGCCGCTGCTGGGCTATCTGCTGCTGCCGCCGGTGGTGGGAATCGACCTGCCGCTGCTGCCGCCGCTGGACAAGCACGCGATCCCGGCCCTGTCGGCGCTGCTGGGGGCGGCGATGTTCCGTGACCGCTTTCCCATGCCCTGGATCCGGCTGGAGGGTTGGGTCGTCACCCTGACCGTTCTGGCCCTGGTCACCCCGACGCTGACGGTGGCCACCAACCCCGAACCGCTGATCGAAGGGATCACCTTTCGCCCCGGCCTGGGGCTGTTCGACGCACTGAACGGCACCATCAACACCGGGCTGACGCTGGTGCCGTTCCTGCTGGGATACCTGGTCCTGTCATCGACCGATGGAATCCGGGCATGGATGGTGGCCCTGACGCTGGCAACGCTGGCCTATTCCATTCCGATGCTGCTGGAGATCAGGGTCAGCCCGCAGCTGAACGTCTGGATCTACGGCTTTTTCGCCCATGATTTCAGTCAGACGATCCGCTATGGCGGCTTCCGGCCCATGGTGTTTCTGGAACACGGGCTGTGGGTCGCGATCCTTGTCGTGACCGGGGTCATCTGCGCCGCCGTGGCGCTGCGCGACGGCAACGCGCAGGCCCGGACGCGCAACATCGCCGTGTTGGCCTATCTGCTGGTGGTGCTGGTGCTGTGCAAAAGCGCGGCGTCGATCATCTATGGGCTGCTGCTGGTGCCTATGGTCCTGATGACACCGCCGCGCCTGCAGGTCCGGATCGCCGCGGTTCTGGCGGGTGTGGTGATGATCTACCCGCTTGGCCTGTGGCTGGGCGTGATGCCGACCGATATGATTCGCGACTTTGCGCTGTCGATGGACGGCGAACGCGGGCGGTCGCTCGAGTTCCGGTTCATGAACGAACAGGTCCTGCTGGACCGCGCCTCGCAAAAGCCGCTGGCGGGCTGGGGCGGGTGGGGCCGCAACCTGGAGGTCGATCCGATCTCGGGGCAGTTCACCAGCGTCAGCGACGGATATTGGGTGGTGGTGATGACTATCAGCGGTATCGTGGGCTATCTGTCGATCTTTGGTCTGCTGTGCGGGTCGGTGATCCGCCTGTGGCTGGCCACGCGGTCGGGTCCGGTCGACCGCTGGACCGCCGGATTGGCGCTGATCATGGCGGCAAGCCTGGTGGACCTGATCCCCAACGCGACTGTCACACCCCTGACCTGGATCAGCGCCGGTGCTCTGGCCGGGCTGGCCGCGCGCGGCATGCCTGTGACCGCGGGCAAGACGGCGCCTGCCCCGGCCGCCAGCCGCGCGATGAAGACGGTGATCGGATGATCTTACAGGCGCATACGGATAGTGCGGCGTTCGCGGTGGTGGCGCATGGGGCGATCCTGGGGCAGACTTGCCCTGTGGCGGCCCCCCGGCCCCCGGCCTTTCCCATCCCAGACTGTCGAGGGCACGTGGACGATATCCTGAACAGATCCTGGGACGTCATCATCGTCGGTGCCGGGCTTGGCGGCGGCCTGTGCGGCCGTGCCTTGGCCGAGGCCGGCCTATCGGTGTTGTTCGTGGAAAAAGGTTCCAGCAGCCCGCGCCTGGCCGAGAACGGCCAGGAATGCGATTATGACGACCCCTTTGCGCGGCAGATGTTCGGGTGCTGGCCGGTCCCGGTGGAATCGACTGTCGACGGTGACACCTCGGTCGGTTGGGGCGCGCAGGGCGTGGGGGTCGGCGGCACCTCGGTCTTCTACGCCGCGGCGATGGAACAGCCCGAGCGCCATGACATGGAATCGGTCCCGGACCTGCCGCACCCGACCGGTGGCTGGCCCGTCGGATATGACGAATTTGCGCCTTGGTACGACCGTGCGCGCGACGTGATGGCCGTCAACGGCAGTCAGGACCCTTTGGGCGAACCGGCAGCCCCCCTGGCCGCCCCGCGTCCCCTTGCCGGGCGCGACGAGGCCTTGGGCCAGGCGCTGACAAAGGCGGGACTGCACCCCTATCGCGCGCATCTGGGCATCCGCCAGCTGGAGGGGTGTCGCGAATGCATTGGCCGCAAATGCCCCCGCGACTGCAAGATGGACGGCCGGTCGGCGGGCGTGCTGCCCGCCCTGGCCACCGGCCGCGCCGCGGTGCTGGACAGCACCGATGCCCTGTCGCTGCAGGGCGATGCCGGGACCGTCACCCACCTGCGCGTGCGCCGCGCCGGGGTCGAGCATCTGCTGTCGGCGCGGGCCTTCGTGCTTGCCGGGGGCAGCCTGTCGTCGCCGCGCCTGCTGCTTGCCTCGACCACCGATTACTGGCCCGAGGGTTGCGGCAATTCCAGCGGCTTGGTCGGGCGGGGGCTGATGTTCCACATCAACGAACGCATCGCCATCTGGCCGCCGCGCAACGCACCCGTCAGCGCGCCGGGCCCGCTCAAGACCTTCTCGCTGCGCGACCTGTATCGGGACGGGCCGCACCGAATGGGGCTGTTCCAGTCCCTGGGCCTGCCCGCCGATTACGGCAACATCCTCTATGTGCTGCGCCAGCGCTATCAGGCCTCGCCCCTGCGCCACCTGCGGATCGGGTACGAACTGCTGCGCCTGCCCGCGCTGACCGCGGCTAAGGTGCTGGGCGATGCCCGCGTCTTTGCCGGCATCCTGGAGGATCTGCCGGATGAGGATAACCGCGTCCGCCACGACCCCGCCCGCCCTGACACGATCATCTATGAATACCGCATGTCAGACGAGCTGCTGGCGCGTCGGTCGCGGTTCCGCAAGCTGCTGAAGCGGCGCCTGCGTGGGGTGCGGTCGCTGTGGCTCAGCCATGCGCCGGAGCTGAACGTCGCCCATCCCTGCGGCACGCTGCGCTTTTCGGACGACCCGCGCCGGGGCGTTCTGGACCGCGATTGCAGGGCGCATGACCTGGACAACCTGTTCGTGGCCGATGCAAGCTTCATGCCCAGTTCGACCGGGGTGAACCCGGGCATGACCATCGTGGCGAACGCCTTGCGGGTCGCCGATGCCATGGCGAAACGCCTGAAGGCCGCGCCATGACCCAAGTCGCCGTCATCACCGGAAGCAGCACGGGCCTGGGTCAGGCACTTGCGCGGCAGCTGTCGTCGCACGGCGTGACGGTCCGCGGCATCTCACGCAAGCACCGCCCGGCCGAGGGGCTGTTCCAGACGCTGCAGGGCGACGTCACCGACGCCCAAGCCATGCGCGATCTGGCCCGCAGGGTCGAGGCAGAGGTCGGCCCGATCACCATCCTGATCCACGCCGCCGCCATCCAT
>NZ_BBPH01000253.1 GCF_000787695.1 Paracoccus sp. PAMC 22219 | reverse complement strand
GGCCATGCCCGCCCTGCCGATCTGTCCTGTGTTCCCGTGGTCTTATACCGCGACGGACGGAAATGCCAATGCCGGCGCGGGTGCCACGCAAAAGGCCCGCCACAAGGGGCGGGCCTTTCGATCGATGTGTCAGACCTCACATGCGCGAGGCGACGTTTTCCCAGTTCACCAGCTTGTCCAGGAAGTTCTCCAGGTACTTGGGGCGCGCGTTGCGGAAATCGATGTAATAGCTGTGCTCCCACACGTCGCAGCCCAGCAGCGCCGTCTGACCGGTGCACAGCGGGTTCACGCCGTTTTCGGTCTTGGTGATCTCCAGTGTGCCGTCGGCATTCTTGACCAGCCAGACCCAGCCCGACCCGAACTGGCCGACGCCGGCTTCGGAGAACTTCTTCTTGAACTCCTCGACCGAACCAAAGCTGTCCTTGATCGCGGTTTCCAGGTTGGCGGGCATCGGGCCGGGGTTCGGGCCCATCATTTCCCAGAACTGGGCGTGGTTCCAATGCTGGCTGGCATTGTTGAAGATGCCGTTCTGCGCCACGGCGCCTTTCTGATAGGTGCCCTTGACGATGTCCTCCAGCGACTTGCCGTCCCATTCGGTCCCGGCCACCAGCTCGTTCAGCTTGGTGACATAGGCGTTGTGGTGCTTGTCGTGGTGGTATTCCAGCGTCTCGCGCGACATGCCGCCGGCTTCCAGGGCATCGTGCGAATAGGGAAGATCGGGAAGGGTGAAGGCCATTTTGCGGTCCTTTCGAAAGGGTTGGTTCGGTTCGGCGCGGACGGTCGCGCATTCGGGGGACCAACGCAAGGGGTGGGCCGGGGTTCCGACCCGCCCGCATGCGACAGGGATCAGCGCGGGGCCAGCTGGCTGCCGGGCGTGGCCGCGTTGGTCAGGATCAGCGACAGGTAATCGGCGGTGGACCGAAAGCCGATGACGCGGAATCCGCCGTCGATGCGCCAGAAGGCCGCGGCGGTCTGGGCCATGCGCGTGCGGCGCAGGGCGTTCGCCGGCAGGGCCGCGGCATCGACCGGGGCCAGCTTGGCGATCACGTCCGCGGCATGCGGCCCGGTCACGTCGAACACGGCGCGCGCGTCCGACACGTCGGCCACCAGCCGTGTTCGCCCGTCAGCGCCTGCGTCAGGTCCGACAGCGCCGCGGCCAGCTCTGCCACCGGCAGGATCAGCAACAGCTCGTCCGGCGACATCCACGCCAAAGTGCGGCTGCCGTCGGTGACGGTGGCGGTGTCATCGGGGATGGCCAGGCCCGCGGCCTCGGCCAGGGCGTCGCCCGCGCGGTCCAGATCGGCGCGGATGGTGATCATGCCCAACCCCGCGACGGGGGTGATGGTAGCCAGCGCTTCAGCCATTCTGACGGCTTCCTTCCTTGTCGTAGAAAACCGGATCGACGATCCGCGCCTGCATCACCGCGCCGTCCGGCATCGGAAAGTCCAGCACCTGCCCCATGCGGGCAGGGCCGTGGCGGACCAGGCCCATCGCGATGGGCTTGTCCAGAGTCGGCGAATGATAGCTGGAGGTGACGCGCCCTTGCGTCTTGCGCTGGCCGTTGCCGTTCGTGCCGTCCGCCACTGCATAGGCGCCGTCGGGAATGACCTTGCCCGACAGGCTTTCCAAGCCCACCAGCTTCCAGCGGGTGCCGTCGGTCATGTGACTGCGGCGTTGGGCGCGCTTGCCGATGTAGTCGGCCTTCTTTTTGGAAATCGCCCAGTCCAGCCCCAGATCCTGCGGGATGATGGTGCCGTCGGTCTCGTCCCCGATCATGATGAAGCCCTTTTCGGCGCGCATCACGTGCATGGCCTCGGTCCCATAGGGGGTGATCCCCAGGTCGCGGCCGACCTCGTGCAGACGCTCCCACAGCTCCAGCCCGCGATTGGCGGGGACGGCGATCTCATAGCTGAGCTCGCCCGAGAAGCTGATGCGGAAGATGCGGGCCGGGATGCCGGCGATGTCGCCCTGTGACCAGCCCATGAAGGGCAGCGCCTCGGCCGACAGATCGATGCTGCCCGGCAGGCGTTCCAGCAGGGCGCGGGCCTTGGGTCCGGCCACGGCGATCTGGGCGAATTGCTCGGTCAGGTTGGCGGTATAGACCTTCCAGTCCCACCATTCGCATTGCAGCCAATCCTCCATGTGCCCATGGATCCGGTCCGCGCCGCCCGTGGTGGTGTGGCACAGCCAGGTGTCGTCGGACAGGCGGGCCACGACGCCGTCATCCATCAGGAAGCCGTTCTCGCTGCACATCAGGCCATAGCGGCATTTGCCGACCGGCAGGGTGGACATCATGTTGGTGTACAGCATGTCCAGGAAACGCCCGGCATCCGGCCCCTTGACGATGATCTTGCCCAGGGTCGATGCGTCCAGCGTGCCGACGCCCGCCCGCACCGCCAATATCTCGCGGTTGACGGCGGCGTGGCGATCCTCGGTCGCGCGGGGATAGGCATAGGGGCGGCGCCAGTGGCCCACCGGTTCCCAGCTGGCGCCGTTGCGGTCGTGCCAGGCGTGGATCGGCGTCTTGCGCAGGGGCTGGAAGGCGTCGTCCTTGGCCTCGGCCGCGATGGTGGCCAGGGTCAGCGGCGTATAGGGCGGGCGGAACGTGGTCGTGCCGGTCGCTGGATGGGCTGGTTCAGCGCGTTGGACAGCACCGCCAGGCCGTTGATGTTGGACAGCTTGCCCTGATCGGTCGCCATGCCAAGCGTGGTATAGCGTTTCGTGTGCTCGACGCTGGCATAACCCTCCTGGGCGGCCAGTTCGACATCGGTGACCTTCACGTCGTTCTGGAAATCCAGCCACATCTTGGCGCGCAGCTTGTAGGGCGCGCGGGCGGGCATGACCCAGACGGGCATGGTCGCGCCCGCAGGCTGTTCCAGATCGCCGGCGCAGTGCAGATCACCATTCGCGGCCCCCGCGACGGTCACGTTGCCCTGTCCGTCCGCGCCCAAGGGCGGGCGGTCGGGGTCGGGGCGGAACATCGATTGGCCCTCGTCCCAGGTCAGCTTGCCGCCGCAATGCGAATAGAGGTGCACGACCGGCGACCAGCCGCCCGACATGGCGACCACGTCGCAATCGATGGTCTGCCGAGGCGTGCCGTCGGACTGGTGGTCGCACAGCACCACGCCCTCGACATGCTTGGCGCCCTTGACCTTGGCGATGGCGGTGCCGGTCAGGACGGTGATGCCCGCGGCCCGCGCAGCCTGGGGCAGCGCGCCGTCGGCGGTGGGGCGGGCGTCGACGATGGCCGGGACCTCCAGCCCCGCGGCATGCGCGGTCAGGGCGGTGCGATAGGCGTCGTCGTTGTTCGTGACCACGACGATGCGCCGCCCCGGTGCCACGGCGTAATCGGCGATGAAGTCGCGAACCGCGCTGGCCAGCATCACGCCCGGCACGTCGTTGGAGGCAAAGGACAACGGGCGTTCCAGCGCGCCGGTCGCGGCGATCACCCGGCCCGCCCGGATGCGCCACAGGCGCTGGCGGGGGATGCCTTGGTTCGGATCGTGATCGGCCAGCGATTCCCGGGCGATCAGATAGCCGTGGTCGTAAAGGCCGGTGGCCATGGTGTTGCGACGCAGGGTGACTGTGTCGCGGCCCCGCAGATCGGCCAGAGCCGCGTCGATCGCCGCCTGTCCGCCGTCATGGTCGGTGGGCGTGCGCCCGCCCCAATGCCCGTCCTGTTCCAAAACCAGCACGGTGCCGCCCGCCGCTGCCGCGTCGCGCGCGGCGGTCAGGCCCGCGATGCCACCACCGACCACGACCGTGTCGGCAAAGGCGTAAGCCTGTTCATAGCGGTCCGGATCGGGATCGGTCGGCGCCCGGCCCAGACCCGCGCTGCGGCGGATGATGGGTTCAAACAGGTGTTTCCAGAAGGGGCGCGGATGGATGAAGGTCTTGTAATAGAAACCAGCCGGAAAGACCGGTGACAGCCAGTTGTTCACCGCGCCGATATCGGCCTCCAGGCTGGGCCAGCAGTTCTGGCTGCGGGTGATCATGCCGTGGGTCAGGGGCGTCGTGGTGGCGCGCTGGTTCGGTTCGAACCGCCCGCCTTGGCCCAGGCCCAGCAGGGCGTTCGGCTCTTCGGCGCCCGAGGCGATGGGGCCGCGCGGGCGGTGGTACTTGAAGGACCGGCCCATCAGCAGCTGGCCGTTGGCCAGCAGCGCCGAGGCGATGGTGTCGCCGGTCAGGCCGCGCAGGTGGCGGCCGTCAAAGCGGAACGGGACCTGCCAGGCACGGTCGATGCGGCGGCCACCGGCGGGCAGGCGAAAGGGGGGCGTGTGGGTCATTCGGCGATGCCTTCGGCGGGGGTCCAGTCGGGTGTCCAGTCGGGGCGGGCCTTGCGGATCGCATCCACGATGTCGGCAGGGGGATGGGGCGTCTGCGCCCGATAGGTGCCGAACACCTGCAGCGTCGCGGTGCAGCGCGCGGCCAGGAACCACTTGCCGCAGCCATAGGCGTGTCGCCAGCGTTCGAAATGCACGCCCTTGGCGTTCTTGCGGGCGAACAGGTAGCTTTCGAAATCCTCGTCGGTGCCGTTCGGGCCGATGCGGGCCAGATGCGCCTCTCCGCCGGGATGCAGCTCGGTTTCCTCGGCGTTCACACCGCAATAGGGACAGGTCAGGATCAGCATCGGGCTTCCTTGGGGTGCGAGAGTTG
Organism: Paracoccus sp. PAMC 22219; assembly: GCF_000787695.1. Lineage (GTDB taxonomy): Bacteria > Pseudomonadota > Alphaproteobacteria > Rhodobacterales > Rhodobacteraceae > Paracoccus. Next base: position 2,323 of record NZ_BBPH01000253.1, on the reverse strand, counting down.
CGGATGCGAAAAGGCACCGCAGCGGCGCAAGCCGGCGGTGCCGTCTGTCCGACATGCTGTCGGACGATGGCCGGGGGCTGACTGCCCCCGGACCCCAGTTGTCGCGCACGACGGACGGGCCGTCGCGCGCGTCAGGGCATCAGTTGGCCGGCGCCGGGGTCGCCGGTTCGGCAGGGGCGTCGACGGCCGGGGGGCTGTCGGTTTCGACAGACACGGCCGGCGTGTCGGTCGCGGGCTCTGCTGCGGGGGTTTCGACGCTGACGTTGGTATCGCCGCCTGCGACCGGATCGGTCGTGGCCATACCGGCATCGTCGCCACCGGACATGAAGAAGAACAGCAGTGCCACGACGACGACGATGCCGCCGACGATGAAGTAGAGGCCATTGTTGTTGCGGTCAGCCATGATGAACCCTTTCGGTCGAACCTGTCATGACAACGCAATTCGCGGATGGCGTCCGGGGTTCCGTCGCGGGAAAACATCGGCGCGCCCTCGCCTAATGCGCGACGCCGGCGGCGACCGATTCGTCGATGAACCGGCCCTCGCGGAAGCGGTTCAGCCCGAAATCGGCGGCCAGCGGTCCGGGCGTGCCCTTGGCGACCAGCTCGGCCATCGCCCAGCCCGATCCGGGGATCGCCTTGAAGCCGCCGGTGCCCCACCCGCAGTTCACGAAGATGCCGCCCACCGGGGTCGACGACAGGATCGGCGACCGGTCGCCGGTCATGTCCACGATGCCGCCCCACTGGCGCAGCATCTTGAGACGGCTGATCATTGGAAAGGTCTCGATCAGGGCGCGGACGGTTTCCTCGACATGCTGCCAACTGCCGCGTTGGGTAAAGTTGTTGAACCCGTCGGTGCCACCGCCGATCACCATCTCTCCCTTGTCGGATTGCGACATGTAGCCGTGGACGGTGTTGGCCATCACGACCACGTCCATGCAGGGCTTGATCGGTTCGCTGACCAGCGCCTGCAGGGCGACGGATTCGATGGGCAGGCGGAACCCGGCCATCGCGGCCAGCTGGCTGGAATGGCCCGCGACCACGATCGCCAGCTTGTCGCAGCCGATGCGACCCTTGGAGGTGTTGACGGCGCGGACCTGTCCGGCCTCGGTCTCGACCCCCGTCACCTCGCAGTTCTGGATGATGTGCATGCCCATGTCGGAACACGCCCGGGCATAGCCCCAGGCCACCGCATCATGGCGCGCCGTGCCGCCGCGGGCCTGATACAGGCCCCCCAGCACCGGATAGCGCGGCCCGTCCAGGTTGATGATCGGGACCTTGGCCTTCAGCTGCTGCGGGTCCAGCCATTCGGTCTGCACGCCCTGCAGGTTGTTGGCATAGACGGTGCGCTTGTAGCCGCGGATCTCGTGTTCGGTCTGCGCCAGCATGATCAGGCCGCGCGGGCTGAACATGATGTTGTAGTTCAGGTCCTGGGACAGGCCTTCATACAGGCTGCGGGCCTTTTCATAAAGCGCCGCCGACGGGTCCTGCAGATAGTTCGACCGGATGATGGTGGTGTTGCGGCCCGTGTTGCCGCCGCCCAGCCAGCCCTTTTCGATGACCGCGACATCGGTGATGCCGAAGTTCTTGCCCAGGTAATAGGCCGTCGCCAGCCCGTGCCCGCCCGCGCCGACCACGATCACCTTGTAGCGCGATTTCGGTTCCGGGCTGGCCCAGGCCCGCGTCCAGCCCTTGTGCTGACGCAGCGCCTCGCGGGCGATGGCAAAGACGGAATAGCGTCGGGCGCGGGGGGTGTCGGGCATGGTGCCTCTCAGGGAACGGGTTGCCTGCACCATGGCTGCGACGGCCCCGACCCTCAAGGCGGCTTGCGGCAGATCGCGGCGAAATGCGACATGCGACATTCGGACAGCCCTGTCGCAGCGCGCTTTCGGTCCGCCGCCATCCGCGCTAGGTACGGGCCCAACGGAGGTGACGCATGTTCTGGATCCTGGCTGCCGGCCTGACGGCCCTTACGGCCTTTGCCATCCTGTCGCCCTTGCGGCGGGGTCGCGCGGGTGCTGCACCCGCCGCGTCCTATGACCTGCGCGTCTATCGCGACCAGCTGGCCGAGGTCGAACGCGACCTGGAACGCGGCGTGATCGGCCCCGAGGACGCACAGCGCCTGCGCGCCGAGATCGGCCGCAAGGTGCTGGACGCCGACCGCCGCGCCGCCTTGTCGACGCCCGCCGCGCGCGGGGGCCGGCTGCTGTGGCCTGCCGTCGTGCTGGCCGCGATGCTGGCCGGCGCCGTGGCGCTGTACCTGCGCGAGGGGGTGCCCGGCGCGCCCGACATGCCGCTGGCCGAACGTCTTGCCGCCGCGGATGCC
>NZ_BBPH01000254.1 GCF_000787695.1 Paracoccus sp. PAMC 22219 | reverse complement strand
CCGCGCCGTCAGGGCTGGGGCGGCTGGTCATAGACGACCACACCCGGCACGGCCAACCGCTGTGCCAAATGCCGCCCGTGCGGGTGGACCAGTGCCACCGGACTGGCCGCGATCAGCGGCACCAGGCTGTCGGCGGTGCCCGCGCCCCGGGTCACCGCGAACCCCGCGTCGCGCGCCACCTGGGCGGTGCGGTCGCCCACGCAGATCGCGGGGCGCCCCTGTCCCGGCCCCGCCGCCGCCACCGCATGGGCCGAGGTGAAGACCAGCCCCGGCGCGCGCGCCAGCGCCGTCCCGTCATGGTCCACCGGCACGATCCGCAGGATGGGCGCCACGATGACATCCGCCCCGATCCGCGCGGCGGTGCGGTCCGAATCGTCGCCGGGGCGGGTCATCAGCAGGATCGGGCGGGGCGCGGGCGGCATTGGCATCCTGTCGGGCGGGTGTTACGCCCCTGTGGGTACGCGTCCCCCCTCATCCGGGCAAGAGCCATGACCGAGACGATCTTTCTGGGCATCGAGAGCAGCTGCGACGACACCGCCGCCGCCGTGGTCACCGGCGACCGGCGCATCCTGTCCAGCGTGGTCAGCGCGCAGGCCGACCTGCATGCCGATTTCGGCGGCGTGGTGCCCGAAATCGCCGCCCGCGCCCATGCCGAGCGGCTGGACCTGGTCGTCGAACAGGCGCTGCGCGAGGCGGGGCTGGGCCTTGATGCGCTGACGGGCATCGCGGTCACCGCCGGGCCGGGGCTGATCGGTGGCGTCATGGCGGGCGTCATGTGCGCCAAGGGCATCGCCGCGGGCACCGGGCTGCCGCTGGTGGGCGTGAACCACCTGGCGGGGCACGCGCTGACGCCGCGGCTGACCGACGGGATCGACTATCCCTATGTGATGCTGCTGGTGTCGGGCGGGCATTGCCAGTTCCTGCGCGTGGACGGGCCGGACGCCTTCACGCGCCTTGGCGGCACCATCGACGACGCCCCCGGAGAGGCCTTTGACAAGGTCGCCAAGCTGCTGGCCCTGCCCCAGCCCGGCGGCCCGCATGTGGAAACCGAAGCCGCGGGCGGCAACCCTGACCGCATCCCCCTGCCCCGCCCGCTGCTGGACCGCCCCGGCTGCGACATGAGCTTTTCGGGGCTGAAGACCGCGGTGCTGCGCGCCCGCGACACGCTGATCGCCGATCAGGGGGGCTTGCGCGCCGCCGACCGGCGCGACCTGTGCGCGGCGTTCCAGGCGGCCGTCGCCGACGTCCTGGCCGAGAAATCGCGCCGCGCGCTGGCGCTGTCGCCGGTGCTGGTGCTGGCCGTGGCCGGGGGCGTGGCCGCCAACGGGCCTATCCGCGCGGCGTTGCAGGACGTCGCGGCACGCGCAGGCGCGCGGTTCCTGGCCCCGCCCCTGCGGCTGTGCACCGACAACGGCGCGATGATCGCATGGGCTGGGATCGAGCGGTTCCGCATGGGCCACCGCGACGACATGACGCTGTCGGCGCGCCCGCGCTGGCCGCTGGATCAGGGCGCCGCACCGATGCTGGGCAGCGGCAAGCGGGGGGCCAAGGCATGATCGGCATTCTGGGCGCAGGCGCCTTCGGCACCGCACTGGCGGTCGCGCTGACCGCCAACGGGCCGGTGACCCTGTGGGGCCGGCGCATCGACTGGCAGGGAGAGAACCCGCGCCTGCCCGGCGTGACCATGCCGGACGCGGTGACCGTGACCCCGGATCTGGACACAGCGCTGGCCTGCGACACGATCCTGCTGGCGCTGCCCGCGCAGGCCCTGGGCGCGTTTCTGGCCGAACACGGTCCGCGGCTGGCGGGCAAGGCGCTGGTCAGCACCGCCAAGGGGATCGACCTGCAGCATCTGACCGGACCGTCGGCGCTGATCGCGCAGGCGGCGCCCGATGCGGTGGTCGCAGTGCTGACCGGGCCGTCCTTCGCCGCCGACATCGCCCGCGGGCTGCCTACGGCGCTGACGCTGGCCTGTGCGGACGGGGCGGCGGCACAGGCGCTGCAGGACCGCCTGTCGACGCCGGTGCTGCGCCTGTACCGAACGACCGACGTGATCGGGGCCGAACTGGGCGGCGCGCTGAAGAACGTGATCGCCATCGCGGCGGGCACGGTGATCGGCGCGGGCCTGGGCGACAGCGCGCGCGCCGCGATCATCACCCGCGGCTTTGCCGAGATGACGCGGCTGGCCATCCATCTGGGCGCGCGGCCGGAAACGCTGACCGGGCTGTCGGGCCTGGGCGACCTGACGCTGACCTGCACGTCGGCGGGGTCGCGGAACTTCCGCTTTGGCTGCGCGATCGGGTCGGGGGCCGCGTGGGACAGCGCCACCACGGTCGAAGGCGCCGCCACCGCCCGCGCGCTGGCGCTGATGGCGGCGCGCGACGGGCTGGACCTGCCCATCGCCGCGATGGTCGCCCGCCTTGCCGAGGGGCGCGTTTCGGTGGAAAAGGCCATGGACCATCTGCTGAGCCGACCCCTGAAGGAGGAATGATGCCCCTGTTCGCCGTGATCTGCCGGGACAAGCCCGGTGCGCTGCAAGTCCGCCTGGACACCCGCGACGCCCATCTGGCCCATATCCGCGACAGCGGCATCGTGGCGATGGCCGGCCCCCTGATGGAGGACGGGCAGATGTGCGGATCGCTGGTCGTGCTGGACACCAACGACCTGGCCGCCGCGCAGGCCTGGGCCGCGGGCGACCCCTACAAGGCGGCGGGGCTGTTCGCATCCGTCGACGTGATCGCCTGGAACAAGGTCATCGGCTGATGGCGCATTGGCTGTTCAAGTCCGAACCCGACGTCTTTGGCTGGGACGACCTGGTCGCCAAGGGCCGCGCGGGTGAACAATGGGACGGGGTGCGCAACTATCAGGCCCGCAACAACATGCGCGCCATGCAGGTCGGAGAGCTGGGCCTGTTCTATCACTCCAACATCGGCAAGGAGGCCGTGGGCATCGTCGAGGTGATCGCCCTGGCCCATCCCGACACCACGTCCCCCGACCCGAAATGGGAATGCGTGGACATCCGCGCGGTGCGCAAGCTGCCCCGCGCGATCAGCCTGGACGAGGCCAAGGCCGAACCCCGCCTGCGCGAGATGGTGCTGGTCAACAATTCGCGCCTGTCGGTTCAGCCGGTCAGCGACGCCGAATGGGCCGTAATCCTGGAACTGGCGGGCGATCAGGGCTGAGGGTTTCGGTTGCGGCGCGCGACCGGCCTGCCAGGCGCCGGGCCGCGGCCGCGATGCGGGCACACCCCCGTCCCCGCGATGGTTCCGGGCTTCTGCCCTCCTGTCCATCATAGGGGCGTGCGGGGGCGGCTGGCAAAGGCCGAACGCGTCCAGTTTTACGCGTTTGCGCTTCAATCCGGGGCGGTCGCGCGCTAGGGTCGCGGCCGTTCCGATCCCCTGCACATCCCCTTGGAGGTACCATGTCCCAACGTCTGCATCTTGTCTTCGGAGGAGAGCTGGTCGACCCGTCCAGCACCAAGTTCCGCGACCCCTCGCAGATCCACATGGTCGGCATCTTCCCCGATTACGACAGCGCCTTCGCCGCCTGGAAATCCGAGGCGCAGCGTACCGTGGACAGCGCCCATACCCGCTATTTCATCGCCCATCTGCACCGCCTGCGCG
>NZ_BBPH01000255.1 GCF_000787695.1 Paracoccus sp. PAMC 22219 | reverse complement strand
CTCCAGCCCCTCCAGCACCTCCGCCTGCCGCGCCATCGGGTCCGTGGCAGGCGCCCCTTCGTGGAAGGCCAGATCGACCAGCGCGCTTTCCAGGTATTCCACGGTCGAGAAGCCCGCCCCCGCCTTGCCTGCGGCCAGCATCCGGTCGCGCAGATCGGCGGGCAGGACCTCGCCCGTCTGGTGATGGCGCGCATGGGCGTCCAGCACCGCGGGCTGTTCCAGCCAGTGTTCGTACAGCTGGCTGGGCAGCTCCACGAAATCCTGCGCCACCGATGTCCCCGAGATCGAGGGCCAGGTCACGTCCGACAGGATGTGATGCGTCGCATGACCGAATTCGTGGAACAGCGTGCGCGCGTCGTCCCAGGACAGGAAGGCCGGGCCGCCCGGCTGATCCGGCGGGGTGAAGTTGCAGACGTTCACCACGATGGGCCTCTGGCCGTCGCCGATCTTGTGCTGCATCTGCAAGGCCGAACACCACGCCCCCGACCGTTTCGACGGCCGCGCGAAATAGTCGCCAACGAAGATGGCCATCAGCTGGCCGTCGCGGGTGATCCGCCAGGCGCGCACGTCGGGCGCCCACAGCGGCGCCTCCAGCGGCTGGAATTCCAGCCCGAACAGGCGGTGCGCGACGTCGAAGACCGCGCCCAGCATCGCGTCCAGCGTCAGATAGGGGGCCACGTCGTCAGCATCGAAATCATGCGCGCGGGCGCGGTGGCGTTCGGCGTACAGGCGCCAGTCCCAAGCCTCCAGCGGGCCGTTCACGCCGTCTTCGTGCAGCATCGCGGTCAGCCGGTCCTGGTCCGACAGGGCGCGGGCGCGCGCCGCGGTCCAGACCTGGGACAGCAGGTCGCGCACCCGGTCGGGGGTCGCGGCCATCTGAGTCTCCAGCTTGTAGCTGGCGAAATCGGCATATCCCAGCAGCTGCGCACGTTCGTGGCGCAGGGCCAGAATCTCGGCGACCAGCGGCAGGTTGTCGGTCGCTTGACCACCCGCGCCCGACCCCGAACCGCGCGCCGTCCAGGCGCGGAACGCCGTCTCGCGCAGCGCCCGGTTCTGGGCATGTTCCAGGAACGGCACGATCAGAGAGCGGTTCAGCGTCACCACCTGCCCCGCCATGCCGCGTTCGCGCGCCGCCGCCCGCATCGCGCGGACCAGCCAGTCGGGCAGCCCCGCCAGCGCGTCGTCGGCCACCGGCATGACGTAATCACGCTCGTCGGTCAGCACGTTCTGGGTGAATTGCGTGGTCAAGACAGCCAGCCGCGCGCGGATCTGGGCCATGCGGGCGCGGCCCGCGTCGTCCAGCCCCGCCCCGGCCCGCGTCAGGTCGCGCAGCGCCAGCTCGGTGATGCGCCGATCCTCGGGCGCAAGGCCGTCCGCCGCCGCGGCCACCGCGCGGACGCGGGCGTAAAGGCGCGGGTCCATGCTGATCCGGCTGCCGTATTCGGCCAGACGCGGCGCGAAATCGCGCTGCAGCGCCTGGCGCGCGTCGTTCGAATCGACCCCGGCCAGCGTATAGAACACGGACAGGACGCGGTTCAGATCCTTGTCCGCGGTCTCCATGGCCGCGATGGTGTTGGCGAAATCGGGCGCGTCGGGATTGGCGGCGATCGCCTCGTTGGCGGCCTCGGCCGCGGCCAGCGCCTGGTCGAAGGCGGGGGCGAAATCCGTATCGCGGATCAGGTCGAAACGCGGCAGCCCCTCGGGGCCGGTCCAGCGGGTCAGTTGCGGGTTCATCAAGACCTCCTGTCGTCGACGGGCAGCCTAGGGTTGCGACATGCCGGGTTCCAGCGCCGATTGCGCCCCGCAGACCGGACAGGCCGGGTCCTGCGCGCAGGCGATGGTCCGGGTTTCGCCATAGAGGCCGTCGAACAGCACCATCCGGCCGCGCAGGCCCTGTCCCGCGCCTGTCAGGTGCTTGATCGCCTCCAGCGCCATCAGGCTGCCGATCACGCCGGGCAGCGCGCCGACGACGCCCGCCTCGGCGCAGGGGGCGTCGCGTTCGGGGGCGACGGGAAACAGGCAGGCCATGCAGGGACCGCCGCGGGCCGGGTCGAACAGGGTCACCTGCCCCTCCCATTGCCCGATGGCGCCCGACAGCAGCGGCACGCCCGCCGCCACGCAGGCGGCGTTGATCGCGGCGCGGCCCGCGAAACCGTCGGTGCCGTCGATGACCAGGTCATGCTGGGAGATCAGGTTGGTGTCGGCTTGGGTGATGCGGCGGGTCAGGGGCGTCACGTCCAGATGCGGGTTCAGGCGCAGCATCGCCTCGGCCGCGGCATAGGCCTTGGGTTCGCCGCGCAGGTCGTCGCGAAAGATCACCTGGCGCTGCAGGTTGGACAGGCTGACCGTGTCGTCATCGGCCAGCGTGATGCGCCCCACCCCGGCCGCGGCCAGGTACAGGCAGACGGGCGATCCAAGGCCCCCCGCCCCCACGACCAGCACCCGCGCGGATTTCAGCCGCATCTGCCCCACGCCGCCGATCTGGTGCAAGACCAGATGGCGGGCATAGCGGTCCAGTTCGCCGTCCGACAGGCCCGCGTCGCGGGTCACCGGGACCGGTTCGGGCGTCGCCCGCACGCGCAGGCGGCGCAGCAGGCGGCGATAGCCGATCACCAGCAGGACCAGCGCGCCCAGCACCAGCCAGCCTGCCGCGCTGCCGCCAAAGGCCGTGGCCACCCCGCTACCCGGCGCGACCACCTGCAGCGACAGCATGCCGACCCACAGGATGCCCACCATCAGCAGCGTCACCTGTCGCGGCAGGTGCAGCACCCGGCCCAGGATCAGCAGCATGACGATCAGGAAGACGCCGGTCACAGCCCCGCCCCCCCGGTCGAGCCAAAGCCGCCCTGCCCGCGCGCGGTGTCGTCCAGCGCGTCGACCAGATCGAACCGGGCCTGCGGCGCGGGGGCCACGACCATCTGGGCGATCCGGTCGCCGTGGTGGATGATGAAGGGCGCATCGCCCAGGTTCAGCACGATCACGCCCAGAGGCCCGCGATAGTCGCAGTCGATCGTGCCGGGGCTGTTGGGAAGGGTCAGGCCGTGTTTCAGCGCCAGCCCGGACCGGGGGCGGACCTGAACCTCCCACCCTGCGGGATGGCCAGCGCCAGCCCGATGGGGATCAGCGCGCGGCCCATCGGCGGCAGGGTCACCCCCTGCGCCCGGTCGGCGGGGGCAAGGTTCGCGTACAGGTCGGCCCCCGCCGCCCCCTCCGTCTGATAGGCGGGCAGCGGAATGGCCGGGTCGGCATCGGGCAGGCGCATCACGCGCAGGACGGGGGCATGGGTCATGGCGCATCCTTGCAACGCAAAGGGCCGCGCGGCAATGCCCGCGCGGCCCCTGTTTCCGTCGTCTGTGTCGCAGGCCTTATTTCGGCGCGATCATCATGACCATCTGGCGGCCTTCCAGCTTGGGCATCGTCTCGACCTTTCCGGCCTCTCCGACGTCGTCGCGGACGCGGTGCAGCAGTTCCAGGCCAAGGTCCTGGTGGGCCATCTCGCGGCCGCGGAAACGCAGGGTCACCTTGACCTTGTCGCCGCCTTCCAGGAACTTGAGCACGCTGCGCATCTTGACGTCATAGTCGTGGGTATCGGTTCCCGGACGGAACTTGATCTCCTTGACCTCGATGACCTTCTGCTTCTTGCGGGCCTCGGCCTCGCGTTTCTGCATCTCGTACTTGTACTTGCCGAGGTCCATGACCTTGCAGACCGGGGGGGCCGCGTTCGGCGAAATCTCGACCAGATCCAGCCCGGCATCCTGTGCCATCTGCATGCCGACCGACGGCGGCACGACGCCGATGTTTTCCCCTTCGGGACCGATCAGGCGAATTTCGGACACGCGGATGCGTTCGTTGGTGCGGGGACCGGTGTCACGTTGGGGCGGTGCGTTATGCGGGCGGCGGGCTATGGCGTTGCTCCTTTTATGGCCAATGCGAAGTGACAGGAAAATAAGGGCAACCGCGCCGTTATTCAACCGGAATTGATCGGTGCGGGCCGCAATTCGACCCCGCGGGGGCCGATCCGGCCCCAATCGGGGGGTGCGGCGCTTTTCCGGCGGGGGGGGCTGTGTCATAGAGTGTGCCAATGCCATGAACATCAGGGGTCCATGATGCCGAAACTGTTGCCGATCGTCGTGATTCTGGTTCTGGCCGCGGGGGGCGCGTCCGTGCTGATGCAGAGCCGGTCCGACGAACCCGTGGAACTGGCCCAGGCCCCCGAGACCGTGGCCCCCGACACCGTCGCGGGCGATGCCGCGCGTCTGGCCGACGACGCCGCCGACGCCGCCCAGAGCGCCGCCCAGACCGCGGATCAGGCCCCCGCCACGCAGGGAACCGACAGCCAGGATGCAGCCAACGCCGCGGCCGATGCCG
>NZ_BBPH01000256.1 GCF_000787695.1 Paracoccus sp. PAMC 22219 | reverse complement strand
GTCGATATCGGCCAGCACCAGCGACGGTTGGTGAAATGCCCCGATCAGGTTCTTGCCGCGCGGGCTGTTGATGCCCGTCTTGCCGCCGACGCTGCTGTCGACCTGCGCCAGCAGCGTCGTGGGCAGCTGCACGAACCGCACCCCGCGCCGCAGGATCGCCGCCGCGAACCCCACCAGATCGCCGATCACCCCGCCGCCCAGGGCCAGCACGACATCGCGCCGCTCGACCTGCTGTTCCAGCAGCCACTCGACGCAGGCCGTCAGGTGCGGCCAGCTTTTCGTCCCCTCTCCGGCGGGCAGGACCAGCGCCTCGCTGGCGATGCCCGCGCTTCGCAGCGCGTCCTGCAGCGGCGCCAGGTGCAGCCCCGCCACGGTCGCATCGGTGACGATCGCCACCCGCGGGCGCGACAGCAGCGGCGCGATCTCTGCCCCCGCACGGCCCAGCAGGCCCTGCCCGATGCGCACGTCATAGGCGCGGTCGCCAAGCGGCACGGGAACGGTGACGGGATCGGTCATGGCTTCTCCTGGGTCAGGGTGGGGTGTGCGGCGGTCAGTTCGGCGATCAGGCGCGTGGCCGTGGCCTCGATCGTGTCGCCGGCGCGGGACACGAATTCCAGGTCCGCCAGCGCATAGACCGGGCTGCGTTCCGCCAGCAGCCGCAGCAGCGTGCCCTTTGGGTCGGCGGTCTGCAGCAGGGGTCGTGTCGGCCGCTGGCGCACCCGCGCCCACAGCGTCTCGGGCGAACAGTTCAGCCAGACGGACAGGCCGCGCGCCGCGACGATCTGCCGGTTCTCGGGGCGCATCCACGCACCGCCCCCGGTCGAGACGACGCCCGGCGCCCCCGCCAGCAGGCGCGACAGGACCTGCGCCTCGCGCGCGCGAAAGAACGCCTCGCCGTCGCGGGCGAAGATCTCGCTGATGGACATGGCGGCCGCGGCCTCGATCTCGGCGTCGGAATCGGTGAACGGCACGCGCAGCCTGCGGGCAAGTTCAGACCCGATGGCGGTCTTGCCCGCGCCCATCATTCCGATCAGCACGATATGGCGCGTCAGCACCTGTGTCATCCGGCCCCCCGTCAATCGGGTGACTGAATGACGTGATCTTTCGGAAATTGCCATATATATTCGCCCCGAGCCGGCCCAAGACCGGCGCAAGAACACAGAAAACACGGTCGAGCAAAGGCGAATGCAATGCGGATGTTGAAACTGCTGGTGGTGCTGATTCTGGCGGGCCTGATCGGGCTTGCGGGCTATGCCTATTTCGGCGACATGGCCCCGACCCGCCAAGAGGTCCGCAGCCCCCTGCAGCTGGACGCCCCCGCGGCCGAACAGCCGGCCGAGGCTGCCGGTGACTGACAGAACCACCCTTTGCGCGCTGGTGCTGGCGCTGCTGCCCGGTTTCGCGATGGCGCAGCAGCCACCGCTGTCGGCCAGCGACTGGCTGTCGGGCAGCGTGCGCGGCCCGGTGCGCGAAAGCTCGGCCTGGCGACCGGGCGACGCGCCGCCGCCCCGACCCGGCACGCGTCCTCAACCCGTCGCCACCAGCGGCGCGGTGGGTCCGGTGCAGGTCACCCGCCTGGATCAGGGCAACCCCGATCACACCGGCACGCAAAGCCCGCGCCGCGCCGGGCTGCCTGCCGACCTGTGGGCGGGCAGCGACCCTGCGCAGCTGTCGCAGATGGTGCTGGCCACGCCC
>NZ_BBPH01000257.1 GCF_000787695.1 Paracoccus sp. PAMC 22219 | reverse complement strand
GGCCGCCGCGGCGACGGCCCCGGCCCTGCCCGGCCATCCCCGCCGGAACCGGGCCCGGGCGCTGGCGATCCACACCAGCGCCGATGCCCTGCGCGCCGAACCCCAGATCCTGGGCCGCCTGTCGCGCGCGCGCCCCGGCCTGCGCCTGATCCGCCTGTCGGCCCAGGGTCCGGACGATCCGGGCGACGACCCGGCGCTGGTGTCGCAGGTGCTGGACCGCGGGCGGCCGCGCGCCGTCCTGCTGCTGGGCACCGACCTGCCGCCCGCGCTGATCGCGGCGGCCACCGCGCGCCACATTCCGCTGATCCTGGCCGAGTTCCGCCTGACGGGCGCCGACCTGGGCTGGGGCCTGCATGCCCGCATGCGACGCCAGCTGCTGTCGCAGATGCAGGCGGTGATGGTCAGTGACGCGACCAGCCTCGATGTGGCGCGGCGCATGGGCCTGGGCGCGGGTGATCTGTCGATGACCGGCCCGGTGTCGGAAATCCGCGAGCCGCTGCGCTGTTCGGAAACAGAACGCGTGTCGATGGCCCAGCAGATGAACGGCCGCCACGCCTGGTTCGCCGCCAGCCTGCCTCCGGCAGAGGAACAGGCCATCCTGTCCGCCCATCAGGCCGCGTTGCGCCGGTCGCACCGCGCGCTGCTGATCATCGCGCCGGACGAGCCTGCGCGCATCGACGGGCTGGCCCGCGACATCGAGGCCTGCGGCCTGACCGTCGCGCGGCGCAGCGAGGACGAGGATTTCGGCGACGAGATCCAGGTCCTTTTGACCGACGGCCCGACCGAGATGGGGCTGTGGTACCGGCTGGCGCCCGTCAGCTTCATGGGGGGCACCCTGTCGGGCGAATCCGACGCCATGCGCCACCCGTTCGAACCCGCGGCCCTGGGGTCGGCCATCGTGCATGGTCCGCAGGCCGGGCCCTATGCCACCGAATGGCAGCAGCTGGCCGGCGCCCATGCGGTGCGCCAGGTCCGCACCGCCGACGATCTGGCCGTGGCCGTGACCGAACTGACCCAGCCCGAAACCATCGCCACGCTGGCCAGCAACGCCTGGATGGTCAGCACCGGCGGCGCCGATGTGGCGATCCGCATCGCCGACCGGGTGATCGCCGCCCTGGACCTTGCCGAAAGCCCCACCCCATGACCCGCGCGCCCGCCTTCTGGTTCCGCAGCCCGCCCACCGCCAGGGCCCGTCTGCTGTCCCCCCTGGGGGCGGTCTATGCCCGCGCCACCGCCCGCCG
>NZ_BBPH01000258.1 GCF_000787695.1 Paracoccus sp. PAMC 22219 | reverse complement strand
GTAGCTGCGATGAACTCGCGGGGCGAGCGCATCTTCAGCCCTGAATGCGGGTGATTTTCATTGTAGTCCTCGATCCAGCCTCCGATCAATCCGAGAGCGGTTTGGGCGTCTGGTAGCGGCGTCACCTGGACGTAGTCGCGCTTGAACGTCTTCACGAATGCCTCTGACATGCCATTGCTCTGAGGGCTCCGGACCGGGGTGAAGCAAGGCTTCAGACCAAGTTGGCGAGCGAAGATCTGCGTGTCCCTGGCGATGTAGGGTGAGCCGTTGTCGGACAGCATCTCGACGACCGCAGGCGCACGGTATGTTCCGAAGCGACGCTCGACGGCCTCTAGCATGATGTCGCGGATGTCTGACCCGCTGACCCCTGCATTTACGACAGCACGCCAAGCGATGATTTCGCGGTCGTGGGCATCGATGATGAAGGCACCGCGGACGATATCGCCATTCCAGCAGGTGAACTCGAACCCATCCGAACACCAGCGCAGGTTAGAGCGCATGACGATGACCTTGCCGTCGTGAACATGCTCGGGACGCTCCGTATATGTCCGCGCAAGCAGCAGGCTATGGGCCTGCATGATCCTGTAGACCCTTTTGTCGTCTAATTACGCAAGCCAGTTTCCCAAAGCTCGTGATCGATTTCCACCAAAGGATCGTTGTCGTCTTCGCGGTCAGGTCGGACGCCTGCCGCACGAGTGGCGCTCGATCGAACAGCGTCTCGATGTGATTCCCGCGATCCTGATCCAGCAGAACAGGCCGCAAAGAGTGTCGCGAGATCGCTGTGGCCAGCACTCTGGGAGCCTGGCGTTCCGCGATTGGTCTATAGCTGGTCGTTCTCCCCCTTCATGCTGCTGCCCGCCCTGCATGATACGGCCGCGGCTCAAAGCTTGTTCCGTCACGCATCATCAAGAATAAGATTACTGCCAGCTTTCGGGCAAGCGCTACACGCGCCTTCCAGCTTCCTGACCGTGCAGCAAGTTGCCGCGCCCAGTCTTGCAAGCCAAGTTCGCCGCGTGTCCGGTACAGGATCACCGAGGCCGCCTCAAAGAGAAGACTGCGCGTCAGGCGATCGCCGCATTTTGAGATGCGTCCGCCAATGTCGACTTCGCCCGATTGATACCGTTTCGGCGTGAGCCCGAGGTAGGCGCCCACATCACTTGCGCGCCGGAAGCGGGAGGGATCTTCGATTGCAGCAGCAAAAGCGATCGCGGTCAAAGGCCCAACACCCGGTGCGCTGGTCAATCGCTTGCATGTCTCGTTCTCTTGCGCAGCTCTGGCGAGCTGCCGGTCAAAAGCGCGGCGCTGGTCCCGAAGCAGGGTCAGTGTCGCAAGCAGACTCTCCAGCAGGTTTCGCACCACCGGATCACTTGGCAGCCCCGCCCTCACGGCGCGATCAAATGTCGATCCCTTGCCTGGAGCCACAATGATGCCAAACGTTTTTGCCAATCCCCTGATCTTGTTGATCAGCGCCGTGCACATGCCGACGATTTGCTGCCGGGCTACGAGAATGGCGCGCACCCGGTGGGTCGCCATCGACTTCATGGGAACGGGTTCATACCACCCCGATCGCACAAGCTGCGCCAGGCCACGGGCGTCGTTCCTATCGGTCTTGTTGACCTGAAGCTTGAGCGCCGCTGCTGCCCGACGGGCGTGAATGCAATCCAGAGGCACTGCTGCATCACGCAAGCCATGCCAGAGCCAGACCGCAACCGGCCCTGTCTCCATACCCGCACGCTCAAGCTCGGGCGCATGGCGCGCAAGCGCCTCTGCGATCGTATCGATCTGCGTGTGAACCTTCCCCCGCCACACGACGGCCCCAACCGCATCGATCACGCAGATCGCGGTTTCCTTTACGAAGACATCCAGTCCTGCATAATGCGTCATTGTCCTTCCTCCTCATCAACGACGACACAGGATAACAGGAAGAGCCGTTTCCAAATTACGCCATGTGTTTGACCGGTGCCGAGCTTTCTGACCGCAGCTGGCGGTTCAGGATCGCGGTGATGCGGCGGTAGCCATAGGTCGGTCGGACCGTCACCAGCGCGGCGATCCGCGGCACCAGCTCAGCGTCTTGCGCCTTGTGGTAACGCCGACGCGGTTTTGTCTTGCCCTTCAGTCGATCGACCAGGTTCGAGCGGGCCACACCAAGGGTTTCTGCCACGACCTTCCCCGGGAACCGCCTGTCAGCGGCGACCGCGCATGCAAGGTCGGTTTT
>NZ_BBPH01000259.1 GCF_000787695.1 Paracoccus sp. PAMC 22219 | reverse complement strand
CGCCGGATGCTGGAGTTTTCGGGGGGCAGAGCAGGACAGAGTATCGCTACACGCTGGTGGGCGGGGACCTGAGCCCCATGCTGGCGGCATCGGGTCCGATGGCAGTTTTATTCGTCCCGTAACAGGCCTTGGTTTGGTTCAAAAGACTAGTTCTAGGAACAAGAGAATTAGAATGACCACCGGCCACATTAACAAGGTTATATTTGAGGCTGGGGGGTGACGCCTGGTTCTTTCCAGCCAATGGGACCACCACCAGGCGTTCTGTGTCCAGGGACTGAATCAGGTCCAGCCGTCAACGAGTGTTTTCCATTGGCCGAGCAGGGCAGCAGCCTTGTAATCGCCATGCCGTTCGCGCTCCGTTGCAGCGACAGACATCATCATCGCCACACTTTGGTTGTCCATTGCTCCTGGGCAAGTAAGCGTCGCGCGCAGGATATTTAGCAAAACGCGCTCGGCCAACGCACGCTGTTCGATCTCGTCCAGCAAATCATTATTGGTATGCATGGTCATTCCGGATTTTATGTCACTGGTGTTGCATGCAACCAAATGCCTGCACCTACGCTAAATCCCCGCAAGCGGCCGAGGGTTTCACAACCTCAACGCGTATGTTTTGATTTCTGTATGACCCATGCAAGAGAACGAAGGTCTCGAAGGTGGCTTTCCTCATGGATTAGGTGCAAGTTCCGGACGTTGACGAGATGGACAACAATCGATCGCCACGCACACTGCCTGGCGCGTCCTCGAGCAATGCATGCTCTGCTTGGTGAGCCGCATGCACCGCCTGATCTGGGACAGGATGACCTGACCATGATGCTGGTGCAGTCGGAACGTGTCGGGACATGCCTGTCCAGGGGTCAGACCTTACCCCCGCCTGAAACATGATCAGCAAGAGAATACCAGTTTGAAGATGTCCGCAGCTTGTAGCTAACACTCACTTTGAAGGCTCAGTGGACCTGTCAGCCGTTGTCTATCAGGCAGACGGCAACCTGCCGGTGGGTCAAATACCGCCAATTGGCTACTCCTCCCTTACCGACCTCGAAAACCACTGCCCACGAGCGATTAGCCGCTACAGCATTTCGCAGTGGGAACTGTAGAGCTATGAACTCCTTTTTCTCTCGTATACCCATACCGCTATGAGATGAGAATTTAAGTATGAACATATCACAATTTGACCCGGTAATTCTCGTTGTCGAGGATCAGGGCCTTTTGCGCATGACGGCTGTCTCGATCATGGAAGATGCAGGGTTCGAGGCGATGGAGGCCAGGAACGCGGAAGAAGCCTTGATTTTGCTAAGACGTTATCCTGACATTCTGGTCGTGTTCACGGATATCGACTTGAGCGCTGAGAAAGATGGGATCTGGCTTGCCGAACAGATCAACAAGGAATGGCCGAAAATCGATGTCATCGTGAC
>NZ_BBPH01000260.1 GCF_000787695.1 Paracoccus sp. PAMC 22219 | reverse complement strand
CCTTTGCCGACCGCTTGGTCGACACCCTGTCGGGCGGCGAACGCCAGCGCGTCTGGCTGGCCATGATGGTCGCGCAACAGGCGGGCACCCTGCTGCTGGACGAACCGATCAGCGCGCTGGACATCGCCCACCAGGTCGAGGTGCTGGCCCTGGTCGCCGCGATGTGCCACGACCAGGGGCGTAGCGCCGTCATCGTGCTGCATGACGTCAACATGGCCGCGCGCTTCTGCGACCATGTCGTGGCGCTCAAGGCCGGGCGGCTGGTCTGGCAGGGCGGCCCGGACGCCTGATGCGCCCCGACACGCTGCACGACATCTATGGCCTGCCGATGCAGGTCCTGACCCGCCCCGACGGACGCCCCGTCGCCATTCCCGCCTGAGAGGCCGCATGCTGAAAGATTTCTTTTCCTACTATCGTCCGCATCTGGGCCTGTTCTGGCTGGATTTCGGCTGCGCCGTCGTGTCGGGCCTGCTGGAACTGGCCTTTCCGCTGGCCGTCACCGCCTTCATCGACCACCTGCTTCCGCAGGGGGACTGGACGCTGACGGTGGCGGCCGCCTGCGGGCTGCTGGCGCTGTACGTGGTCAACACGGGCCTGCTGACGGTGGTGATCTATTGGGGCCACAAGCTGGGCATCAACATCGAAACCGCCATGCGCGCCCGCGCCTTCGACCACCTGACGCGCCTGTCCTGGCGCTGGTACGACCGCGCGCGCACCGGCAAGCTGGTCGCCCGCGTCACCCGCGATCTGGAGGAGATCGGAGAGGTCGCCCATCACGGCCCCGAAGACGCCTTCATCGCGCTGATGACCTTCGTGGGCGCGTTCCTGCTGATGTTCTGGATCAACCCGCAACTGGCGATCATCGTGGCGCTGATCGTGCCGGCCATGCTGGCGCTGGTGATCGTCTATGGCGGGCGCATGACGCAGACCTGGCGCGCGATCTATTCCCGCGTGGGCGATTTCAACGTCCGGCTGGAGGAGACTCTGGGGGGCGTCCGCGTCGTGCAGGCCTTTGGCAACGAGGCGCATGAAAGCCACCTGTTCGCCGCCGACAACGCCCGCTATCGCCAGGCGAAACTGGACGCCTATCGCGTCATGGCCGCGTCGTCGGCACTGCAATACATGGGCCTGCGGCTGGTGCAGGTCATCGTGATGGTCATGGGCGCGGGGTTCGTTCTGTCGGGCGACCTGACCACGGGCGGTTTCGTGGGCTTCCTGCTGCTGGTTGGCGTCTTCTATCGCCCGCTGGAAAAGATCGCCGCCGTGATCGAGACCTATCCCCGCGGCATTGCCGGGTTCCGGCGCTATCAGGAACTGCTGGCCACCGAACCGGAAATCGCCGACGCCCCGGACGCGGTCGACGCCCCGGCGCTGCGCGGCGACATCCGGTTCGAGGGGGTGGGATTTGCCTATGACTCCGACCGCCCGATCCTGTCGGGGATCGATCTGTCGATCCGCGCGGGCGAGACCGTGGCGTTCGTCGGCCCATCCGGGGCGGGCAAGACCACGCTGCTGGCGCTGCTGCCGCGGTTCTATGAACCGAGCGAGGGACGCATCGTCGTCGACGGGCTGGACCTGCCCGCGATGCGCCTGCACAGCCTGCGCCGCCAGATCGGGCTGGTCAGCCAGGACGTGTTCCTGTTCGGCGGCACGCTGCGCGAGAACATCGCCTATGGCCGCCTGGACGCCACCGACATGGAGGTCGCGCAGGCCGCAGCCAAGGCGCAGCTGGCCGCAATGATCGAAGGCTTGCCGCAGGGGCTGGACACCATCGTGGGCGAACGCGGGGTGATGCTGTCGGGCGGGCAGAAACAGCGCGTGGCCATCGCGCGGGCCTTTCTGAAGAACCCGCCGATCCTGATCCTGGACGAGGCGACCAGCGCCCTGGACAGCCAGACCGAACGCGAGATCCAGTCGGCACTGGACGCGCTGTCGGTGGGCCGCACCACGCTGGTGATCGCCCACAGGCTGGGCACGATCCGCAACGCCGACCGCATCGTGGTCATGGACCAGGGCCGCGTGGTGGAAATGGGCACCCATGCCGACCTGCTGTCACAGGGCGGCATCTATGCGGGGCTGGCGGCCTAGGGTCACCCCAGAGCGTATCCGACGCCTCGGACGGTGCGCAGGGGGTCGTCTCCGCCGTTTTTCATGAGGGCTTTGCGCAGGCGGCCGACATGGACGTCGATGGTGCGGGTGTCGACATAGATGTCGCGGCCCCAGACCCGGTCCAGCAGCTGTTCGCGCGTCCAGACGCGGCCGGGCTTTTCCATCATCGTGGACAGCAGCCGGAATTCGGTGGGCCCCAGGTGCAGCGTCTGGCCGGCGCGGAAGACCCGGTGTTCGGCGGCGTCCAGGATGATGTCGGCGAATGACAGCCGTTCGCCCATCGTGGCGGGGCGGGTGCGGCGCAGCTGCGTGCGCAGGCGCGCCAGCAGTTCCACCACCGAATAGGGTTTGACCACATAGTCGTCGGCGCCGGTCTCCAGGCCGCGGACGCGGTCGACCTCCTCGCTGCGCGCCGACAGCATGATGATCGGGATGTTGCGGGTCGCGGGGTCGGCCTTGACCTGGCGGCAGACCTCGATGCCCGACACGCGCGGCAGCATCCAGTCCAGCACGATCAGGTCCGGCTGCTCCGCCGCGACCAAGAGCAGCGCGTCCTCGCCGTTGTTGGCCATGGCCGACCGGGTCGATAGCCCAGATCGCGCAGCAGGCGGCTGGCGCCCAGATGGGTGATCGGGTGGTCGTCGATGACCAAGGCGCGTTTCGTCACGGCGTCCGTCCTGTTCTCAGTGCCGGTACGTCAGGCTGTCCGGCCTGCCGGGCAG
>NZ_BBPH01000261.1 GCF_000787695.1 Paracoccus sp. PAMC 22219 | reverse complement strand
TGCTGTTCCTGGACGAGCTGGACGCCGCCGGCAGCCGCGGCTCCGACGACCGGCACGCCTCGACCTACCGCGCGCAGGTCATCGCCGGGCTCCTGGAACAGCTCGATGGAGTGCTGGGTCTCGAGGGGGTGCTGGTGCTGGCCGCAACCAACGACCCGGGCGCCATCGATCCGGCCCTGCGCCGTCCTGGCAGGCTCGACCGCACGCTGGCCCTGCGGCTGCCCGGCCGCGCGGGCCTCCACGCGATCCTCACCCGGCAGCTAGGTGACGCGCTGCCCCCCGAGGCGTTGGACGATCTGTCCCGTCGCGCCATCGGCCAGAGCCCGGCCGAGATCGACGCCGCCCTGCGCGAGGCCCGCAGCCTGGCCCGTGCCGCCGGCCGCGGGATCACCGCCGTCGGCATTGCCGGCGCCTGGGTCTCGGCCCCGAGGCGCCGGGCCTGATGCGCCGGATGGCGGTTCACGAGGCGGGCCATGCCGTGGCCTTCCACCGCCTGCGCCAGGCCGAGGTCCTCGCCGGCCGCATCACCGCGGCGCGGATCGGTGCGACGGGCGGCCTCGTCGCCATCGAGGAGCAGGCCGGCACCCCGACACGCGTGGGCCTGGAGGCGCGGATCACCTGCCGGCTGGCCGGGCGCGCGGCCGAGGCGCTGGTCCTCGGCGCCCCGGCACCGGCGCCGGGGGCGATGCCGGCAGCGACCTGGCGCTGGCGACCGGGCTCGCGCTGCAGTTGGAGCTGTCCTGGGGCCTCGGCGGGGGCCTGACCTGGCACGCCAACCCGATGGCGCGGCTGGCGACCGATCCGCATCTGCGCGACCGCGTCGAGGCGCATCTCCAGCGTGGCCATGGCCGCGCCACGGTGCTCCTGAAGGAGAGCCGGCCGCTCCTCGACGCGCTGGCAGCACGCCTTGAGGCGGAACGGGTGATCGAGGGCGATCCATTCGAGGACCCAACGATCGCAGTTGCCATCACTGCGGACGAGGGGTCGCGGACCGATGGAGAGAACCCGTCACCGGCGCCGTCAGCACCGTCAGCACCAACAGCCAGAACGCGGACGGTGACGGATGGCGACACGCCGTCTGCGACCGGTGATGGCGGATCGGCCGGGTCCGTTCCGCAGCCCCCCGTTCCCGGCACGGGAGGGTCACCCGATGTCTGAGGAGGTCCCCGACCCTGCCCTGCTGCGGGGCACCCTCGTCGATGCGCTGGACGAGGCCGCAGTCCTGCGCGACCTTCTCGGGCTGGTCTTCTGGGCCGCCGAGGCGGTGCCCGGTCCCAAGACGGCGCCGCTCACCCGCGGCGCGCTCCTGGCCCTCGACCGGCTCGACCTGCTGGTCGGTCACCTGGAAACGGCGCGAGCGCACATTGCCGCGTCACCGAAGGATACCCGGTGATGGAAGGCCGTGCCGCAGGAACGCCTGCCTCAGTCCTTGGCAATCCGACCGGAAGCGTCGCCGGCCACTTGGTCGCCCCCCACTTCGCCCTCCACCTCGGCCTCCGCCTCGGCGATCATCTGCGCCAAGGGCAGGCCCAGGACGTCGGCAATGTCGGCCATCGTGCCCAGGGAGGGCTGGTGACGGCAGGTCTCGAGCAGCGAGATGTAGCGCGGGCTGAGGCCCACCTCGTGGGCGAGGCCCTCCTGCGTGAACCCCGCCGCACGACGGTGATGGCGCAGGACGGCGGCGAAGGCGGTGAGCAGAGGGTCGGCATGTTCGGTCATTCCGATCCTAGACGCGCAAGAACCCGAGTCGTGCGCGAGAGAGATTCATGAGACCAGCCTGCCCCCTACCATCGCGCCGCTGCGCCGAACCGCGTGCCTCGCCCGCACCGTGCAAGCCCATCAGGGTCTGAGGCTCGCGCCCCGCGCGCGGCCATACCCATCCATCACTCCCCGGTCGCCCTGTCGATCACCCCGCCGATCCCTCCCGCCGCGCGGCCTGTCGCGCGCGCCCGTTCCCTGCTGCGCCCCGAGGCCCGCCATGATCCACCTGACACAGACCCGCCCGACACCGACGCGTTTGGCGTCGAACCGCCTGTCCCTGCCCGCCCTTCTGCTCGGCAACACGCTGGCCGCCATCTGCATGCTCCCGGCACCTGCCTTGCCCGCACCCGTCCCGGCGGCCCCCGTCCCGGTCGACGCCCCGGCGCTGCCGGCGGGCCGGGGCATGACGCGGGCGGACACGTCAGAGGCGACCGGCGCGCTGACCGGACCGCTGGTCGACGCGGCCGCGGAGGGGCTCGGCGCGGAGCTGGCGCAAGGTGTTGAGGCGCTCAGCGACCCCGAGGCGATCCTGGCGCATTGCCGGGCGCGGATCGCCGCGACCCGCGCGCCGGCCGGGGCACCGCTGGCCGCGGCCGCGCTGTCGGCCTGCGAGGCCCGCGTGGCCGTTCCTCTGCGCGCGGCGGTCGAGGCGGTGATCGCCCGCGACCTCGCCGCCCTCGAGGCCGCGCCGGAGACGCTGGACGGGCTCCTGGCCACCGACGGCTATGCGCTGGCGCCCCGGATCGAGGCTTGGCTGAGCCGCAGCGAGGACGCCGAGGCGCTGGCGCCGCTGCGGGACACCCTGGCCGAGGCCCGCGCCGCGATGGCGGCCCGGCGCGAGGCGGTGATCGCCGCGGAAGCCCGCACGCTGGACGCGCGCATCGCCGCGCTGGACCCGGACCGTGACGACCGCGACGCCCTGCCCGACTGCGCGGTCTATGACCGGGGCACGCGCTGGACGGCGCCGCTCCTCGGCCGGTGCCGCCAGGCGCGGGCCACCTTCGAGGCGCGGCGGACCGAGATCCGCTGCCAGCACCTCTTCGCGGCGGCCGAGGCGCCGGAGGCGCTGCAGGCCGCACAGATGGACCTCGGCGGCGGCGAGACCGTGGCGCTGCGCATCCTCGCCTGCGAATGGGGGTTGGGGGCCGCGCTTGACGCCCGCAGCGGCCTCTTCTCCAAGCCCCGGCACGACCTGACCCTGCAGATCGGCACGGAGGACGCGCCCTTGGCGCTGACCGGTCGGCTGCAGGCGCCAGAGGCCGGCGCACCAGGCGGCGACGCCGGCGATGACACCTGGCGCCTGACGGGCATCACCGTGACGCCCGGGCGGTTGGCCGAGGGGCTCGATCCCGACGCGCCCGCCACCCTGCGCCGCTGTCTCGGCGATCCCGCCTCCTGCACCGAATGACCCAGACCATTACTTGCCCATCACCCGACACCGCTAATGGAGAGCCCAAATGAAGACGCCCCCGATCCTGGCCGCCGCGCTGACCCTGTCCGCTGTCCTCGCCCTGCCCGGCCCCGTGCGGGCCGAACCCTACCTCGGCCGCTGCCACATGGGCGAGTGCCTGCATTACGACCAGGTCTCGCGCAGCGTGATCGGCACCGGCAGCGCGGCTGTGCCGGGCGATCTGGTCCTCGTCGCCCTCCGGAGCGCCGTCTCGGACCGCGCCGACGCAGACCCCGCCACGCTTGCTTGGGAGGCGCCCGCCCCGGTGCAGGTCTTCTGCGCCAAGGACCGCCCGGCCTACCGCCTGGCCGACGGCGCCTACCAAAGCCTCGACCTGGTCACCCCCGCCGGCGCCACCACGCTGGTCACCGCGATCTATCTCCACGCCTGCCACCCTGGCGCGGAGATCTCCGACGACCCCTTCGCCGCCGCGCGCGCCTTGGGCTACAAAGCGACCCCCATGGTGGTCCATGCCGATCTCGACGCGCTGACCCGGCGCTGAGCGCGCCCCGACCCGGCGGCGCATGCCGCGCCGCCGGGCCCTCATTCCCGAAGGATCGGACCCGTGACCCTGCCTCCCCGCCCCCTGCTCATCGCCGCCGCCCTGGCCGTCCCCGCCCTCGGCGCGGTCCTCCTCCTTCCCGCCAGCGGGTCCCTCGGCGCCGCCGACCGCCGCCTGATCGACCGGTGGGACGAGACCGTCGAGACCTGCTTCGAC
>NZ_BBPH01000262.1 GCF_000787695.1 Paracoccus sp. PAMC 22219 | reverse complement strand
TGAGGCTGTGGCGGCCTGTTCGGGCCGGGTTGGCCGGCGTGCTGTCCGCGCGCCCGGACGTGACGCAGGCCGCAGGTGAACCTGGCCACAGCATCGCGCGCAGGTGACCCACGACCCCGCCATGACCCCGGACGCGCTGGCACGGATCGTGACCGATCTGGGCTATCCCGCGACCGTCATCATCGACCGCGCCCCTCCGCCCCCGGACGAGGCGCCCGCCCTGCGCCGCGCCGCGCTGACCGCCGCCGCCCTGACCCTGCCGGTGGTGGTGGTCGAGATGGGCGGCCATCTGGTCCCGGCCTTCCACCACTGGCTGCACGGGCTGGTGCCCGTCCGCGCGCTGTGGGCGATGCAGATGGTCCTGACGCTGGCGGTGCTGGCCGGGCCGGGGCGGCGCTTTTTCGGCACCGGGCTGGCCGCCCTGCGCCGCGGCGCGCCCGAGATGAACAGCCTGGTGGCGCTTGGCGCAGGCACGGCATTCGTCTTTTCGACCGTCGTCACGCTGGCCCCCGGACTGGTCCCCGCCGCATCCCGCCAGGTGTGGTTCGAGGCCGCGGGGGTGATCGTGACCCTGATCCTGACCGGCCGCTGGCTGGAGGCGCGCGCCAAGGGCCAGGCCGGTACCGCGATCCGCGCTCTGCTGGCACTGACGCCCGATCACGCGACCGCCCTGCGCGACGGGCGCCCCGTGCGGGTCGCGGTGGCCGATCTGCAGCCGGGCGACCTGGTGCAGCTGGCGCCCGGTGAACGCATCGCCCTGGACGGCGTCCTGACCGAGGGCGCGGGCCATGTCGACGAATCGATGCTGACGGGCGAACCCGTCCCGGTCCTGCGCGCGCCCGGCGATGCGGTGACCGGCGGCACGGTCAACGGCGCGGCCGCGCTGACCTATCGCGTGACGGCCACGGGGCAGGACACCGTGCTGTCGCGGATCGTGGCGCTGGTCGAACAGGCGCAGGCCGCCCGCCTGCCGGTGCAGGCGCTGGTCGACCGGGTCACACGGGTCTTTGTTCCCGTGGTGATCGGGCTGGCGGCGCTGAGCTTTGCGCTGTGGCTGGCCTTTGGCCCGGACCTGGCGCATGCGGTCGTGGCGGCGGTGTCGGTGCTGATCATCGCCTGCCCCTGCGCGATGGGGCTGGCGGTGCCGATGTCGATCATGGTCGGCAGCGGGCGCGGCGCGCGGCTTGGCATCCTGTTCCGCCAGGGCGACGCCCTGCAAAAGCTGGCGGGTGCGCAGGTCGTGGCCTTTGACAAGACCGGCACGCTGACCCAGGGACGCCCCCGCGTGACGCAGATCTGGACCCAAGGCATCGACCGCGACGACGCCCTGCGCCTGACCGCCGCCGCCGAGGCGCGGTCCGAACACCCCCTCGCCCTGGCAATTCTGGCCGAGGCCGGGGACATTGCCCTGCCCCCGGCGCAATCGGTCACCGCCCTGCCCGGCCGCGGCCTGACCGCCACGGTCGAGGGACGGTCGCTGCTGATCGGCAACGCCAACGCCTTGCAGGCGGCGGGCATCGCGCCCGATCCCGCCCTGACCCGGCAGGCCGATGCCGCCTCCGCGGAGGGGGCCACCCCGGTGCATCTGGCGGTCGATGGCCGCCATGTCGCGACATTCGCGCTGGCCGATCCCGAACGCCCGGAATCCGCCGCGGCCATCGCCGCCCTGCGCGACATGGGCCTGCGGACCGAGATGCTGTCGGGCGACCTGCCCGCGACCGCCCGGGCAGTGGGCGCGCGGCTAGGCATCGACCGGGTGCAGGGCGGGCTGACCCCCGATGACAAGCTGACGGCGATCCGGGCGATGGGTCCGGGCAGCGTCTTCGTGGGCGACGGCATCAATGACGCGCCGGCGCTGGCCGCCGCCGACACGGGCATCGCCATCGGCACCGGCACCGACATCGCGATCGAGGCTGCGGATGCGGTGCTGATGGCCGGCGATCCGCAGGGCGTCGCCCGCGCTGTTCGCCTGTCACGGGCGGTGATGCGCAACATCCGCCAGAACCTGTTCTGGGCATTCGCCTACAATGCCGCGCTGATCCCGGTTGCCATGGGCGCGCTGGTGCCTTTTGGTGGACCGCAACTGTCGCCCATGCTGGGGGCGGGTGCGATGGCGCTGTCCTCGGTCTTCGTGGTGACCAATGCCCTGCGCCTGAGGACTGCCGCATGACCCTGACCCGCCGCCACCTGCTGGCCGCCGCTGCCGCCGCCACGCTGGTCCGCCCCGCCCAGGCACAAGCCTTGCCGCGCATCCTGTGTTTCGGCGACAGCCTGACCGCCGGGTTCGGCCTGGGCCGGACCGAAGGCCTGGTTCCGCAGCTGTCGTCATGGCTGGCCACCGCCGGGCGTCCGGCGGACCTGATCGATGCGGGGCTGTCGGGGGGACACGACCTATGGCGGCCGCGTTCGGATCGAGGTGTCGATGCGCCGCCACCGCCCCGATGCCGTCATGGTCGAGCTGGGTGGCAACGACATGCTGCGCCGCTGGCAGCCCGCCGATGCCGAGGCGAACTTGGACGCGATCATGCAGACGGCAGGCAGCGGCGGGCGGCCCCTGCTGCTGGTCGGCATCCACGCCCCGGCGGGCCAGCCCGAATGGCGCCGCGCCTGGAGCCAGATCTGGCCGCGCTTGGCCGAGCGCCACGGCGCCCTGCTGCTGCAGGACCTGTACGCGCCGCTGGCGCAGGTGCCGGCGCCCGACCGGGCACCGCTGCTGCTGCGGGATGGGGTCCATCCTTCGGCCCAAGGCGTTTCGCTGATCGTTCAGCACCTGGGACCGGTGGCCGCCCAGCTGGTCGAGCGGGCGGCCTAGGCCACGCTCAGTGGCCTTCGTGGTCGCCGTGGGCGTGATCGCCGGGGGCGGCGGTCGCCTCGCGCTGGTTGTCGACGACGACCTCCACCGCCTCGGTCCCGCAATCGCCGAAATCCAGCGTCAGGGTCAGCTTGTCGCCATCGGCCAGCGGTTCGGTCAGGCCCAGCATCATGATGTGATCGCCGCCCCGGTTCAGGTCATGCGTCTGACCGGCGGCGACGGCGATGCCGTTCTCGATCCGGGTCATCTTCATGACGCCGTCCTCCTCGACATGGGTGTGCAGCTCGACCCGTTCGGCGGCGTCCGAGGATGCGCCCTGCAGGGTGCAGGCGACCTGGCGGTGGTTTTCCAGCTGCAGGAAGACCGCGCCCACCTGGGGGTTGGTGCTGCGGGCATAGGCGTTGTTGGCGTGCATGCCGTCATGGGCAAGGGCGGCCACGGG
>NZ_BBPH01000263.1 GCF_000787695.1 Paracoccus sp. PAMC 22219 | reverse complement strand
GCCCCCGGTCGGCACCTGCGCCAGCGCGACCGCCGCCTGCTGCAACGCGCCGCCGTCGCGACGTCCCGCGACCGGCCAGAAACCCGCCCAGACCCACGGCCAGCACCAGCGACGCGGCCATCGCCCAGCCCGCCAGCGGCCGCGCGGCCAGCCTGCGTCGGAACGGCACCACCACCGGCGCGGGCGCGCCCGCCATGATCGTGGCGATCAGCCGGTCGGGAACGGGTTCGGGCGGAAAGGCTGCCTGCAGACCGTGGCGGGTGTCGGCGAACAGCGCGAAACGGCCGGCCAGCGCCGAGTCCGTCTCGATCCGCCGCCACAGGCGTTCGGCGGTGATGTCGTCCAGTTCGCCGTCCGCCAGGGCCATCAGCATCTCGTCGCTCTCGTCGTTGGGATCGGTTGGGGGGTCGATTGGGGTCATCGGGTCATGCCTTGTTGCTTCAGCCCAGCTTGGCCGACGGAAGGGTGGGATCGTCCTGCAGCGCCTGCGCCAAGGCCGCGCGGGCGCGGCCAAGACGGCTCATCACCGTGCCCTGCGGCACGTCCAGCGCCAGCGCGGCCTCGCGATAGCGCATGCCATCGACGCAGACCAGCATCAGCACGACGCGCTGATCCTCGGGCAGGCGGTCCATGGCGCGGCGGACATCGGCCAGGTGCAGACGGGTCTCGGTCACCTCGCGGCCGTCCTGGCCCATGATGGGCAGGGCGTCGTCGTCGTCCAGGCTGTCGGTGTCGCGACGCGCGCGCACATGGTCGATGAAGCTGTTGCGCAGGATGCGAAACAGCCAGCTGTCCATCCGCGTCCCCGGCACGAACCCGTCCAGGTTCCGCAGGGCCTTTTCCACGGTGATCTGCACCAGGTCGTCTGCCAGCGCGTGCTGGCGCGCCAGGCCGCGTGCAAAGGATCGCAGGCGGGGCAACAGGGCGATCATCTGTGCGCGCAGGTCATCGGTCACGGATGGGCTCCCCCTTGCGGCATCGGTCATTCCTGAAACGACGCCTGTCCGCTTTTATTCCATCGTGCGCGAAAGAAAAGTGCCGCGCCCCGGTCGAAGGGAATAGAATGGTCCCGACGCCCGTTCCCACAGTCCGACGTGACCGCTTGAAGGACCTGCCGATGACCCAGGACGCCCCGACCACCCGCCGCGCGCTGCTGACCCGGATGGGTCTGGCGGCGGGACTGGCCTATGCGGCCCCCACGCTGATCGGGACCGGCACGGCCCGCGCATCCGACGGCAGCGGATCATCGGGCCGCGGTTCGGGGCAAGGGTCGGGTCGCGGTTCGGACCGGGGATCTGGTCGGGGGTCCGGCCGGGGATTTGGCCGGGGATCGGGGCGGGCCTCGGTCTCGCGGCCGGTGCGCCAGCGGCAGGCCCGCCCGCGTCCCCGCCCCGAGATGGTGGTGATCCTGGCCCCCGGTCAAAGCGTGCAGCCGCTGCAGGCGGCGGGCTATGACGTGCTG
>NZ_BBPH01000264.1 GCF_000787695.1 Paracoccus sp. PAMC 22219 | reverse complement strand
CGGCGGGCTATGACGTGCTGTCGCAGCGCGACAATGCCACGCTGTCGCGCAGCGCCGCGCGGCTGCGCCTGCCGCCGGGCCGCAACGCCGCCCAGGCCAGGGAAGAGATCGCCCGCCTGCTGCCAGGGTCGCTGGCGGCGCTGAACTCTCTCTATCGCCCCGATGATCTGACCTGCGACGGCGCCGATTGCGCGGCCCAGAAGATGGTCAGCTGGACCCCTGCCGACCTGCAGGCCCGGCCCCGGATCGGCATGATCGACACCGGCGTCAATCCCGACCACCCGTCCCTGCGCGGTCAGTCGCTGCGTGTGAACCAGGTCGATCTGGACGGACGAAACGCGGCCGGACGACGGCATGGCACCGCCGTCGCGGCCCTGCTGATCGGCAACCCGCACGGCCGCGCCCCCGGCCTGCTGCCCCGGGCCGACCTGATCGCGGTCGAGGCGTTCCACAGCCGTGCCGACGGCGCGGCGGCGGATGCGTTCTCGTTGCTGAACGCGCTGGACGTGCTGATCCAGGCGCGGGTGCAGGTCATCAACATGTCGTTTTCGGGTCCCGCCAACCCGGTGCTGCGCCAGATCGTGATCCAGGCGCGCGACGCGGGCATCGGCCTGGTCGCGGCCGCAGGAAATGGCGGGCCGGGTGCCGCCCCCGCCTTTCCCGCCGCTTGGCCCGAGGTCATCGCCGTCACCGCCGTCGATGCCGACCGCGCCCCCTATCGCCAGGCGGCGCAGGGGCCGCATGTCGCGCTGGCGGCGCCTGGCGTGAACCTGTGGACCGCGGCCTCGATCGAGGGGGGGCGCCTGCGGTCGGGCACATCCTATGCGGCGCCCTTCGTCTCGGCCGCGCTGGCGCTTGGCATGGCCCGCGACGGGCTGAACGCCGCGGACGCGCGCGACCGCCTGTTCCGCTGCGCCACTGATCTGGGCGCGCCGGGCCGCGACCCGGTCTTTGGTCACGGCATGGTCGCATCGCCATCGGCCTGCGCCGATGACGGATCGCAGCTTTTTTCGGTCAGCGGGGAATAAGACGCCCCGCCGGCCCGTTGCACCCATGAACCGGACAGGACCGGTTCCAGCAACTCAAAGGAAGAAGCCCATGTCCGATACGTCCGATATCCGTCTTTCGCGTCGCGGCCTTCTGGCCAAGCTGGGTCTGGCCGCAGGAGCCGCCGGCGCGATCTATGTGGCCCCTGCCCTGGCCGGGTTCGGGGCGGCGCATGCCAGCGATGCGAGTGGTGCCAGCGGCCGGGGCGGAAGTGGCCGCGGCGGCAGCGGCCGGGGTGGCAGCCGGCCGGGGTGGTCGTTCCG
>NZ_BBPH01000265.1 GCF_000787695.1 Paracoccus sp. PAMC 22219 | reverse complement strand
CGAGGCGCTGCGGCGAGATCGAGGCGCGGCTGGCCGAATTGACCGACGAATCCGCCCGCCTGGCCGCGCGCCACCAGTCCGCCGAACGCCTGGCGGGTGACCTGCGCGCGATGTTCGACCGCGCCGACCGATCCGCCACCGAGGCGGCGGAGGCCGTGGCCCAAGCCAATGCCGCCGGAGAGGCGGCCGCATCCGCGCTGGACCGGGCCGATGCCGCGCAGGACCAGGCCCGCGACCGCGCGCATGGGGCCGAGGACGCGCTGGCCCAGGCCGAAGGCACGCGGGCCGATCTGGAGGCGGTCGAGGCCGCCGCCCGCAGCGCCCGCGCCGAGGCCGAGGGCGAGGCCGCGGCCCTTGCCGCCGAACGCACCGCGCTGCAGCGGCTGGTCGAACGTGGGCAGTCAGGGGGCGCGACGCTGCTGGACAGGGTTCAGGTCGCCCGCGGATACGAGGCCGCGTTCGGCGCGGCCTTGGGCGACGACCTGCGCGCGGGGGTGACCCAGGACGGGACCGGCTGGCACGACCTGCCGGTCTGGGACGCGACGCAGCCCTTGCCGGATGGCGCGCAGCCCCTGACGCCGCATGTGCGCGGGCCCGACCTGCTGGCGCGACGGATGTCGCAGACCGGGCTGGTGCTGGACGCGGGGCAGGGCGCGGCGCTGCAACCCGCGCTGTTGCCGGGACAGTCGCTGGTCACGCCTGCGGGCGATCTGTTCCGGTGGGACGGGTTGCGGGTCATGGCGGGGCAGGCCGCCTCGTCAGCCGCGCTGCACCTGCAGAACGTGAACGCGCTGGCGCGGATCGCCGCCCAGTCCGACGATGCCCGCGACCGCGCCGACGTCGCCCGCGACGCGCATGAGGACGCCCGCGCGGCCCTTGGCCACGCCGCCCAGACCGAAAAATCCGCCCGCGATGCGCGGCGCGAGGCCGAACGCCTGCTGTCGGACGCGGCCCGCGCCGCCACCCGCTCCGCATCGGACCTGGCGATGGCCGCCAGCCGCGCCGACAGCGCCGGGGCCCGAACTGGCCCGCCATCGCG